>NZ_JBYSYZ010000030.1:0-72655 GCF_058783925.1 Pseudomonas sp. FW305-70
GGGGCTTTGAGCCGTGGGGCGGGCAGTTCCTGTTGGGCACCGATAACCTGGGGCGCGACATGTTCAGCCGCCTGGTCTATGGCGCGCGCAACACCCTGGGCATTGCCTTCCTCACCACGGTGTTGGCGTTTTTGCTCGGTGGGTCCTGCGGCTTGATCGCGGCGATCAAGGGCGGCTGGGTCGATCAGGGTTTGTCGCGGGTGGTGGACATCCTGATGGCCATTCCGCAACTGATCTTCGCTTTGCTGATCCTCAGCGTGGTCGGCACCACCGCAACGTCGCTGGTGTTGGTGATTGCGCTGCTGGATGCGACCCGGGTGTTTCGGCTGTCGCGCGCGGTGGCCATGAACGTGGTGGTGCAGGACTTCGTCGAAGCCGCGCGCCTGCGTGGTGAGGGCCTGTGCTGGCTGGTGACCCGCGAGGTGCTGCCGAACGCCGCAGCGCCACTGATTGCCGAGTTCGGCCTGCGCTTCTGCTTCGTGTTCCTGTTCATCAGTGCGCTGTCGTTCCTCGGCCTGGGCATTCAACCGCCCACCGCCGACTGGGGCAGCATGGTGCGCGACAACGCCGTGCTCATCACCTTCGGCGACATCAGTCCGTTGCTGCCCGCCCTGGCCGTGGCCTTGATCACGGTCAGCGTCAACTTCGTCGTCGACTGGATGCTGCATAAATCCAGCGGCCTCAAGGAGTGCTGAACATGAAGACTGCAAAACCTTTGCTGGAAATCCGCGACCTGCACATCGAAGGCCATTACGAAGACGCCTGGCATCCTCTGATCAAGGGCATCGACCTGACCCTGCAACGGGGCGAGGTGCTGGGGCTGATCGGCGAGTCCGGCGCGGGCAAGTCGACCCTCGGCCTGTCGGCCATGGGCTACACCCGCGACGGTTGCCGGATCACCGGCGGCTCGGTGCACTTTGACGGCATCGACCTGCTCAAGGCCAAGCCTGAAGCCCTGCGCAAACTGCGGGGGCTGCGCATTGCCTATGTGGCACAGAGCGCGGCGGCTTCGTTCAACCCGGCCCATCGATTGATCGACCAGCACGTCGAAACGGCTGTGAAAAACGGCGGCATGAGCCGCGAACAGGCCATGCGTGACGCAGTGGAACTGTATCGGGTGCTGCGCCTGCCCAACCCCGAAACCATCGGCCAGCGCTATCCGCACCAGGTCTCCGGCGGCCAGTTGCAGCGGGTCATGACCGCGATGGCCATGGCTTGTCACCCGGACCTGATCATCTTCGACGAACCGACCACGGCGCTGGACGTCACCACCCAGATCGAAGTCCTCGCCGCCATTCGCGACGCCGTGGCGACCTATGGCAGCGCGGCGATCTACATCAGCCACGACCTGGCGGTGGTCGCGCAGATGGCCGACCGCATCATGGTGCTGCGCCACGGCAAACTGGTGGAAGAGGCCGAGACCCGCAAGATGCTCGGTGACCCGCAGGAGGACTACACCAAGTCGCTGTGGGCGGTGCGCAGTTTCCGCACCGAACCCAAGGCTTGCCCGCAACAGGAGCAACCGCTGCTGGAGCTGCGCAACAGCTGCGCCAGTTATGGCCGGCAACCGGTGCTGCACGACGTATCGTTGAAGCTGTATCGCGGCCAGACCCTGGCGGTGATCGGCGAATCCGGTAGCGGCAAGAGCTCCACGGCGCGGCTGATCACCGGATTGCTGCAGCCGACTTACGGCCAGGTGCTGTACGACGGCGAACCCTTGCCGGCGGACTTTCGCCAGCGCAGCAAGGAACAACTGCGGCGCATCCAGATGATCTACCAGATCCCCGACACGGCGCTGAACCCGCGTCAGCGCATCGTCGATATCATCGGTCGGCCATTGACGTTTTATCTGGGCCTCAAGGGCAAGGCCATGCGCGCACGGGTCGCCGAGTTGCTGGAAATGATCGAACTCGACCCGGCGACCTTCATGGAGCGTCAACCCCGGGAACTGTCGGGCGGGCAGAAACAACGCATCTGCATCGCCAGGGCCCTGGCGGCCGATCCGCAACTGATCATCTGCGACGAAGTGACCTCGGCCCTCGACCAACTGGTCGCCGAAGGCGTACTGAAATTGCTCAACCGCATCCAGCAGCAACTGGGTGTCGCCTACCTGTTCATCACCCACGATGTTGCTACTGTGCGGGCGATTGCCGATGAGGTATTGGTGATGCAACGGGGCAGGGTGGTGGACCACGGCTCGCGCAGCCAGATCTTCACCCCGCCGCACCAGGACTACACCGGGCTGCTGTTTTCTTCCGAACCGCAAATGGACCCCGACTGGCTAGACCGCTTGCTGGCCACACGCGCTTGCACACCTTCAACCGATACGCTGGAACACGTCTAAGGAACCACCATGAAAGTACTGATCGTCCACGCTCACCCGGAGCCGCAATCCTTCACCGCCGCCCTGCGTGACCAGGCCGTCGCCACCCTCCAGGCTCAGGACCACGAAGTGCAGGTCAGCGACCTGTACAAAATGAACTGGAACCCGGTGGCCAGCGACGCCGACTTCTCGAATCGGGAAAACCCCGAGTACCTGGTCTACGCCCTGGAACAACGCCTGGGCGTGAAGAGCCAGTCGCTGGCGCCGGACATCCAGGCCGAACTGGACAAACTGCTGTGGGCCGACCTGCTGATCCTCAACTTCCCGATCTTCTGGTTTTCCACCCCGGCCATGCTCAAGGGCTGGATCGACCGGGTGCTGGTGTCGGGCATCTGCTATGGCGGCAAGCGCTTCTACGATCAGGGTGGATTGGCCGGCAAGAAAGCGCTGGTGACCGTGACCCTGGGTGGCCGTGAACACATGTTTGGCGAAGGCGCGATCCACGGCCCGCTGGAGGACATGCTGCGGCCGATCCTGCGTGGCACGCTGGCTTACGTCGGCTTCGATGTGCTGGAGCCGTTTGTGGCCTGGCATGTGCCGTACATCAGCGAAGAGGCGCGCCAGCAATTTCTGGTTGATTACGGCCAGCGTTTGCAGCACTTGAGCGACGACCAACCGCTGGTATTTCCGAAGCTGTCGCAGTTCGATGACAAGCTTTATCCACTGACCACCAATGCCTGATCAACATCGCTAACCCTGTGGGAGCGGGCTTGCTCGCGAATACGATGGCACAGTCAACATTGATGTCGGTTGACCCACCGCCTTCGCGAGCAAGCCCGCTCCCACAGTTTGAACTTCAGTGCATTCGAATACCCGCGCCATTGTTCTGAATACGCAAACACTGAAGTCGCCGAGAATGGAATTGTTGGTGCAGTGGCGGGCTTGTAGCCTCCATTACGCCGAACACCACGATCCGCCAACGATCGGGTGGAGCTCAAGCCAGGGCTCATCAAGACGTCATACCTTGCTTTCGGCCTCATGCCCCTTCGGGGGATTGGCGCCTAATAAAAATAAGGAAGGCAGGTATGAGTATTCGTGCATGGGTTTGCGCAGCAACCCTGTTCGCGCCCGTTCTGGGTGCCGACGTTTTGTTTCCCTCTATGGCTCTGGCAGCAGACGATCCCATGGGCTCGCTGGTGCGCAATGTCTTCGGCGACAGCCTTGAGCGTGAACACGGGATCAAGATCTACGGCTGGGCTCAGGCCGGAGTGATCTATAACAACAACGGCACGGATGACGTCAGCAAGCAGAGCTTCTTCAATACCGACGAAGGTGTGAACCTCAACCAGTTCGCCCTGGCCGTGGAGAAGAAACCCAAGAGCAATGTGATCGGCCGCGTCGGACCGTTTCCCGGCGCGATGCCGCAAGAAGCCGATTGGGGGTTCAACGTCACGGCGCTGTACGGCAAGGATGCGCGCTTCTTCAAGACCTACGGCTGGGACGAAGACCTGAGCGTCAACCGCGACAACAAGCCTGAAGATCCGGCGTTCACCGTCGCCCAGGCTTACGTCAACTTCTACTTCCCCGTGCTTGGCGGTTCGGAGTTGATGGTCGGGATTTTCCACACGCCGCTGGAAAACGAAATCGGTTTCGCCTTGCCATCTCCGGCACCGACTGACTTCTACACCCACACATACTCCTTCATGCACGGCCCGGCCAAACATGCCGGTGCACTGTACTCGTTCAAAATGCCTTCGGAGCCGGGCGAAAGCATGCTCGGCTTCGAACTGGGGGTGGTTCAGGGCTGGAACAACCTGCAGGACCCCAATCACTCGCCAGACGTGATCGCCAACGTACGCTGGCGCTCGGCGGACTTCGGCACCTGGATCGACTGGGAAAACATCTACGGCAATGGCGCTGGCGACAGTTTCGCCGAATGCAGTTGTGGCTCGCCGCTGCCGGCGGGCACCAAGGATGACGACTACAAGCGCCTGGCGTCCTACCTGACCCTGTCGCAAGTGCTCGACCCGAACAACCGCGTGGCGCTGGAGTTGAACTACGGCAAGCAGGAGCAGGGCGCCTTCGCCGGGTTCGCCAACAAGAACGACGCGACCTGGTATGGCACGGACGTGAACTGGTATCACAAACTCAGCGAAAACCTGATGTGGAACAGTCGGGCCGAGTGGTTCTACACCGACGCCCCGGTCCACGTGATGATGGCCAACATCGACCCGAACACCGGCATTCCCGATCCGACCTGGGGCAGCTTCTACGGCGTCACCACCAACCTGGCCTGGACGCCGACACCCAACGTGCGCCTGCGCCCGGAACTGCGCTACGACATCCATTCAGGCCCCGGCCGCGATGCCTATGCCGACGGCGAAAAGGATTCGCAAGTGGTCGCGTCGTTCGACGTCAGTTTCTTCTTCTAAACGGATTTCCCTGCTTTACCCCTGACCCTGCGTGATGGCCCGGCCACACGTGGCGACCCTGTTCGTCCAGGCTTTTGGAGTACTTACATGACAGACAACAACGATAAAAACCTGTTAGACCGCGACTTCTCCCGCCGTGACTTTCTGCGCGGTACCGGTATTGCCGCCGGTGGCGTGGCACTGGCAAGCATGCCGTTCACCTTTGCCATCGGCGGTGAGCGGGTGATCAAGCTCGGCTATGTCAGCCCGCAGACCGGGCCGTTGGCGCCGTTTGCGGCAGCCGACAACTACATCATCGAGTCGCTCAAGCAAGTGCTGAAGAACTCGATCAATGTCGCAGGCAAGGCCTATCGCCTGGAGGTCATCGTCAAGGACAGCCAGTCCAACCCCAACCGCGCGGCGGAAGTGGCGAGCGAGCTGATCCTGTCGGATCAAGTCGACCTGATGCTGGTGTCGTCGACCCCGGAGACCACCAACCCGGTGTCCGACCAGTGCGAAATCAACGAGATTCCGTGCATCTCCACGGTGGCTCCGTGGCAACCGTGGTTCTTTACCCGGGGCGGCAAGCCGGAGCAGGGCTTTGAGTGGACGTACCACTTTTTCTGGGGCCTGGAAGATGTGATCGGTACTTACAGCGCCATGTGGGGGGCGATGCCGTCCAACAAAGTGGTCGGTGGCCTGTTCCCCAACGATGGCGACGGCAATGCCTGGGGCGACCAGAAGCTCGGGTTCCCACCGGTACTGGCGCAAAAGGGCTTTCAATTGGTCGACCCTGGCCGCTTTCAGAGTCTCACCGATGATTTTTCCGCGCAGATTGCCGCGTTCAAAAAGGCAGATGTCGAGATCGTTACCGGTGTGGTCATCCCGCCGGACCTGAGCACGTTCTGGACCCAGGCCCGGCAGCAGGGCTTCAATCCGAAAGCCGTGTCGGTGGGCAAGGCATTGCTGTTTCCGACGGCAGTCGAGGCATTGGGCAAGGCCGGCAACAACCTGTCGACCGAAATCTGGTGGAGCCCGACTCACCCGTTCAGCTCGTCATTGACCGGCGCCAGTGCCGGCCAATTGGCCCAGGGTTTCACCCAGGCCACCGGCAAGCAGTGGACGCAACCGTTGGGCTTCGTGCATGCCCTGTTCGAACTGGCAGTGGACATCCTCAAGCGCACTGAAGAAATCGGCAACGCCCAAGCGGTCCGCGATGCCTTGCTCAAGACCCACCTCAACACCGTGGTCGGCCCGATCAACTGGAATGGCGGACCGGTGAAGAACGTCGCCAAGACCCCGCTGGTCAGCGGCCAGTGGCGACTGGGCAAGGACAATAAATACGACCTGATCGTGACCAGCAATGCCACCGCCCCGGCGATTCCGCTGGGTGGCGAGATGCAGGCCATTACGTATTGATCGCGCAACAGGACACGGGTGCACCATGCAACAACCACTTCTGCAAATGACCGATGTGCACAAAAGCTACGGCTCGGTGAAGGTCACGGATGCCATCGACCTGACCCTGCAACCGGGTGAAGCACTGGGCATCATCGGTCCCAATGGCGCGGGTAAAAGCACGCTGTTCAACCTTATCGCCGGTGGCGTGGCGGCCGACAAGGGACAGATCCATTTCGAAGGCCGCAACGTCACCCGCGAACCTGTGTTCAAGCGCTGTCAGCAGGGCATCGGCCGTTCCCACCAGATTCCGCATCCGTTCGTGAAAATGACCGTGTTCGAGAACCTGTTGGTGGGCGCAACCTTCGGTGCACGGCTGCGTGACAACGAAGCCAGCCAGTGGTGTGCGCAGACGCTGGAACTCACTGGTCTGATGCGCAAGGCCAACGTGCTGGCCGGCTCACTGACCTTGCTCGACCGCAAGCGCCTGGAAATGGCCCGGGCCTTGTCGACCCGGCCGCGCCTGTTGTTGCTCGACGAAATTGCCGGAGGCCTGACCGAACCGGAATGCCTGGCACTGGTGGAAACCATTCAGGGCATCCACAAGTCGGGTGTCGCCATCATCTGGATCGAGCACATCGTGCACGCCTTGCTGGCGGTGGTCAGTCGCCTGACGGTGATCAACTTCGGCGCCAAATTGGCCGAAGGCGAACCGCGCAGCGTGATGGCCGACCCTCGGGTCCAGGACATCTACATGGGCATCGGGAGCTGACGCATGCTGACCATCGAAAAACTCTGCGCTGGCTACGGCGACTTTCAAGCGCTATTCGACATCAGCCTGACCCTTGAGGCGGGTGAAACCGTGGCGATCATCGGCTCCAACGGTGCGGGCAAGTCGACGTTCCTGCGCTCCTTGGCCGGGTTGATCAAGAACCAGCCGAGCGCCATTACTTTCAAGGGGCAGACCATTGGCGACATGGCGGCCAATCAGGTGCTGGAGCGCGGCATCGCGTTGGTGCCGGAGGGCCGAAAGCTGTTTGCGTCCCTGAGCGTTGAAGAAAACCTGCTGATCGGCGCCTACAGCAAACGCCCGGGACCGTGGACGCTCAAGCGCATCTATCAGCTGTTCCCGGTGCTGGAAAAACTGCGCAAGCGTCCGGGTACCGCACTGTCTGGCGGCCAGCAGCAAATGGTCGCGATTGGCCGGGGCCTGATGGCCAACCCGCACTTGCTGTTGTGCGACGAAATCAGCCTGGGCCTGGCGCCGACGACGATCAAGGACATCTACGCCGCATTGCCCTCGATCAAGGCCGACGGCACCACGGTGATTCTCGTCGAGCAGGACATCAATCAGGCACTGAGTGTGTGCGACCGCTTCTATTGCTTCCAGGAAGGGCGGGTGTCCCTGACCGGCCGGCCAGGGGATGCGGACAAAGCACAAATCAAAGCCGCGTATTTCGGGATCTAGTGATGGAATGGCTCAATACTTTGCTTCAAGGCGTGTTGCTCGGCGGTCTGTACGCGATGTTCGCGGTGGGGCTGTCGCTGATGTTCGGCATCATGCGTCTGGTCAACATCGCCCATGGCGACTTCATCGTGCTGGCGTCGTACCTGGCACTGCTGGTGGTCAATCACCTGGGGTTCAGCCCGTTGGCGAGCTTGCTGATCGTGGTGCCGCTGATGTTTTGTTTCGGCTATCTGCTGCAACGGCTGTTGCTCAACCGCACGCTGGGCACGGACATCCTGCCGCCGTTGCTGGTGACGTTCGGCCTGTCGATCATCGTGCAGAACGTGCTGCTGGAATTCTTCAGCGCCGACAGCCAGAAACTGGCTCAAGGCGACCTGGAGGTGGCCAGCGTCGGCATGGGCAGCCTGAGCGTCGGCGTGATGCCGCTGATCGTGTTCTGCAGTGCGCTGCTGATCATTGGCGGCCTGCAATTGCTGTTCTACAAAACCTCGCTGGGCCGGGCGTTTCGTGCCACCTCTGATGACCAGCACACCGCACGGCTGATGGGCGTCAACAACGCGCACATTTTCGGCCTGGCCATGGCGCTGGCGATGGCCGTGGTATCGATTGCCGGCGTGTTCCTGGCGATCCGCACCAGTTTTGACCCTACGGTCGGGCCGGCGCGGCTGTTGTACGGCTTCGAAGCGGTGATCATCGGCGGCCTGGGCAGCCTGTGGGGCACGCTGGCCGGAGGGGTGATTCTCGGCGTTGCGCAAACCCTGGGGGCAAAAATCGATCCCGGCTGGCAAATCCTCGCCGGTCACCTTGTGTTTCTGCTGATCCTGGTCGTGCGCCCGCGTGGCCTGTTTCCCCGGAGTGTCGACTGATGAATGCCTTGAACAATCCCGTGCCGGTTTATCGTGTACAACGCACGACCACCAGCAGCACCATCGGCCTGTCGTTGCTGGGCCTGTGCATATTGATCTTGCTCAGTGCACCCTTGTGGGCCGATCGGGCGAGCCTGCGCCTGGTGGTGGAGTTCGCCTATTACCTGGCGTTGGCGCAAATGTGGAACCTGCTGGCGGGCTACGCCGGCATGGTTTCGGTAGGGCAGCAGGCCTTCGTCGGTCTGGGCGGCTATCTGCTGTTTATGCTGGCGAGCCAGTTCGGTGTACCGCCCTTGGTCGCGGTGCTGCTTTCAGGCGTGTTGGTGGCGTTGCTGGCGATTCCCACGGCGCTGATCGTGTTTCGTCTGCGTGGCGCCTACTTCGCCATCGGCACCTGGGTGGTGGCGGAGGTCTTCCGTTTGGGCCTGGCGCAGATGAGCAGCCTGGGGGGCGGATCGGGGCAAAGCCTGCCGGCAGCGATTGTGCGGCAGATCGGCAATGACCGGGACGGACGCGAAACGCTGATCTACTTCACCGCGCTGGCCATCGCCATTGCCGCCGTGGCCGTCGTGTATTTTCTCCTGCGCTCGCGTCAGGGACTGGCCCTGGCATCGATTCGTGATTCCGAGCCGGCATCCGGCAGCCTCGGTGTGGATACGTTCCGCACCAAGTTGATGGTCTACGTACTGGCCGCCGGTTGTACGGGCGTGGTTGGGGCGCTGATCTTCCTGCAAAAGCTGCGCATTTCTCCGGATGCGGCGTTCAACCTGCAGGACTGGACGGCGGTGGTGATCTTTATCGTGATCATCGGCGGCATCGGTACCCTCGAAGGACCGTTGATTGGCACGCTGATTTACTTCGTGTTGCGCGGCTGCCTGGCGCAGTACGGTGCGGTGTACATGATTATCCTCGGCGTGGTTGCGGTAGTGATGATGCTCAAGGCTCCGCAAGGGGTGTGGGGACTGATCAGCGAACGCCTGGGCTGGCAGGTGTTCCCGATGCAGCGACGATTGTCCGCCCGGCCATGACCTGTAGGAGCGAGCCCGCTCGCGATGGACGTTAACGATAACGCTGGGTACCTGACACCCCGCGGAGTTCTCAAGTCCATCGCGAGCAGGCTCGCTCCTACAGGCAGGTTTTCGCCCTGGAAGTGGAGCGACCGGCTAACCTCGCTGTTCATACAAGAACAAAAACATCCAGAGAACCTGCCCCATGGATCGTTTACTCAGTGTCGAAGCCTTCGTGCGGGTTGCCGAAACCGGCAACTTCGCCAAGGCGGCCCAGCAACTGGGCGTGACCCGTTCGGTGATCACCCACCGCATCCAACAGCTGGAGCAATTCATCAATGCGCCGCTGTTCCATCGCAGCACCCGCCATGTACGGCTCTCCGAAGTGGGCGAGACCTACTACAAGGAATGCGCGGACATGGTCGCGGGCTTCAACTCGCTGACCGAACACATGCGCGAACTGCGGGCCAAGCCCACTGGCAAGCTACGGGTGCAGATGCTGCCGGGTTTTGCCATCGGTCACTTCGGCCGCATGCTGGCCGAGTTCACGCGCTTGTACCCGGACATCGAAGTGGACGTGATCGTCAACGACCGGGTGGTGGACCCCATCGAAGAAGGCTTCGACGTGGCGTTCCAGATGTTCCCCCCCATGGCCGAAACCCTGATCGAGCGCAAGCTGTTCAGCGTGCGTCGATTGTTCTGCATGTCGCCCGATTACGCCGGCGAGTTCGGTGTGCCCACCCATCCACAGGAATTGTTGCAACACAAGATCGCCCTGTACGAAGGCTATCCGTCGCGCAACCGCTGGATCTTCACCCGTGACGACGAGCAAGTGGAGCTGAGTCTGCCGGGCCAGGTGCGCTCCAACTCGGTGCATTTGCTGCGCGATTACGCACAGACCGGTGTGTGCATTGTCTGCCTGCCGACCCTCGTGGCCAGCGATGACTTGCTCAGCGGCCGGCTGATTCCGGTATTGCCGGATTACGCACTGTCCTCGTTCAATTTTTCGGCGGTGTATCCCGCCACCCAGCGTCGGGCCTTGAAAGTGCGTACGTTGATCGACTTTCTGGTGGACAACTTCGGCGATGAACCATGCTGGGACAAGCCCTTGCTGGAACGTGGCTGGGTCCGCTGAGCCCATACACGAACCCTGTGGGAGCGGGCTTGCTCGCGAAGGCGGTGTATCAGACGACATTTGTGTTGACTGACACTCCGCCTTCGCGAGCAAGCCCGCTCCCACAAGGATTGCGATTGAGCAATGACGCCAGTGTTTGCGTTTCGCAAACACTGTTGTCGCCGGTCCTCTAATTGTTCGCAGAGCGGGTGCGACGTACTGTTGGCTCACTGTTACTACAACAACAAAACGGTGAAAACCATGAGTAGCGCTGCAATCGAAACGGTCTTCGGCTCGCTGGACAACTACACCAAAGGGTCGGTTGAAATCATCAGCGGCCAGGCCAGCCACTATGCCTTTTCCAACATTTTCGAAGTGGCGGATAAATCCCTCCCTTATGAAAAAGTCGTGGTGGGTTTCAACCTCGGCTACGTCGTTGAATCCATCCGTGCCGAAGGCCAGTCGCCCTGGTACACCGCAGCACACGACGAATTCGCCATCGTCATGGACGGTGAGGTTCGCGTGGACTTCCTCAAGCTCGATGCGCCGTTGAAAGCCGGCGAGGGCACGCATCTGGCCGGTGACGTACCTGCAGGCAAACCGATGGGTTATGTGTTGCTCAAGCGCGGCCATCAGTGCCTGTTGCCGGTCGGCACCGCTTATCGCTTCGAAGCCAGCCGCCCGGGTGTGATCCTGCAGCAGACCATCAAAGGCCCGTTGTCGGTCGAGAAATGGGCCGACATCTGCTTCAAGTGATCTGCCACGCCGACCGTCCAACCCACAACAACAAGAGGAATTCCGCCATGGCCATGCTTGAAACCGCTGCCGACACCGCCCACCTTGCCGACGATGAAGTCCAGGCCAGCGCGCCCCATGCCGTCACCGGCTACCGCTCATTCAAACTCGGCGCCTTCGAACTGTCGCGCGACGAGTATTTCGCCCGCATCACCTGGCCGGCCAAGGGCCAGACCCGCTCGCACCTGATTCCGGTCGACGCCTTCCTGCGCGCCATGATGCGCGACGTGGCCTGGGGCTTTTTCTATGGCTGGGTCAACTTTGACCACGTCATCGGCACCCGCAACTACTACGGCAAGGTCGACCTGTACGCCGGCACCTTCAACGGCACGCTCAAAGCGGCCGGGGTCAATTACACCGAAAACTTCGAAACGCCGCTGATCATGGCCACCTTCAAGGCCATCCTGCGCGACTGGACCAACGCCACCTTCGACCCCTTTGCCGCCCCGGAAGAAACCGGCAGCGCATTCGGGCGCAAGAACGGCAACAACATCGAAGCCATCGAGCGCTCGCGCATCGCCACCAAACGCATGCCGGGCCTTAAGGATGACTCGCCGCTACGTGACGACCTGCCGGTCAACCGCCAGTTCATCGATGTGCCGCAGGACGAACCGCAGGTCCATGCCGCCGAAGGCTTCGAAGGCGAACTGCATGCCTTCAACCTGTTCAAGTACCTGTCGCGCTCCGACGTGACCTGGAACCCGTCGGTGACCTCGGTGTGCAAGGCCAGCCTGTTCTGCCCGACCACCGAGGAGTTCATCCTGCCGGTGTTCCACGGCAACGACCGCATCGAGTGGTTCTTGCAGATGTCCGACGAAATCATCTGGGACGTCGGCGACAAGGACGACGGCAATCCCCGTGCGCGCATCACCATGCGTGCCGGCGACATCTGCGCCATGCCCGCGGACATCCGTCACCAGGGCTACTCGACCAAACGCTCGATGCTGATGGTCTGGGAAAACGCCACGCCAAACCTGCCGCAACGCTACGAAAGCGGTGAGCTCAAGCCGTATCCGATCGAGATCTAGGACCTCGTGTCCGGCCCGGCCCTGCGCCGGGCAAAGCGTTCAGCAATCACTTCGTCAAACACTGCGCCAGCCGCGCGGTGCGAGGAAACCATTATGCAAAATCAGCTCTATATCGATGGCCGCTTCGTGGATGCCGTCGGCGGCGGCACCATCGACGTGGTATCACCCCATGACGGCTCGTTGATCACCCGCATCGCGGCTGCCGATGCCGCTGACATCGACCTCGCCGTGGCCGCCGCCAAGCGCGCCTTCCCGGCCTGGTCGGCGCTGGGCGCCGCCGAACGCGGACGCCTGTTGCTCAAACTGGCGGACCGGATCGAAGCGTGCGGTGAAGAACTGGCGCAGCTCGAATCCCTCAATACCGGTCACCCGATCCGCGATTCCCGTGGCCTCGACGTGCCGCGCACGGCGGCGTGCTTCCGTTATTTCGGCGGCATGGCCGACAAGATCGAAGGTTCGGTGATTCCGGTCGAAGCCGGGTTTCTCAACTACGTGCAGCGCAAACCGATTGGCGTGGTGGGGCAGATCGTGCCGTGGAACTTCCCGCTGATGTTCACCAGCTGGAAAATGGGCCCGGCGCTGGCGGCGGGCAACACCATCGTGATCAAGCCTTCGGAAATCACGCCGTTGTCGACCTTGCGCATTGTCGAGCTGATGACGGAAGTCGGTTTCCCCAAAGGCGTGGTCAACGTGGTGCCGGGCTTCGGCCATACCGCCGGGCAAGCGCTGGCCGAACACCTCGATGTGGGCAAGATTGCCTTTACCGGTTCGACCGCCACCGGGCGGCGGATCGTCGAAGCCTCCAAAAGCAACCTCAAGCGCATCCAGCTGGAACTGGGCGGCAAGGGCGCGAATATCGTGTTCGAAGACGCCAACCTGGACGCGGCGGTCAACGGCGCAGCCTGGGCGATCTTTCACAACCAGGGCCAGGCCTGCATCGCCGGTTCGCGGCTGATTCTGCACAAAGACATCGCTGATCAATTCCTTGAGCGTTTCATTGCGTTGGCCAAGTCCATTCGCCTGGGCGATCCGCTGGACCCGGACACCGAAATGGGCCCGCTGACGTCGGCGCTGCACCGCGACCGGGTGATGGCGTACATCGATATTGCCATCGAGCAGGGTGGCAAGGTCCTGGCCGGCGGCAAGGCACCGGATGACCAGGCGTTGGCCAATGGGTTTTACATCGAGCCGACGGTGGTCGAGGCCAAGCCCGGTGATCGCGTTTGCCAGGAGGAAGTCTTCGGCCCGTTTGTGACCGTGGTGCGTTTCAGCACTGACGAAGAAGCCCTGGCCATCGCCAATGGCTCCGAATACGGGTTGGGCAGCGGCCTGTGGACGCAGAATTTGAGCCGCGCGCACAAGATGGCCGACGCGATTCACGCCGGCATGTGCTGGATCAACTGCTACAAACGGGTCAACCCGGGCAGTCCGTTTGGCGGTGTCGGTCAGTCCGGTTATGGCCGGGAAATGGGCTTCGAAGCGATCCACGACTACACCGAAGCCCGTTCGGTCTGGGTCAATGTCGACGCCAACATCCCACCGTACTACAAGCGTTGAGGCCAGCCATGAATCCCTTTGTCTATCAAAGCCTGCCGACCCGTGTGGTGTTCGGCTGGGGCAAGCTCTCGGCGCTGGCCGAGGAAATCGAACGGCTGGGTGCGCGGCGTGCGTTGATCCTGACCACACCGGAACAGCAGGGACTCGGCGAACAGGTCGCGGTGTTGCTCGGTGATCGTGCCGCCGGTGTCTATCCAAAGGCCGTGATGCACGTTCCGCTGGAAGTGGCGCAAGCGGCGCGCCTTGAGGCGGCGCGGCTGGATGCCGATTGTTGCGTGGCCATTGGCGGTGGCTCGACCATCGGCCTGGGCAAGGCGATCGCGATGGATTCCGGCCTGCCCATAGTGGCAGTGCCGACCACCTACGCCGGTTCCGAGATGACGCCGATCTACGGGCTGACCGAAAATCGCCTGAAAAAAACCGGACGGGATCTGCGGGTTTTGCCCAGGACCGTGATCTACGATCCGCAATTGACCCTGACCCTGCCAGCGCCCATTTCGGCCTGTTCGGGCATGAACGCCATGGCCCACGCGGTCGAGGCGCTGTACGCCCAGGACGCCAACCCGATCATCGGCTTCATGGCTGAAGAGTCGATTCGCTCGCTGGCGCAGGCCTTGCCGGGTGTGGTCAAGCATCCCGATGACCCCGAGGCGCGCAGCCAGGCGCTGTACGGCGCGTGGCTGGCAGGCATTTGCCTGGGTTCGGTCGGCATGGCCTTGCACCACAAACTCTGTCACACCTTGGGTGGCACGTTCAATTTACCCCATGCCCAGGCGCACGCTATCGTCTTGCCCCACGCCGCGCATTACAACCGCGAAGCAGCGGCGGGGCCTTTGCAACGGGCTGCACGTGCGTTGGGTGGGAGTGAGGCGAGCGAGGTCGGTGCCTTGTTGTACGCACTGAACCAGAAACTGGGTATTCCACTGGCGCTGGCGGACATTGGCTTCCCGGCCAACGGCCCGGCCGAAGCCGCGCAGATCGCCTGCGCCAGCCCTTACTACAACCCGCGGCCGTTTGAACAAGGCCCGATTGAGGCGCTGCTCAACCGTGGTCTGACAGGTCAGGCCCCAGCCTGATCAGCCAGTCACCCTTATCCTCGTCGGAATAACAACAATGACCGATCAAGACAAAACCATGGAATCACTGATCTCCCGACAGGCAGTGAACAGCTTCAACGACGCGCCGAATGCACGTTACAAACAGATCATGCAAAGCCTGGTGCGCCACCTGCATGGGTTTGTCAGCGAGGTCGAATTGACCGAACAGGAGTGGTTCGAAGGCATTGGCTTTCTGACCGATACCGGGCACACATGCGATGGTCAGGTGCGCCAGGAATTCATTCTGCTGTCGGACACCCTGGGCGTTTCGATGCTGGTCGACGCGATCAACCACCGCCACAGCGCAACGGCCACCGAGACCACGGTGTTCGGGCCGTTCTACATCGATGGCATGCCGGATCGCGAGTTCGGCGAAAACATGGCCTTTACTTCGGGCGAAACGGCGTTGGTGCGCGGGCGCGTGGTCGACATAAACGGCAATGCCTTGGCCGGTGCGGTGCTGGACGTGTGGCAGACCGCCGACAACGGTATGTATTCCGGACAGGACACCGAACAGCCGTTCGGCAACTTGCGCGGGCGTTATCGTACCGACGCGGATGGCTGCTTTGCGATTCGCACCATTGTCCCGGTGGCTTATCCGATACCGACCGATGGTCCGGTAGGGCGCATGCTCGATGCGGCCAACCGCCATGCGTGGCGGCCAGCTCACCTGCATTTCATGATTGAAGTGCCGGGCTATCGCAAACTGGTCACGCATCTGTTCAACCACGATGATCCGTATCTGCAATCCGATGCAGTGTTTGGGGTGAAACAGTCGTTGCAGGTGATTTACGAAGACTTGACCTGCCACGACGATGTGTCCGCCAGGCTGGGTATGGACGTGCCGTTCAAGCGTGCGTGTTATGAATTTGTCATGGAATCTGCGTGAATCATGGGTCAGTTCTTTGCGGTGTTTGCCACTGATCATTCGGACTGCCAGGCGCTGCGCCAGCGTCTGCGGCCCAGTCACCAGGCGCATTTGCGTGCGACCGGGGATCATCGGGTGGTCGTGCGCCTTGGCGGCCCGATCCTTGATGATGCCAGCGCGGCGATGACGGGGACGTTGCTGGTCATCGAGGCGGGCAGCCTCCCGGAGGTGGAAGCGTTCATGCGCGACGATCCCTATGTCCAGGCGGGTCTGTTCGCCAGCCTGCAGATTCGCCCCTGGCACTGGAGCCTGGGCAATCCGGAACTGCGCGGTTTTCCATGACCCGCATTTCCTTGTGCCGACTGGACGACATCGCCGACGGCGGGGCGTTGGGATTGCCACAGCACCAGCAACTGCATCCCGCCGGGCTGGTGGCGGTGCGTCAGGGCGAGCAGGTGTGGGTGTACATCAACCGCTGCCCGCATTTCTCGGTGCCGCTGGACTTCAATCCGCAGCAGTTCTGCACCTGGCGCGGCAAGGTCCTGATGTGCGCCCATCACAGCGCGATGTTTCGTTACGACGACGGGCACTGCATCGACGGCCCGTGTAAAGGCGCGCAACTGGAGGCCGTGCCGGTACGTTGGGTCGAAGACCAACTGGTCATGGAGATCGAGCCCACCGCCGGTCAGCAATCGGGTGGCTGATGGGGGCTGATCTAAACTCCTGTTGGGGGTGAGCCAGGTTCATCCGGAGGTCATCATGAAAAAATTGTCACCCATCAGCCTATGTCTCGCCTTGTCGGTTTTGAGCGCCCCGGGATGGGCGCAATCGGTGGTGCCGATGAAAGGGCAAAGTTCACAACAAACCCAGGCCGACATCAACGAATGCAACAGCATCGCCGCCAGCCAAAGCACCTCGACGGCTTCCACGCCTTCTGGCGGGCGGATCAAGGGTGCCGCTGTGGGGGCCGCCGCCGGCGCCGCTGGGGCCCAGGTGCGCGGCAATCAACGTGACGAGGTCTATGATCGTGTCGACGACGACACCAAACAGGACTATCGCCAGAACCGCGCCAAGGAGACGGCGGCAGCCGGTGCCGTGGTCGGTGCGTCACGTCAGCGCCAGGAACGCCGGGAGCAATCGAAAACCACGCAGGCGAACACCACGTCGGCTTACACCAGCTGTTTGCAGGGCAAGGGTTATCAGGTCAATCCTTGAATCAGGTACTGAACGGTGCCCCGCGGTGTTCTCTGGTTTTTCGCAAGCAGGCTCGCTCCTACAGAGGGCATTGGTCGCCGGCGAAAATACAAACCCTGTAGGAGCGAGCTCGCTCGCGATGGTCGCCAACGATAACGCTGGCTGGCAGGTGCCCCGCGGTGTTCTCCGGTTTATCGCGAGCAAGCTCGCTCCTACAGAGGGCAATGGCCGCCGGCGAAAACACAAACCCTGTAGGAGCGAGCTCGCTCGCGATGGTCGTCAACGATAACGCTGGCTGGCAGGTGCCCCGCGGTGTTTTCCGGTTTATCGCGAGCAAGCTCGCTCCTACAGAAGCACCCATCTGACAACCGTTCATCGGTGGACTACGCTGCGGTCTGTACACTCGAACAGAAATTTGTGAAGTAGGGATCTGACAGATGCGGAGCAGGCTGCTCGTTGTATTGTTCACTGTTTTCGGGTTGTTCTGGTCGTTGCAGCTGTGGGCCGAGGATTCACCAAAGGCGGCAGATGCGCCTGCTGAACTGAAAGTGGCCAACCGCAGTGTCATGGTGTTTCGCGCGACCCTCCTCGGTGAAGCCCCGGCCTCGCGGGTCAAACGGGCGAAAGCGGTGATCGGTGAGGCGCTGGACGAGGCCGACGACCTGAAGGTTACCCTCGACCCGATCATGACAAGCTACATGGTGCTGCTCGGTTCTCGCCGCGCTTTCATCGTTACGTCCAAGGATTTCGACGCCACCGAATTCGACTCGGTGCAGCAAGCCGCGGAAGCTGCGGCTGAAAAACTGCGTCAGGTGGTGGCCGAAACCCAGGAAGCTCGCAGCCTGCACTTGATACTCCGCTCGGTGGGCGCCGCGCTGCTCGCCACCGGAGTCTATCTCGGCCTGCTCCTGGCCATGGTTTTTCTACGGCGCAAATTGCTGAAAAAACTGCCCGACCTGATGCATCGGCACACCCAGGCCCTGAAGGTCGGGCGGGTGCCGCTGATCGACGCCAACTTCCTCTATCCCTTGGTCAGCCGCGTGCTGGAAGTGCTGCGCTGGGTCATCGTGCTGCTGCTCACCTACGAATGGCTGGGGTTTGTCCTGTCGCGTTTTCCCTATACCCGGCCCTGGGGTGAAAGCCTTAACAACTATCTGCTGGAAGTCGCCGACTATTTGCTGCAAGGGATTCTCGGGGCCATCCCCGGACTCGGCGTAGCGCTGGCGATCTTCTTCATTGCACGAGGCGCCACAGCCTTCTCTCGCCGGATACTGCGGCGCATGGCGACGCCCGGCGCCTTCAACTGGCTGAACCACGAAACCCTGAAGCCCACCCAGCGCCTGACGTCGCTGGCGATCTGGCTGTTTGCCCTGGCCATGGCTTATCCCTACTTGCCGGGTGCCGGTACCGATGCGTTCAAAGGCCTGTCGGTGCTGGTCGGCCTGATGATCTCGCTGGGTGCTTCCAGCGTCGTTGGGCAAGCGGCGGCCGGGTTGATCCTGACGTACACCCGGACCCTGCGCCCCGGTGAATTCGTACGCATTGGCGAGCACGAAGGGACGGTCACTGAACTGGGCATGTTCACCACCAGCATTCGTACCGGCCTGGGCGAAGTGCTGACCCTGCCCAACTCGATGATCACAGGCACGGTCACCAAGAACTACTCACGGGTGGTACAAGGCCCCGGTTATGTGGTCGACACCGTGGTCACCATTGGCTATGACACCCCCTGGCGACAGGTCGAAGGGATGTTGCTGGAAGCCGCCAGACGCACGCCCGGCGTCCTCGAAACCCCACCGCCGCAGGTGTTCCAGACGGCGTTGTCGGATTTCTACCCCGAGTACCGATTGGTGGCCCAGGCCATCCCTAGCCAGCCACGGCCGCGAGCGGTGCTGCTGAGCATGCTGCACGCCAACATCCAGGATGTGTTCAACGAGTACGGCGTACAGATCATGTCGCCGCACTATCTGGGTGATCCGCAACAGGAGAAATGGGTGCCCAGGGACAAGTGGTACATGGCACCGGCGCAAGAGTCGAAGGATACGTTGAAGTAATGGCAGGGGACTGACAGGGCGAGGACGCGCATTGCGGCAAGTGCGATGAGCGACCGAGGGCGGTCGCTCAGTTGCAGCGGTGTTAAAAAAGCATATAGGCGGATGCAGTCGTCTGATTCAGGTCGATCTCTCCGACCTCCAGCACTTCGTATTCGGCACGCAGGCCGATGTTGCGAAAGACGTCAAACTCCACGCCGAGACCGTAGGTCAGGTCAACCCCGGTATCGTCGTCGGTGGCATTGCCGTCGGCGTCCCAGGCGTGGGCACCGACACTGCCGAACAACCGCACCCGATCACCCAGCGGAAAGCCGACGTGGGCGGCAGCCTGAGCCGACTTGCCGTCGAAATCGATGTTCTTGTCCTTGAATTGACCGAGATCGACGTAGGCACCTTCGAAGGCCAGGTAGCTGTTGACGCGATAGCCGGCATAAACTTTGTAGCTGGTGTCCTCGTCGTCCAGCCGGGATTCTTCGGTCTGGATGCTGCTTACGCCAGCTCCAAGATACAAACCTTTGTCATCAGCGAGCGCCTGGAAAGACAGCAGCGATAGCAGTGAAGCGAAGCCAAGGTTTCGAAGTAGCATGTGTAGTGGAGTCCTTGTACAGGTTTGTCAGGTGTTAGGGTTCGGCGAGCATTTGAGGGGCCATGAGGAGTTAATAGAAGTCATTGATTGATATTTTCGGGTCGTAAGGCGGGCTGTTTGCCGGGCATTGAAAGTAGCGTCTTGCCAACGCCTGGACAGACAGCGCGTTGGAGAACAACCAGCCTTGTGCCAACAGGACACCCTCCGAAACCAGATGCGGCAGTTGCTCCGCAGTCTCGACACCTTCGGCCACGACCTTGAGTCTTAGCGACCTGGCCAACTGGGCAATGTGTCGCCACAGCGCATCCTCGGCCGCGATCCTGTCGGCGGCGATGAACGAGCGATCTATTTTCAGAATGTCGAAAGGCACTGAATCGAGGAGCGAGAGGTTGGAATAGCCGATACCGAAGTCGTCCACGGCGATGCGATGACCGCACGCACGAAGCCGTCGCAATTGCATGGCGGCAGGCTTCTGGTCGAGCATGGTTCTTTCGGTGATTTCAAAGGCCATGGCTGACACAGGCATGTTGTAGGTCGCCAGCACGCTGGCCACATAGTCTGGAAAGTCCGGGTCCTGAATATCCTGGGCAGACAGATTGACCGTAATGTAGAAGTCCTTGCACGCCCAAAGGTAAGTGCTGTAATCCTCCGCTACTTGTCGAATCACCGAACGCGTCAGTGTGCGGATCAGGTCAGACTTCTCCGCCACCGCAATGAACACGTCCGCCGGCACAGGGCTGCCGTTGTCGCTCCAGTGGGAAAGTGATTCGGCGCCAACCAGATAGCCTGTCGTCAAATTGACGATCGGCTGATAGTGAACGCTCAGCGTGTTGGCTTTCAGGGCTTTGCGAAGTCGTACGGCAGTAGAGGTGTAATGCCGTTGGATACACCTTGCGAGCAACAGCAGTGCTGCGAACACGCACGCAAGGCCAATGAATAATTTGAATTTAAGACCTGTCAGGTAACTCGACGGAAGCGAAATGACCGAGATCAGTTCATTTCGGTTGCCTGCAAAGGCGATGAGGACCTTGTCTGCCGAGGCAACCAGTTCTTCAAGGTGGAACGGTTTCAGCATTTGCAGGGGCTTGAGGCCTGTGGAGGCAATGGGTACTGCGCCACCGGGGCCGATGAGGTCCAGTTGCAGATCCTCGGGAAACTTCAAGTTGTCGAGCAGGATCTTCTTGTTTGCCCAGACGTAGGTCGACTGTTCCGACACGATGATAAAGTCGGTGTCCGCAGAAACGGCGTGGCCGGAATCGACCCAATAGGTTCGCCTTCCAACGGAGAACCTGCGCTTCTCATTACCGGCGAGTATCGACGGCAGTTCTTGTCCATAGGAGGAGCAGATCTTGCCATTGGGCAACTGGATTGCCGCTTGATCAACAAATCGCAGGTCTTTGACCAGGTCGGCCAGTTGTGAATACTGCTCGACGGAGCATTCCTGACCTGAGCGATCAAGATCGCCGAGGGTTTCCAGTACCTTGTCGATCTGCGCATTGGGCTCCACTTGAGCCGCACGCAGATCGGCATAAACGTTATTCAACTTCCGTGCAACGACTGACTCCGCCAGACCTGCGGCGCAGAACCATGCAGCCCAGCCCGCTGCAGCAATCAGACATACAGTGATTGCGTGCCTTCCAGATAACGCTTTATATACGGCAATCATCGAAAACCCCGAGGAATCATTATTTCACTGTGCACTTTGCAGTCGCGAGTTAAACCTCTTCAGTACCAGTCAATGACCCAGGCCAATAAGATGCCGCTGACATAGGCGGTCATGCACAGCATGATTTTTTGCTTGAGTGGCAGCGTGTTTATTCGATGAAGCATGCTTATCTCCTTGATTGGGAAAACAAGCAATTGTCGGCATCCATGGCTAATCAACGGAAATTATTAATCCTCATTTTCAGGGGGTTGATGGAAACGCGCCAACGACCTGGTTGTATAGGGATGAGGTGGTATTCCTGGGCCTGGCTGAGTTGCGCCTGGCCGTTTCTGACGGTGTCTCTCCGTAAGCAGTCTGATAGGCCTTGGAAAAGCGGCCCAGATGATGAAAGTTCCAGAACATGGCGGTTTCCGTCACGGTGGGCCATGTTTTATTGATCAGGTCGCGGCGGGCACTGGCGAGTCTCAAGTTTCTGATATAGGCGATTGGCGACATCCCGAATGTCTCGATAAAGCCAAAATGCAGGGTGCGGGTTGTCGTCTCAAGTTGCCTTACGAGTGACTTGATGGTGAGCGTTTTTTTGACATTGTCATGAATGTACTCGATGGCTTCTATCGCCACCTTCCGTCTGGTGGGGACTTTACGTCTAAAGCTGCCAGCGGGGGTCAATGATTGCAATACAGACGCAAGTACCGCAGTTTCAATCGTTGAGCGATCTGCTTGAGCGTACTGTGGGGAGGCCGCGTCATTGATGTCGACACAGCAGGCGCTGATGGCTTGAATGGCGGACTGTATGAATTGAAAGTTATCAACCTGGTAGCTGTGTTTTGTTCTGTTCGCAAGTATGTCTTTGACAGGGTGAAGTTGGCGGCACCGGTCATAGTGCTCCAGTGTTGTGGTGATGGTGAACAGTGTTTCATTCGGTTCGCAGGTGTAATGCACCGATTCGTCGCTGTGCAGTACGATGATTTCGTCAGGCCGTAGTTTGTGATTGTTCACGACGGGGCGGCCAATCGGGGCCTGCGAGATGGCAAATGTGACGAATCCGGCGGGAACGGAACTGACCAGGGTGATGGATGAGTCGAACTCAAGGCGACTGCACTGCAGTTCAGGGCTGTGAAAGAGCTTGTGTTGCCGGATGCGCGCCTCATGCTCGGTCGGGATAAGGCTCATTTCCCAGTTGCCTATGGTTCTGTTCAGTTGGCTTGGCAAGGCAGTAGACAAATGAAAGATTTCATCGGGAGGTGCGATACTCATGAAATTGAAAGCTCACCTGTTGAATGATTAGGGTCAGGCAATGACTGTCCGTGCAGCGATGACGGTCACATGCCGGATGAAGGTACAGCCGCGTCGGGAGGGTTGTCAGAGCCCCCGGATTATTTCCAGTTCCGCTGAAAACGCGTAATTGCTGTGCGATGGTGAGTCGTCCAGCTGTTGTACCTTGCGCGGGTCAACCATCGGACTGAATATTTTCGACTGGGGTTTCATCGGGTCAATGGCTGCCGCTGTAAAGGAATAAAAGTCGTCAACACGGTAACCCGTTTTTACCTGATAGCCAGTTTTCACAGAATCCGGAGCCTTCTTGTTGGTTTCGACACTCGTCAATTTTGCACTGTAGATGCCCTTGTCGTCGGCCATGGCCTTGAGCGAAAGCAATAAACCAAACGACACGGTGACGAAGTTTTTCAGTAGCATCGAGGCGATTCCCTTATTTACAGTTCATTCAGGCAGAACCTAGTGTCAGCTGTATCTCTGCCACGACGTGGTCTGAAAATAATCTCATTCCGACTGCGCCTTCCAAAGTCAATAACTCATATTTACCAGGTCGTCAGAAGAGGCCAATCGCCGCTTGCGACGGCAAATACCGCGCTGTTCAAAGTAAAATGAGCGAGGTGGCGTAACTCATTCCAGTATCACTTTGTGGAGGCGAGAGGGCTGAATCACTGTCCTGCTCGTCCGCATGATACTCATTCTCACTATGAATTTTCAGATGCGATAGTTTCTGGGAGTCATCCGGATTTGTTTGAATTTCATAATATTCAATGGTCGTGCTTTCGACGGAGTGTTCGTCGTTCGCTAACGAACAAAAGGGCAGGGCAGACAGGAATAGAACCGCCAGGCATCCGAAGGTCGTCGATGTATTGCTTCGCAGGAAATGCATTGTTTTCACTTGATTCCCCTGTGTAGGGCATTGTCCCGGACGAGAATCAAGCAGGCTCGATTCCAGAGATTATTGGCGGGGGATTTTTTTTCCGGGACGCCATCTGATTCAAGTCAATAACTGTTATTTTTATTAGGGGTGATCTTTGATATGAGCCTGTGCCAGGCGAGTGCTGAGTCAATTAATGGTTCATGCAGCGCAAACGGCCAAGATCATGTATGTAAAAGCATACGGCGTTTTTATTCTGCGTGGGAATCAATTCGTAGTTCAGAATGGCGCCTTCTTGCAAGACGTATTGGCGTCTGAAGAACAGGTCAGGGGTCTTTTCAATGGCAAAGAGTTCATTGTCCTGGCTGAGCTTGACGTTACTGATTTTGATCTGTACCTGCGTTTTACTTTCTTTGATTATATTTGCCGATAGGGTTGCATTGCGGATTTTCCCATTCAGGCTTTCCAGCGTGGTCCCAGTGAGCCGACCATGCCCGATAGTGAGATACTCTTCGGTGTTGAGTTGATTGAGATCTTCCAGCCATTGCCGGGCCTTTGTTTGATAACTGGTATTTTCCATGTAGTGCGAAGGAGAATAAAAAATGGAGAAAATACAGAGTGCATTGATCAAGGCGATAACCGGCCAGTGAACCGCTTGCGGAATTTCAAACTTCATAAGGTAACTTCCAAGCATTGACGAATCATCATGGCGAGGTCTTTTTCGGCGCTGTTTAATTGTAGATTTGCAGTGCTTAGATCCGGGCGAATGCACGAAACGGAATAGTTGGTTTTATACAGGTTGATCCAGACTTGCCCCTTCAGGTTGGGGGGAAGCTGTTCTGATTGTTTGGCCGATAGCTCCAACAACGCTTGTGCCTCGGCAAGATCATTGCCTACGGCGTGGATGATCAGTCCATTTTTGTCGACGCTGGATATTTCAATTTTTGGCGCTTCGAAGTCGAACTGAAAGACCGTCAAGGCAACGACTGCCAGGGTAACGATATAAGCGATCAGTTGGGCCTTGGTAATGCGGGTGGATTTTTCGGTTTTACTCGAGGGCGCCAGCGACTCATCGCCATCGGGCGACGGTCGTTGTCCAGGAGTGGCTGCGGGTGGCTGCACAGCTTCTTCTGAGGGGGCCGGTACGTCGGCTGCTGCATCGACGACAAAGTGCCGGTTGAAGCAATATCCCCGGCGAGGAACAGTCATCAGGATCTCGTGATCCCGACTGTCATTCAAAATGTTTCGTAGTGAGAAAACGGTTTGATTCAAACTGCCGGAAGCAACTACGCGGTCATTCCAGGTGTAGTCGATGATTTCATCGCGGCTTTTAGTGACACCCGGCTCCATCAGCAGCAGGTCCAATAAACGCGATTCGGCTCTGCCTAGCGTGGAATTCTGTACATCTCCATGGGGTGTTGTAAGGGAGAGCATGGCGCTGTCCGGGTCGAATATCGCCACGGCGCCATTTTTCAACTTGAAGGTGTAGCTCATAGAAATTTTCCGATCAGGCGGTACTGGCCTGAGTATAGGGGCCGGATTTGGCTCGGTACATTCTGGACTGGGAGGTGAACGAAGATGGGGACCGTGTGCAAGTCGCGCTGTGTGTCGCCTTTACATTGCGGGACCGGCTCGTTTCAGGAGCGTGCAGTGCGGTAAACAGCCCTGCCTGTCAGAGGCATCAGTTGAATCAGACAAAGGAAAAGCATTGCTGGATGACCCACGGTTTTTGATTTTGACAGCATGAATAATGCTTTGAATGGATGTTCTGCGCTATCCGAAAACTGCAAGCTCCGGCGGGTGGGTTTGTGCGGCGACGGGGTCTGAGCGGATTGCCTGCGCAGTCCAGACAAGGCTTTAGTCACTCCCGAACGGGGCGAGAGTGTTCACAATACAAGTCAATGATTGTTGTTTGTGCGCCCGTTCAACGGCAGATTATTTTTGATTCCAATTAGCTTTGAACCACGCTCGTTAGCGCTTTTAATGGATCTCGAGGAGCGTTGACACTCATCGCGTTCATGCGCGGCGTAAACGATCCTCACCTCTCGTTCAACGGCTTTTGCCCCGCGCCCTTCATGGAGGACGCGGGGTTTTTTTTGGTTTTTTTCACGCAAGCCCGGGAAATTGCAGGAGCTGGCCTGCCAGCGATGGTCGTCAACGATAACGCGTGTGACCTGGATGAACGCGGCGTACTTGAGTCCATCCAATTACAGGTTGCCGGGATGCGTGAAGAACCTTTTTTGCGGAGGGTATCGGCGTTACAGGCATTCCTGCGCGGCACGCTCGATGCTCGATGGCCTGAAGGTCGAGGCCAGCAATTGGCGCTCGTACAGATACACCTTGCCTCCATCCTGTGCCCTGTGGGTTTCCAGCACGGTGTCTACGGCAATTTTGCTCGAAACGACAACCCGGTAACTGCGTTCGCTGCCAGATACAACCGGGCTCATCGCGTTGTCCTTCAACTTAGGTACAAGGCAGTCGACATACTGCTCGGGCGATTTGTCCGTTTGCAACGATGAAGTCGGGCTGTTAGGGGAGGCGGCGCAACCGGCCAGGAGCCAGGAAGCGAGGATCACGACTGGAACACCTGCTAGGCGCATCGGTGAAGCCCTCAAATTCGAATCGGTTCGTTGAGTCATGGTGAAGAAGGTCGGCCAATGTTTCTGATCATTGTCGCCGCCGATCAAGGCAAGACATCGTAGCCACGCTGCTGCAGGCAGCTGCTATAGACGGAGTTGTTGGCGGTGACGCTTTGATCGCTCGCCGCATCATTCTGCCGGCGCGCCTGGCGTTGCCTGGAAGCCCCCACCACGGCACCGGCCGCCGCGGCACTGCGCGCGTGGTTCTGGCGATAGTCTTGCCGGGTGTCGTCGTCGATCTGGTCATAGACGTTTTCATGTTGGCGGCCCCGGACCTCGGCCGCGGTCGCCCCGGCCACGGCGGCGGTTGCGGCGCCCTTTACCCGACCACCGGTCGGCACGGTGCTTTGTACCGGATGTTGTGCGTTGGCCTGGGATTGGCAGGCACTGGTGTCCTGTTGGATGGCCTGGGAAGTCTGACCTTTGAGGGGGATCACCGTCACTGCCAGGGCGCTGGTGCTCGGCAACAGCATGAGCACCGCCAGGGTATGGGCCAGTATTTTCATGATGGGGTCTCACGTCAGGCGTCGGCACGGCTGACGGTTTTGTTAGAGAACAAGCGCGGTTCAAACCCCATGCCAGCCTGCGTGCGATGGGGCTTATCCGGGCATCAGTGCTTGAGGAGCAGGGCCTGCATATCGTCTGTCATGCTTTTGAGCGCGACTTTGAAGTCACTGGCAAGCACCGGCTGTTGGGCATTGTCGAGTGTCGCGCCAAACACCTTGCGAACGATCTTCGCGACCGGCATACCGGTCTTGGCATCGATCAGGTTGGCTTCGATGTACATCTCGGCAGTCTGATCCCGATGCCCGGTGGCTGCTTGTGTTGCCCCGACGATGGCGCCGATCGGAACGGCCTCATACCAGTGCATGCCTTCGTTGTTGGCGCTTACATGAGTGATCGCCGCTTGCAGGATCAGCGATCGCGAATTGGTCGGTGCCAGTTGTGGATAAGGGACGATCGCATAGCGGCGGGCAAAGGCTTGCTTGACGCTGTTGCTGGCCATCAATTGCAGGTCCTGCAGGGTCTTCAGGCTGACGCGCTCGGTTGGTTTCGGCGCTGGATACAGTTCCATCTGCCTGAACACCACAGTGGAGTAGGCGCGAGGATCGAACCCCGGCGATACCCAGCGCAGGACCTTCTGCTCACTCGGCGTAGTTTGCTCCTCCAGGCCCTGGTAATTGCCCAGGAAGCCCGAGTATTGCTCCTGTTGCGCCACTTTCGAGACACAGCCGACCTGAAATACACAGCTCAAAGCAATACCCGCAATCCATTTATTCGACATGCCCATGTGTTCGGTTCTCACGTGATGAAAGTTGTCATTCGGGTACAGGTGTTTGCACGCCGGTCAATTCGGGCCGAATGCTGCCTGCAGCAGCGGGATAATCCGAATCAAAAACTCTCAAAAACCGTTAAATACAGGGTCTGCGAGGGGCAGGGCCGGGTTGCACATCGATCACAGTTGCCTACGCTAACCCTTTGCAACACCGGTGTTTGACAACGACAGGTGAGTGAGATGGATTTGAAAGAAGGGTGGATGGGTAGCGCGTCGACGCTCGTCGTCGCGTTGGGCTTCATCCCGATGGCTCAGGCTGAGGATGCGGCAGAGTTGGCGAAAAAAGCCCTCAACCCGGTCGCCGCGATGTACAGCCTGCCGGTGCAGTACAACTGGGACCAGAAAATGGGGCCGACCGGGGAGGGCATGCACAGCGTGACCAATATCCAGCCCGTGCTGCCGTTCGCCCTGAACGAGGACTGGAATCTCATCTCTCGCACCATTCTGCCGATCATCGACCAGCACGGCCTGGCCCCCAATGGCGCGGCGGATAAATCCGGCACCGGCGATATCACCCAGAGTTTTTTCTTCTCGCCGACCAAGCCGACGGCAAGTGGCTGGATACTCGGTGCCGGCCCGGCGTTGCTGATACCGACCGGCAGTGATGAGTTGCTCGGCAGCGAGCAATGGGGCCTGGGCCCGACGGGTGTGGCGTTGAAACAGTCCAATGGCTGGACCCGCGGCATTCTGGCCAACCATATCTGGGGCCTGGACGACAGCCCGCCGGACGACAAGGAAAAGGTCAACCAGACCTTCCTGCAACCCTTCCTCTCGTACACCACCCGTACGCTCACGACCTACGGGGTCAACACCGAGTCAACCTACAACTGGCAATCGCGGGAATGGTCGGTACCGGTCAACCTCACGGTCACCCAATTGTTGAAGATCGGCGGTCTACCGCTGACGGTGCAGGCCGGCCCGCGCTACTGGCTCGACAGCCCGGAAGACGGCCCGCAAGGCTGGGGCTTTCGCGCCGCCGTGACGTTCCTGTTTCCACGCTGATACGCCGTTTCGGACGGCCTGGAGGAGACACCCCATGGACCGATTCACCGGCGGTTGCTTGTGCGGCAAGGTGCGCCTTGTCGCGTCGGGGCGCCCGTTCCGGGTTGGCGTTTGTCACTGCCTCGACTGCCGCAAGCATCATGGGGCGCTGTTTCACGCGTCTGCGATATTCCATCAGGATGCCGTGACGATCGAAGGCGAAACACGTGACTACGCCGGGCGGCATTTCTGTCCGCACTGCGGCTCGTCCGTGTTCGCGCACAGTGCAGACGAAATCGAAGTGAACCTCGGATCTCTGGATGACCCAAACCAACTGACGCCGACCTACGAGAGCTGGGTGGTGCGGCGTGAGGCCTGGCTGCCGGCGTTTGCGCACACACGACGCTACGAGCGCGATCGGGATTCCACGGGGCGTTTTGAAGACTAGCGGTCACGCATTGCGGTACGCCAGGTCTTGAGGCACTGGGTGTCCGGTTCAACGATCAGTGAGATTTCGGCACCGCACCGCGCAGAACGATCGATGCAGCGAATCTGTCGCCGTTACTCAAGCAACTGATCGATCAACACCGCGTTGGTATAAATCAGGCTGCCATCGCTCGCACGATGCCCGACCAGATGAAACTGGCCGCGTTCGTGGTGCAGATAGACACGCATCTGACAGTCGGACAAGGGCGCGTATCCCTCGGGCATGATCAATTCCATCGAGTCCATATCGACATCGACCATGGCTTCACGCTCGTGGGTCTTCTGCAGGCGCTCTTCGGCCTCTTCCAGACGGACATGGAGAGGTCCGTCGACGTTGAAATGGACTTCCCCCATCGGGGTGGACTTTTGGTCGCCGCTGGTTTTGCACCAGCCTTCGATCGTCAGGGCACTCATGACGAAACCTCCCATGTGGATTGCTGGACTGTGTGGCTATCGTCCCTGCTCAATGTCACCACATTCGTTTGACGACTCTACGAGGGCAGGGTTCGAACGTTGCTGCCGCAAGCAGAAGAACGCTGCCATCCGTCATCAGCAAACAAGTATAGCTGGCAACCGTAACTCCCTTGCCGGCCTCACGGTACAAGCCGATGGCTCTATACTTCTTACTGACTTTAACGCCCGGACGGGTGGTATTTGTCAGCCCTGCTTGGATGTCAGTGGCGATGCTTATTGCATGACCAATGAACAACAGGAATAGGATGAAGAGCAAATGGCAATAGCAATTGTCCTGATACTCATCGTTATTGCCTCCGTGCTATTCCACATACTGGCGCCCTGGCATGCGACACCGGCCGCTTCCAACTGGGGATCCATAGACACCACCCTGTTCATCACTCTGATCATCAGCGGAATATTCTTCATTGCCATCACGGGATTCATGGCGGTAGCGGTGATTCGCTATCGTCACAAGGCGGGCGCCAGGGCGGCCTACCAGCCGGAAAACAAAAAACTGGAAACCTGGTTGATCATCGTTACTTCGGCAGGTATCGCCGGGATGTTGGCGCCAGGTCTGGTTGTCTACAACGATTTCATCCGGGTACCGAAAGATGCCTACGAACTTGAAGTGGTTGGCCAGCAGTGGCAGTGGGCCTTTCGTTTTGCCGGGCAAGACGCAAAGCTGGGCAAGTCGGATATCAAGTTTGTCGACTCCACCAATCCCCTCGGTCTTGATCCTAAGGATCCTGCAGGCCAGGACGATGTGCTTGTCATGAATAACGAAGTTCGCCTTCCGCTCGATCGGCCGGTGAAAGTTCTACTGCGCTCTAAAGATGTCCTGCACGATTTCTATGTACCGCAAATTCGCAGCAAGATGGATATGGTGCCAGGGATGGTGTCGTACTTCTGGTTTACGCCGACTAAAACCGGAAAATACGAAGTCCTTTGCGCTGAATTTTGTGGCGTAGGTCATTACAACATGCGTGGTCATATGATCGTGGAAGAGCAGGGCGTCTTCGATCAATGGCTAAAAGGCCAGCCGACCTTTGCACAGACATTGACCACAGCTGCCAAACCCGGTCGAGACAGCGTGCTGGAAAAAGGCCGCCAGTTGGTCGAACAGTACGGCTGCAAGGCCTGCCATAGCCAGGATGGCAGTGCCAGTCTCGGCCCGGGATGGAAGGGGCTGTACGGACGCACCGAACAGCTTGCCGATGGCACCGGCGTGCGGGTCGACGAGGCCTACCTGAAAGAATCGATTCTCGATCCGAAGGCCCGCCTGGTACAGGGCTACCCACCGGTCATGGTGGCCTATACTCTCAAAGACGACGAAATGGGTGCCGTCATCGCCCTGATCAAATCATTGGGTGCTGATCAAAATTCGACTGGCGAAGCGTCGAGTCCGGGTGAAGACCTGGTGGCGCAGGGGCAGCGACTGGCCGGGTCGCTTGGCTGCCTGGTCTGCCACAGTGTCGATGGCAACAAGGGCGTCGGCCCCAGCTGGAAGGGCCTGTATGGCAAGACCGAAACCCTTGCCGACGATACGAGCGTAAAGGTCGATGAGGGCTATTTGAAAGAGTCGGTTCTTCATCCCAATGCCCAAATCGTCAAGGGCTACGCAGCCGTCATGCCAGCCATGGCTCTGAGTGACGAGGAACTGAATGCACTGATCGCTTTTATCAAATCCAAAGCGAATGCTGACGCTGATGCGACCAAGGCGGAGCCAGGGAAACAGCCGTAAAGCAGCCAGAAGCACACTGAAACTTCGGAACGAGGATGACGTGATGGCCTATGCGGAGCAAGCCGAAACAGAAGCACTGCACGAGCCCAAAAGCTTCCTGACCAAATATATCTGGAGTCAGGACCACAAGGTCATAGCCATTCAATATTCCTTGACGGCTCTGTTCGTGGGGCTTGTCGCCCTGGTGCTGTCCGGCTTGATGCGCATGCAGATAGGCTTCCCCGGCAGTTTGGCGTTCATGGATGCCAGTACTTACTATCAGGCGATGACCATGCACGGCATGATCATGGTCATCTACTTGCTGACGGCCTTGTTTCTGGGGGGCTTTGGCAACTATCTGATCCCGCTGATGGTGGGCGCCCGCGACATGGTCTTCCCCTATGTCAACATGCTCAGCTTCTGGTTTTACCTGCTGGCGGTAGTGGTCTTGCTCAGCAGCTTTTTCGTCCCGGGCGGCCCCACGGGTGCCGGCTGGACGCTCTATCCGCCACAGTCCATCGCTCAGGGGACACCGGGCGTCGAGTGGGGCATTGTCCTGATGCTCGTCTCACTGGCGATTTTTATCGTCGCCGCCACCATGGGCGGGTTGAACTACGTCACCACGGTGTTGCAGGCGCGCACGCACGGCATGACATTGTTTCGCATGCCGCTTTCGGTATGGGGCATCTTCATGGCCTCGATCATGGCCTTGCTGGCCTTCCCGGCGTTGTTCGTCAGCGCGGTCATGATGTTGTTCGACAAGCTGTTGGGCACCAGCTTTTTCATGCCGGCGATGGTCTCGCTGGGGCAGCAACTGGATCACCAGGGTGGCAGCCCGATATTGTTCCAGCACTTGTTCTGGTTTTTTGGCCACCCGGAAGTCTACATCGTTGCTCTCCCTGCCTTTGGCCTGGTCTCCGACCTGATCAGCACCCATGCGCGTAAAAACATCTTCGGCTACCGAATGATGGTGTGGGCCATTGTTGCGATCGGGGTACTGAGTTTTGTGGTCTGGGCGCACCATATGTATGTCAGCGGAATGAACCCGTACTTTGGCTTTTTTTTCGCCGTCAGCACCTTGATCATCGCGGTGCCGACCGCGCTGAAAGTCTATAACTGGGTACTGACCCTATGGCGCGGCGACATCCATCTGACCGTGCCGATGCTGTTTGCCCTGGCCTTTATCGTCACCTTCCTGGTCGGCGGTCTGACCGGGTTGTTTCTGGGCAATGTGATCGTGGATATTCCGCTCTCGGACACCTATTTCGTCGTCGCCCATTTTCATATGGTCATGGGGGTCGCACCGGTACTGGTGGTGTTCGGCGGTATTTATCACTGGTTCCCGAAAGTCACCGGGCGCATGTACAACGACACCCTGGGCAAGCTGCATTTCTGGATTACCTTCCTGGGCACCTACGCCATCTTCTTCCCCATGCACTATCTGGGTTTCCAGGGCATGCCACGTCGCTACTACGCCTATGAAAACTACGCGTTCATCCCGCAGTCGGCGCAAGAGCTGAATGCCTTCATTACAGTGGTCGCATTGGCCGTCGGGGTTTCCCAGTTGCTGTTCGTGTTCAACATGGCCTGGAGCGCATTCAAGGGCAAGCCCGCAGGCAGTAATCCCTGGGGCGGGGCCAGCCTGGAATGGCAAACGCTGCACACCCCGCCGAAACACGGTAACTGGGGAGAGAAATTGCCGGTCGTGCATCGCTGGGCCTATGACTACAGCGTACCGGGGATAGAACAGGATTTCGTGCCGCAAACGGTCTCCGCCGAGGAGCTGGAGCAGATGCGGCAACTCGGTGCCGGGACTAAAATAGCGGACGCCAAGACATGAACAGGCTGCTATTGAGAAACGTCGACGGCGCTGACCCCGGCGGCAGTTGGAATCGCGACCCTGAGGGTGTTCAGGCCACCGAGGGCGCCAATAGAAGTCAAATCGCAAGAGTGGGCTTGCGCTTGTTTCTGGTGGTGGTGAGTTCGTTATTCTTCCTCTTCCTGATCGCCTTTGTCGCCCGTTCGCAAATGGTCGACTGGCTACCCCTGACAGAGCCTTTGGCACCCTTAGGCAATCTGCGGCCGCTATGGCTGAATTCGGCTTTTCTGCTATTGAGTTGCATCTCACTGCAGTGGTCGCGCATGGCTGCCCGAAAGGCTCGGCCGGTCGCAACCGTGATGGGTTTTGCACTGGGGGGCGTTTTTGCAATTGCCTTTCTGGCGGGGCAACTCTGGGTCTGGCAGCAGTTTGTCGCCTGGGGCTACTTTGTCGCCAGCAATCCGGCCAACAGTTTCTTCTACCTGTTGACCGGCCTGCATGGGCTCCACCTGCTGGGCGGACTGATCGCCTGGTGCTGGATTGTCGCCAGATTTGCGCGTCATGTGCCATTGGCGCAATTGAGCGCCAGCGTAGAGCTCTGTGCCATCTATTGGCATTACTTGCTGGGTCTCTGGTTCGTGCTGTTCGCTCTGCTGGCCAGCTCGCCGCAAACCTATGAAGCCATCGCCAGATTCTGCGGCCTGAGGTGAACAGCCATGGCATCGCCCCCGCAAGCCCAAGCCCAAGCCCAAGTCCACGCCCAGGTCCAAGCCGAGACCCGTTCATCCAATCCAGCAGGCTCGCCACCTGCGCCGGGATGGCAAGGCATCGCCAGCGACTGGTCCTCGGACAAAGACGCCTTCAAGCAGGTGCCCTGGGGCAAGGCGATGATGTGGATATTCCTGCTCAGCGATACGTTTATTTTCACCTGTTTTTTAACCGGCTACATGTCAGTACGCATGACCATCACTACGGCCTGGCCGAACCCGAGTGAAGTGTTTGCCTTGACGATCGCAGGAAGGGAAATCCCGCTTATTCTGATCGCCATCATGACCTTTGTGCTGATCAGTAGCAGCGGCACCATGGCCATGGCCGTCAATTTCGCCTATCGCCGTGATCGTATGAAAACGACGGCCCTGATGCTGGCGACCGCTGCCTTGGGTGTGACCTTCGTCGGCATGCAGGCATTTGAATGGAGCAAGCTCATCGCAGAAGGGGTGCGTCCCTGGGGGAACCCCATGGGGGCGGCGCAATTTGGTGCCAGCTTCTTCATGATTACCGGTTTTCACGGGCTGCATGTGTCGATCGGCGCCCTCTACCTCAGCATTGTGGCGCTGAAGGTTTTGCGCGGGGATTATGAACGCTCCGGAAACTATCAGAATGTCGAGATAGCCGGGCTTTACTGGCACTTCGTGGATTTGGTGTGGGTGTTTATTTTTGCTTTCTTCTATTTATGGTAGAGGAGCACGGGTGATGGAACATGCTCAGGGTCAGCAACATCCAATCAGTCTGTACCTTAAAATCTGGGGGCTGTTATTCGTCCTCAGCACGCTGTCGTACCTGGTCGACTATTTCCACTTCCATGGCTACCTTCGGTGGTCCCTGATCATCATTTTCATGCTGTTGAAGGCAGGTTTGATTGTCTCCATCTTCATGCATATGGCCTGGGAGCGGCTGGCGATGGTCTACGCCATATTGGTACCACCTTTGTGTTTGCTGGTGCTCGTCGGGCTAATGGCCACCGAGGCTGACTACATTTTCCTCAGCCGGGTCATTTTCTTTGGTCAGTAAGCAGTTTTCGGATGGCCTTGAGTCTCCAGGCGCTAACCCGATATCACTCGCTTGAACTGATGCCATTTGTGCTGCCAGGCCACTGTCCAATGGGGAGCTGCCGCTCCAGTACCGGCGATCGTCAGCTTTGGATGTTGGTTGATGACCTGATCCAGTATCGATTCCTGGTTCGGCTCGACATCGACGAAGAAGATATGTTTGCCCTCGCTGACTACCTGCTTGAAATTGCGGAAGTGAGTGTTCGGCACCTGGAACCCGAAAAAACCGCCTTCCCAGATACAGAAGCCCAAAATGACAATGGAAAGGAAGATAAAGGGCATCCAGCCTGCGGCGGATTCGGTCCAGCCCATCCAATAGGCGCCACCCAGAACCAGTGCCGCCAGTGGCAAACCGATCACCGCGCCAATCTCACCCGAGTGAACAGCATCCTGTTCCATTAACGAGTTGACCTCGTGCAGGTGATGTTGTTCGACATCGGCAACGTTTTGACTGAGCACATGAATCTGTTCGGAATTGATGCCGCTGGCTTCCAGTTCATATTCAACGTTTTCCAGATCGTTGAGATTGTCACTGATGTAATAGTGCCGATTCATGCCACACCTCCCGACTCGCGTTTGCTGTAGACCTCCTTTGTCCGGCAGCGGTCAACCTGGGTTGCACACTTCATGCAATCTGAAAAAAAGTATAGCACTCGCCTCCCTGCGGGCCGGTCGCTAGTTGATCTGCACTATGACCGGACCTTCCGTCACGATCGGCGGGTTCGCGTGGATATGCGAAGTGTTTTTCTGAATCCACTCACGCGCAACTTTCAGGCTCGCATCACTGCCGGCCTTGTCCATGCAAACAGTGATCGAAGTACCACCATCACCGGTGTTGAGCAGTGTGTAGCTAACGAGGCCAGGTACTGTCCGCAAGGTCGCTTCGATGTCGACGCTGCGCTCTTCCAGAAGCTCGAATAGCTGCTTGGCTCCAGTACCCAGGTAGGTTCTTATCACCGCATACATGGTCGTCTCCTTTGAGCGTACCGTCTTGATGCCAATACAGATCCGTTGATGTCCGCAGTCCCGGGGTTTCAGGTCGCCCTGATTCAATAAGCTTAGCCAAACGCCGGCGACAATCGACATGCAACGACCACCGGCCACAGGGGGCGATTTCGGCATGTCCGATCGAAGGCTAAACACGAGAGATATCGATCATTTCGATATGTTTAAGCAGGATTTCACTGTTTTTTCCGATAACGCCATGTCGCGATAATCCGCCTTCAAAAGTGACGGGAAGGGCAGCTTGATGGCGAAGGAAGGAAGTTATACCGGTACAGCCAAGTGGCTGCATTGGGGCATGGCCCTGATCTGGTTGGGTGCCTGGGTCATCGGAATTGTGGCGACGCATTGGCGCGACGAATTCAATGCCCACCATGAACTCACCTACGTGCACAAGGCGATGGCCAGCACGCTGCTATTTCTCATCGTCGTGCGTATCGCCTGGCGATTGAGTCACCCGGCACCGGCGCTACCCGAATCGATGAGCCCGACGATGAAGCGTGGTGCGCTGGTCGGGCATGTGCTGCTGTACGCCGTGGCCTTGATCGGGCTGCCGTTGTCCGGCTGGTACTGGAGCTCGGTCGCCGACAAACCCGTCATGGTGGCGGCGCTGTTCGTGCTCCCGCCAATCGTTGACCCCGATCAGAGCCTGTACGATCTGGCAAAGTCGGTTCACACCTACATGGCGTGGTTGTGTGGCGCCCTGGTAGGTGGCCATCTGCTGGTTGCGCTCAAGCATCACTTCGTTGAAAAGGATGATGTGCTCAAGGGCATGCTGCCCGCACGCAACCGTTGATTTTCCTGTCGTTTCATTTTTGACGCAATTGCACCGGACTCACGCCGAGGCGTTGCCTGAAGGTGGTCGCCATGTGCGCCTGGGAATTGAAACCGCAGGCGTAGGCGATTTCAGCCAGGGTGGCGGTCGAGTCGCGCATCAAGGCGCGGGCCCTGGCCAGGCGTCGGTCGATCAGGTAAGCGTGGGGGCTTTTGCCGGTGGCGTTTTTGAAGGCCCGCATGAAATAGCCTTCGGACAAGCCAAGCAGGCCCGCCATCGCCGGTACGCTCAACGGACCATCGAGGCCCGCGTCAATGAATTCATCGAGCAAGCGCATCCGGCTGCCGGTTATAGAGCCATGGGGCGGTGTCGATACGCCTTCGCTGGCCGTCGCCCGCTCGGACAATGCCAGTGCCCAGGCCTCCCAATCGTCCTCCACGCAAGCGTGCAACAGCGCTGCGCGCATTCGCCATGCGAGGGCCGTGGCTTGCCGGTCGATGCGATTGTTGAAGGCGCGATGGCCCTGCAACGCCATACCGTCGGTGCGTATCACCCGCAGGTATTCACCGCCCTTGGGCGATTCGGACAACACGTCACACCCCGCCGGAACGAACGCCAGGCCGTTGGGCAGGGCATCGAAGGGTTGTACCCGGTCGCTGCCGATCGCGTGCAGGCCTCGCTGGCTGTCGAAGGCAAAGCCGATGCCTACCTGGGTCGCTACGTATCGGGTCGCGTAGGCGCAGCCGGGGAGCAATTCGATCGCCCAGGGGCCGGCCTCGATACGGCGGACCGGTTCGGACAGCAGGGGTGGATGCAGACGGTTTCGATGGCTCATGAGCACCATAGTAGTGAAGAGAGGGCACAAAAGTCAGGTCGGTTTTTTGAAAGCCTGCGTACTGCGCCGCTGTTCAGACTGGGCAAAATCCCGGGGGAGACAACTCATGCACACACTGACTCGCGACGACATCGAACAGGCCGCACGCCACGTTTACCAGGTCATGCCCGCCACCGCCCAGTACCCTTGGCCCTTGCTGGCCAGGCGGTTGGGTTGCACAGTGTGGGTCAAGCACGAAAATCACACGCCTACCGGTGCTTTCAAAGTGCGCGGCGGCATCACGTTCATGCATTGGCTCAAACACGAGCATCCGGGCGTGAAGGGCATTGTCAGCGCGACCCGCGGCAACCATGGCCAGAGCCTTGCACTGGCGGCTGGCGCACTGGGTTTGCGGGCGCTGATCGTCGTGCCGCAAGGCAACTCGGTGGAAAAGAACAACGCCATGCGCGGCTTTGGCGCTGAAGTGGTCGAGTATGGGCGCGATTTCGATGAGGCCCGTGAAGAGGCAGCACGGCTTGCGCAGGAGCACGACCTGTTCCTGGTGCCGCCGTTTCACACCGAACTGGTCAAGGGGGTGGCCACCTATGCGCTGGAGCTGTTCAACGCCGCGCCGGATCTGGATACCGTCTATGTACCGATTGGCTGTGGATCGGGGATTTGTGGCGTGATCGCCGCTCGCGATGCACTGGGCCTGGACACCCGGGTGGTGGGCGTGGTTTCCACAGAGGCGGCGGCCGCACAGTTATCGTTCGACACCGGAACCCTGTGCGAAACGGCCTCGGCGACCACCTTCGCCGACGGCCTGGCCGTACGCAAGCCGGTGCCTGAAGCCTTTGCCGTCTATGTGGCAGGTGCGACGCGAATCGTTGCAGTCAGTGACGCGCAGATAGCCGAGGCCATGCGCGTGTATTACACCGATACCCACAACCTGGCGGAAGGGGCCGGTGCGGCGGCGCTGGCGGCGCTCATGGCCGAGCGTGAGGCCATGTCGGGAAAAAGGGTGGGGGTCATCCTGTCCGGTGGAAACGTCGACAGATCGGTGTATGCGGGCGTGATCGCGTGAAGGGGAGCTGTAACCTGGTCGCATAAATTTGAAATGCACGGCATTGCCCGACACAATCGCGCCCCGATCCGGCCAAAGGCGCCGGACGTTTGTGGTGAGAAGGGGCCGCAGTTGAACGAACAGACATTGTCCATGCGCCTGGAACGCGTGGCGGCGCACGTGCCGGCCGGCGCGCGCCTGGCCGATATCGGCTCGGATCACGGCTATCTGCCAGTGGCATTGATGCGCCGTGGCGCCATCACGGCAGCGGTGGCCGGGGAGGTGGCGATGACGCCGTTCCGCGCCGCCGAACGCACCGTGCACGAGAACGATCTGGAGCAACGGATCAGCGTGCGCCTGGCCAACGGCCTGGCGGCAATCCTGCCGGGGGACGGGATCACGGCGATCAGCCTCTGCGGCATGGGCGGCGAAACGATCCGCGACATCCTCGACAGCGGCAAGGCGTACCTGAGCGGGCACGAGCGCCTGATCCTGCAACCCAACGGCGGCGAGCAGCCACTGCGCCTGTGGCTGATGGAAAATGGCTATCGCATCCTCTGCGAGGAAGTGCTGCGGGAAAATCGTTTCGACTACGAAATCATCGTCGCCGAGCGCGCCGGGCCGGTGATCTATACCGCTCAAGAGTTGTACTTCGGTCCGTTGCAGATGCAGGCCCGCAGTCCGGCGTTCCTGGTCAAGTGGCAGCGCAAGCTGCGCCAGAAGCAGAAGACCCTGAGCCAATTTGCCGGGGCGCAGCGGGCCGTGCCTGAGGAAAAGGTGCAGGACATCGCGCGCCAGGTCCGGTGGATCGACCAGTTGCTGGCCTGATTCTGTTGCGCAAGGTACGCGTCTGCGCTTACGCGGGCAATGGATCGCCCTTGTTCCCGGCCCCTTTGGCCAGACGGGCGCTGCGCCGCAGTTCCTGCGGCGTGCGCCCGACGACTCGCACGAAACTGCGCAGCATGTGATCGGCATCGCCGAATCCGAAGCACCTGGCGATCTCCTCGAACGTCTGGTGCCCGTCTTCGACCAGCGGCCGTGCCGACTCGATTCGCAGGCGCTCGATAGCTTTCGCCGGCGTCACCCCGACCGATGCCGCGAACACGCGGCCAAACTGGCGCACGCTCATATGGGCAACGTCTGCCAGGCGTTCAACCGACAGATCATCACGCAGATGATCGCGCACGTAGCTCAGCACCGTGCGGATCCGGTCCGAGCCCGGGTCGAAATCCAGCAGCGAAGAGAACTGGTACTGACCACCCGGTCGCCGGTAGTAAACCACCAGCATGCGTGCGACAGCGCGTGACACTTCCTTGCCCAGGTCCTGCTCGATCATCGCCAGGGCCATGTCGATGCCGGCCGACATGCCGGCGGACGTCCAGACATTGCCGTCTTCGGTCCAGATTCGATCACCGTCCACACGCAGCGCCGGATAGCGTGCCTGCAATTGCGGTGCGTAGTTCCAGTGCGTGGTCGCGACACGACCGTCGAGCAGGCCGCTCTCGGCCAGCAGGAAGGCGCCCGTGCAGACGCTGGCAGTGCGGCGTGCGCGCGGGGACATCTGCCGTATCGCCGCTGCCATCGGCATCATCCTGTCATCGATCGGGGCGGTGGGTGCGCCGACGATGATGAGCGTGTCGAGCGGGTCGACAACCTGCAGGGCTTGCGTCGCGACTTGCACGCCGCTCGAAGCTTCGATCAATCCGCCTTCAAGGGACGCGACCGTGAATCGATAGCCCGAGGGGCGCGCACGGCTGGCGTTGGAGAAGGCTTCGAGCGGGCCGCTCAAATCCAGCAGTACGAACCCCGGGTAGACCAGGAAACAGATGTGACGTTGCATGAACGGAGCGCCCAAAGTCTGCATGGGAGGGGAGCCATGGTACGCGCTTGCCGTCTGCAAGGTCAGGGGCGCGCATCAAGCCCGTAAACCTCACGCGAGATGGCTGCGCCTGTCGGCCGAAATCCAGGGATTAATGTCCATTTGCTGATGCCTTCTCGCCGTACCGTACATGCACCCCCCCACATTGAGGACGTGCAAATGACCTTCAACACAATTCAAGCCGCGAGAATGATCTCCTGCGCCACGTTGCTGTCGGCTTTCCTGATAGCCCCCGGCGTTGGCTTCGCCGCAGAGAACCCTTACGCCGATCCGGCCAAACCCGCGCTCCCGGCCTCCACCTTCGAATGGGATTCCAGTCGAACCGCGCTGGTCGTTATCGACCCGCAGATCGACTTCATGAGCCCGGAGGGGGCGGGCTGGTCGGTCTTCGGACAGAGCGTTACCGAGCAAAACCTCGTGCCGAACCTGAGCCGGCTTTTCACGGCGTTCAAGCAGGCCGCAGCGACGGTAGCCATCTCGCCGCACTACTACTATCCCCACGATCATGAATGGGAGTTCGAGGCGCCGGCGGAGACCGTGCAGCACAAACTGGGGCTCTTCGATCGCAAGGGCGCCCTGACGCTGGATGGATTCCGCAATTCGGGTGCCGACTTCATGAAGGAGTTCAAACCTTTCATCGAAGACGGCAAGACTATCGTCGCCTCACCGCACAAGTTGTATGGCCCGCAAAGCAACGACCTGATGCTGCAGTTGCGCAAGCAGCGGATCGACAAGATCATCCTGGCCGGCATGGCATCCAACCTGTGCGTCGAATCGCACCTTCGCGAGTTTCTGGAGCGCGGTTTCGAGGTGGTTGTGGTACGTGATGCCATCGCCGGCCCGAAGCTGCCTGACGGCGACGGGTACGGTAGCGCGCTGGTCAATTTCCGCTACATCGCCAACGGCGTGATGACCACAGACGACGTCGTGAAAAAACTGGAAGGGCGCTGATCTGCGGTATGCCCCATCCGCTGACCAGGCACGGGGGCCCTTGAGGCTTCCGTGCCTGATGACTGACTTTGATTGACCCATGAGCGATGGATCGGCCTCATCACTCTTCTTCCCTGAGTGCCTGGATCCGCCCTGACTTTTCTGCTGCCAGCAGTGCGGCATGGTCTTTCGCATTTTGATTGGCATAGGCAATGGAGAATTTGCCGATGGCCTGGTCGAAGGAGTCCGTCTTGCCCAGGTAGCCACTGATGAGCGCGGCATCTCCGGATTTGGCATGGGCACGGGCCAGGGTTTGCCCGCACCACTCGGCGTACATCTTCATTCTTGCGGCGCAAACGCCTTCGATGGGGGCTGACATTTTCATGTCGCGCAACTGGCGTACAAAGAAATGCCGGCCATTTTGTCCGCGTGTCCAGCCCAGAAAGATGTCGCTGGAGGACTGCATCAGCCGCTGCCCCGTGACCACACGCTGCCCCTGGTTCTCGAATTCGCTGTCGCCTGCAAAAGGCGCCAATACCGAGGGGCAGGCTTCCTTGAACTGCAGGAGCAAGGGGTTGTTTTCCGCAGAAAAGAACAGGCCGACGAAACAGTAGGTACCCACGCTGCCAATGCCGACAGCCTTGACGGCAACGTCTTCGAGGCGGTACCGATCGAAGAGCACACGTCGTTCATGGGGCAGCGACAAACGATATTCCTGCAGTGCGATACGCACTCGCTGCTTGAAGTCCTTTTCGTACACATGAAAAAGCAAGGGCGGTTGATCGATCAGTCGCCGTCGACCGCCGACTTCGCTGCTGATCTTGGGGTAGAGGTAATCCCCCAGACGCATCTTCGCCTTTGCCACCACTTGCTCGCGAATTTTCCTGATCTGGGCATTGGGCGCCATGTCGATGATCGCTTGGGCATCCAGACGGTCATACCAGACCTCCAGCGGGCCCATTTTCGAGAATTTGCGCAGGCCCTCGCGGTAAGCACAAACGCATTTGACGGCAATGCCCCGTGCCTCTTTATCGGTGAGCCGGTTATCGCGTGCCGCCACGACAAAACTGATTGCCAGGCGTTTGACGTCCCATTCCCAGGGGGCAGGGAGTGTTTCGTCGAAATCGTTGATATCAAAAATCAGATTGCGCTCAGGTGTCGCGAACAATCCGAAGTTCATCAGGTGACAGTCCCCGCAGGCTTGCACCTCAATGCCTGTGGTTGGAGTAGTGGCCAGGTCATGGGCCATCAAACCCGCAGAACCGCGTAAAAAGGTGAACGGGCTGCGCAGCATCCGGCCGTAGCGCAGCGGCACCAGGTTTGGCAGTCGATAGCGGTTGGACTCTTCGAGGCGTTCGATAGGGTCGCGGTGTTTGCCCGGCGGTTTCCATTCGCCGTGAACCGAATGGGGCAAGCGTTCGCGTATTTGCTCGCCTGCGAACAGGCGCTCCTTGCGCGAGAGAAAGACTGACTCGTCTGCGCTGTCGTCCGATTGTTTTGCCAGGCCATCGGCAGCCTTGCTTTTGCGGGGGGGCATGCCCACTCCTTTGCTCAACGAAGGCTGACTCCCTCGGGCACAGGATCTGCTAATGCGACTGTTCCATCAGCCTTCAGGGTGACCTGCACTGGTGTTTCGCAAAGAGTCGAAGCCGTTGTTGAAGCGTAGCAGTTCCGTTCCGGGATGCTGTATTGCCAGCATTGAATGGCGCGGCTGCGTGGGAGCCAAATTTCGCAGTTTGCAGGGGCAAACGGTGTGAGTTCCGCGCGAAATCCGCTTTTTTTTCCGGTACGGAAAGTGAAACGATTCAGCCGCTTTGCAACGGTGGTTTCAGCCAATGAAACCGGCCTTTTGAGGGGGCGTCGACAGTACCGTTTGTCGTGGTTTTTGTTCGAAAAATGAACAATTGGGGTATTCTGGGCTCTGATCTTCCAGCAGGCGGATCCCTTGAGCTTCGCACTGCACTCCCTAGTAAAATGGACGTATACCTCATCTGCATTGAATGGAATGCACATGGGGATTTTTTTTACCTGAGACCTGGAGTGATAGTATGCCGTCATCACTGACTCGCGGGGCGAGTCGCTCTCTCTTGTAATACCCAAATTATTTTAGTTGCTTCAATCAATGTGAACTTTGATTGTGCAGGCGTGGAATATTAATTCGCGTGCCTGGGGCATGGTCAATTCACACTGCCGCAATAAGTGGAGATGTAAGCGTGGATATTAATACAATGATCGGCCTGCTCGGCCAGAAAGAATCCATGGAGTTTATGCGTTTAGGAGTTGTTTACGTACACCTGTTGGCATGCTGCGTAGCCATTGGTCTGGTGTTTGCCAGCGATGTCGCAATGGTCAAGGATTTATTGAAAGGCCGTGTATCGTCCGGGCACGATAATGATCATATGGCCAGTCTTCAGAAGTCTGTTTCCAATGCGTTGCTATTCTTGTGGATCACCGGTGCGGCGATTATAGGCATTGATTACCTTGATAAAGGGATGACCTATTTTGCCAACCCGAAACTTCAAGCCAAAGTCATTATTGTCTTGTTGCTGACATTCAACGGCATGCTGTTGCACCGCTATGTATTGCCCGCCATGCTCAAGGCCGGTTCCTTGCTTGATCTGCCTATCAATGTGCGAATGTTTGCCCTGTTCTCTGGTGCACTGTCGGGCGTTTCCTGGCTGTATGCCGCGATGCTCGGTGTCGGTCGACCGCTGGCCTGGAAATACTCGCTGACTGAATTGCTGATGGCCTATCCGGTATTGATCGTGCTCGGCTTTGCGACGATGGTGGCGCTGACCCAGTGGGCGCGCAATCGCAACGCGGCAGCGCCGGCTGAACAGACTACCTGGCTGTTCGCTGGAATTCCTGCGCGATGAGCTGACGAAAGTCCAGGTGAAGACGGGTTAAACCGTTAGAACCCTGCAAACACCAGACCCCCTCCCAGTGAGGGGGTTTTTATTGGGTGTTCACGCAGTTCCGGGGAACACCGATAACTGTAGGAGCGAGCTTGCTCGCGATGGAGGTCAACGATGATGCGGGGAGCCTGACACCCCGCGGTGCTCTCAGGTTTTTCGCGAGCAAGCTCGCTCCTACAGATATTTCGCTATCTATGTTCCTTGTCCATGGCCGAACGTTGTCCACTCATCCCTTGATTCGGCGAGGGGCAGGGCAGCACGCTCGGTCGCGAACCTGCCGTTCATCGCCAAGGCATAAAATAAACTTTGACATCATTGGGGCTTTGGATGAGTATTCATGCATCGCATGCGATATAGTCGAATGCGATAGCAAACAAAACAACCCTTGCCGTTTGGAGATTCAGCCATGAACACCGGAAGCCGCCGCACTCTGTTGATCGCTACCGTTCAAGCTTCCCATGGCCATAACGGCAACAACTGGATCGTTGCGCACGCCAATTGACGAACGTTGTCTTTTTGAATGCCACATGCATCGCATGCGATATTATCGTACAAACTTTAAGCCCTGAGGAAATCCCCATGAGCAAAATCGAAAAAGTACTGGCAACCGGCAAAACCCACACCACCCGCAGCAATGTCGGCGGTCACAACGGTAACCTCGATATCGTCCTGTCGTCACCGGGTTCCACCCAGCCAGCCCACGTCTTTGCCGCCACACAGCCGCATCCGAAAGCCGAGCAACTGTTCGCCGGAGCCTGGTCGGCCTGCTACACCGCAGCAGTGGGGCTGGTGGCCCAGGAACGCAATATCGTATTGCCGGCGGACATGGCCGTCGACATTGAAGTGGACCTGGGCCAGACTGGTCCGGCCTACTTCCTTCAGGCCCGACTGACCCTACGCGTGCCCGGGCTGGCACAGGATGTCGCGACCGAACTGGCGCACATCGCCGACTCCATCTGCCCTTACTCCAAAGCGACACGCGGCAATATCGATGTTGCCCTGAACGTGATCACGGCGTGACGTGCGGACGCATCGTTGATATCGCATACGATGCAAGCGCATACGAACTTAACTGATTGTAATCTTGAGGGAATCATCATGAGCAAGATCGAAAAAGTGCTGGCCAGCGGCAAAACCCACACCACCCAGAACAGCGCAGGCAATACGTCGCGCGGTCATAACGGCAACCTCGACATCGTGCTGTCGTCCCCCGGCAACGACACACCGGCACACGTGCTGACCGCCGTCCAGCCGCACCCGAAAGCCGAGCAACTGTTCGCCGGCGCGTGGTCGGCCTGCTACATCGCAGCGGTGGGGCTGGCTGCCCAACAAATGAAGGTGACACTGCCGACCGACACGGCCGTCGACATTGAAGTCGATCTGGGCCAGACCGGCGCGGCTTACTTCCTCCAGGCTCGACTGACGTTGCGCGTGCCGGGGCTGGATCATGGAGTGGCGACTGAATTGGCCCACAACGCCGATGCAATCTGCCCGTACTCCAAGGCCACACGCGGCAACATTGATGTCGACATCAATGTCCTGACGGCCTGACCCTCTGCACGGCCGGCTCAACGGGGATTTTCCCGGTGAGCCGGCCGTCGGTGTTTATGCGCACTTCCGATACCATCGTGTACGACGTATAGTTTCAGTCTCGCAAGATTGCCCCTGAGAACGTCCATGAAAAACACCGACAAGACATCCGCGCTGGATCTCAAACTCTCCGACTTCCTGTGTTTTGCCGTCTATTCCACCAACCTGGCCTTCGGCAAGGCCTACAAGCCAATGCTCGAGCGGCTCGGCCTGACCTACACGCAATACATCACCCTGGTCGCGCTGTGGGAAGAAGACAACCAGACCGTCGGCAGCCTTGGCGAAAAGCTGTTTCTGGAATCCAACACCCTCACGCCGATCCTGAAGAAGCTCGAAGCGATGGGTTATTTGCTGCGCCAGCGCGACCCGGAAGACGAACGCCAGGTACGGATCAATCTCACAAAAGAGGGGCGAACACTGCGTGAAGGCCTGCGCGAAGACGGCTTCCCGCAAACAGGCCTCGATCCTGACGACTTCGTGCAAATGCAGAAGGCCATCGTCAAGTTACGGGGTAATCTCATCCGGACGACGAAAGACAGGGAGTAAGGGGTATCGATTCAAGACGGTGAGTGGTCCCCGATTTCGGTGTGAGCGTCCCCACAAACGGGGCGCTATTCCCCAGCAGTATTCACAACTCCATCAGCACGGTATTGCAACTTTCGACGAATGTTTGCAGGGACCTTCCGCTCCTCGCTCATATTTTGTTACAGCAATGGCAGGGTAATTGCTGAGTGAGCGTGTCCCGTTCATGAAAGGTTCAGCGTCGGCAAGCTGTGGAACTGTAAGTACCCCCATTGAGTGATTGCACGTAACCATCGGTTTGCATCACGAAATACCCTTGGCGACTCAATAGAAGTGCTGCAGTCATCCTCTGCGAACCGTCCAGAGGAAATGCCATGAGCCACACCAGACCAACGTGTGCACAGTTAGCACTGCACGGGCTATCGGCCTTGATTGTTCTATGGACGATCAGCGCCGGGTCTTACATGGCAATGTTCAACGTACCGCCAGGGGTCAAGCTGGCCATTGTCGACTTGAACATTTCCCTGGCGTCATTGTTCATACCGTTGTTCCTGGCGCTCAAACCTCTGGCTCGCCGTTTTTTGTTCTTCCTGGCCTGCCTGCTGACGGTGACGCTGGTGGCGGCCGACGAGCCCCAGAGCAATAACAATCAGGGCAATGACAATCAGAGCAATGACAAGTGGCTGGAGCCGGCACGCTCCAGGCTCATGCATGTGACTGGCGGGATGCCGTTCTTCCCGCACCGGGCCAATACCACCGGTAACCTGGTCTTGAATGTGAAGGACTTCGACAATGCCCAGGTCTGTGGCGCTTGTCATACGGAGATCTACAAACAGTGGCGCTCGTCGATGATGTCCCAGGCCTGGGATGAACCCATCTATCGGGCCTTGCTCAAGCGTGCGAGTGCGGCCACCGAGGGCAAGGTCGATAACTTCTGCACCGGCTGCCATACGCCTATCGGTCTCACGACCGGGCAGATCACTTCGCAAGTCAATCGCTCCTCGGTTGAAGACAGCGCGAAGAACACTCCGATGCCCGGGGTCGATTGCGAAACCTGCCACAACATCAGTGCCCGCACGGGCCTGGACAACGGCGCCTATGTTCTGAGTCCGCGGGCAAACGGTAAACCAACCAAGTTCGGCCCGCGCAAGGACGCCGTTTCGCCTTATCACGACACGGTGTACTCGGCCTTGCACACCCGCTCGGACTTTTGCGGCACCTGCCACAACGTCACGCACCCGTTCAGCAGCGTGGCGGTGGAGCGCACCTATGACGAATGGCAGGAGAGCACCTACAGCCTTAACGACATCACCTGCCAGAGCTGCCACATGCCGGGTTTCAAGGGTAAGGCTGCGATCATGGGGCCGGATCGCGAGGAGGTCGCCTCGCATTGGTTCAGTGGGGCCAACGCGATGATGCTCAACCATCTCGGTCAGGAGGAAGGCGCGCAACGGGCTCGCAACATGCTCGCGCGCGCGGGGGAAATAACCTTCGAGCAATTGCCGGCAGCGATCGTTGCCGGGCAATACACCTCGGTCGCCGTCAAGGTTTCCAATGTCGGCGCAGGGCACAAGCTGCCGACCGGCTTTCCGGAGGGACGGGAGATGTGGATCGATTTCCGGGTGCTGGATGCCACGGGTCGCGAGATCTACCGACTGGGTTCGATCAAGGACGGCAAGACCGAAATCAACACGCGAAATTTCAAAGTGCACATAGGCGACAAGGACGGCAACCCGCTGGACGTCGAGGTCTGGAATGCCACGCAGATTCTCTCGGACAACCGCATTCTGCCCAAGGGCTACGATATCGGGGAGTTCTCCTTCCTGGTGCCGGCCGACGCCGTCGGGCCGCTGACCCTGACGGCCGACCTGAACTACTGGCCGTTTTCGCAGAAGCTGGCCGACTACCTGCTCGGCAAGGACAAGGTGCAGGTGGAAATCACCCGGATGGCCAACGTCACGCAGAGCGTACCCCTGTCGACCAGTCTGCCGGTTGTCGGGGCGGATACGGGTGCAGTGTCGACGCCCGGGCTGGCCCCGGTCATGCCAGGTGACAATCAGAAGGCCACTGAAAAGAATCGTTTTGTGACCTTCAGACTTCGTTAAGAATTGTCTTTGATACTGCTCCCCAATTGATCCGGGGAGATGTTTTTCAATGTCCGATTTCAACTGGAACGTTCAGTTGCCACTGCGCTTTGGCCTGACCGAAGCACAGCAGATGCATCTTGTCAGGGCCTTGCCGGACGCCCCGCAAAGGGGTGTCTTCGAAGCCTTTATCCAGCAACGGTTTCGCAGGTCCCACGGTGCCGATGTTCGTCACTTCATGCCGGAGCTGTTTGGCATGAGCGATGCGTGCGGCACGCTTTGTGCGGTGGTTGGCGTGCGTCTGGCGAGCGACGGACCGCTGTTTCTGGAAGGTTACCTGGACGAAGCGATCGATGCGCTGATCAGTACCGCGGCCGACCAGACCGTAAGCCGCTCAGCCATCATCGAGGTCGGCAACCTGGCTGCCAGCGACACCGGCAGCGCACGGATGAGCATCATCGCGATGACCTACCTGCTGGCCATGGGAGGGCTGGAGTGGGTCGCTTTCACCGGAAACCTGGGGCTGGTCAATAGCTTTCATCGCCTTGGCTTGAAGCCCGTGACCCTGTGTGCTGCCGACCCGGCGCGTCTTGGCGAAGACCGCCACGCCTGGGGCAGTTACTACGAAAGCAAGCCGTGGGTTCATTTCGGCAATATCCGCTCGGGTTTCATTCATTTGCGCAACACCGGCCTGTTCAGTCGCCTGGGTTTGCCAACCTCCATTGAAGGGGCTTGCCATGTCGCCTGAAATGGAGCATTTCAAACAGACCCTGCGTAATCATTCAGAGCAAAAAGCCAACGCCCTTGCCTTGTGGGACGACCATCGCAAGCTCGACTACGCCACGCTCTATGCCGAGGTCATTTATCGTCAGCAGCGCCTGCGCGATGAAGAGGTCAGGGTGGTCGCCCTGGCACTGGACAATGGTATCGAGGCCATGCTGTGGGACCTGGCCGCGCTGTTCGAGGGTTTGACCTGCGTAGCCTTGCCACCGTTTTTCAGTCCGGCGCAACGCAAGCATTGCCTGGAGCAAAGCCAGTCCGAACACGTCATTGCCGAACCGCCATTGCAGGACGAACTGCAAGCCGCTGGATATCAGAAGTGCGGCGAGTTCTGGCACCGCACGTTCAGTGGCCCGAACCGGATGCCTGACGGCACCGCCAAGTTGACCTTCACCTCCGGCACCACAGGCACACCCAAGGGCGTGTGCCTGAGTGCCGACAGCATTCTGCGGGTCGCTCGCGAGCTGGATCAGGCCAGCAAACCCACTGACCCGCAACACCACCTGGCGCTGCTGCCGCTGGCCATTTTGCTGGAGAACATCGGTTGTTACGCCGCACTGTATGCCGGGGCCACCTTGAGCCTGCCCAGCCAGAAAACCCTGGGGATTGCAGGCGCCAGCGGTGTGGAGGTGCCGAAATTGTTGGGATGCCTGGCCAGCCGCTCGCCTCAGAGCCTGGTTCTGGTGCCGCAGTTGTTGCTGATGCTGGTCGCTGCTGCCGAGCAGAAGGCTTTCGGCCCACAGCACTTGCGTTTTGCCGCCGTGGGCGGTGCCCGGGTCAGTGAAGATCTCCTGTATCGGGCTCAACGCGTGGGTGTACCGGTCTACGAGGGTTACGGGCTGTCGGAATGCGCATCGGTGGTGTGCCTCAATCGCCCGCAAGCACGGCGCCCCGGCAGTGTCGGACGGCCATTACCCCATGTGGAGATTCGCCTGGCGGATGACGGAGAAGTGCTGATCAAGGGTTCAACCTTGCTGGGCTATCTGGGAGAGGCGCCGCACACCGCCCAGTGGTTGCCTAGCGGCGATCTCGGCGAGTTCGACGCCGAAGGTTTTCTCTACCTCAAGGGACGCAAGAAGCATCAGTTCGTGACCAGTTTCGGGCGCAACGTGAACCCCGAGTGGGTGGAAGCCGAGTTGACTCAGCGCGGGCCTGTCGCCCAGGCCTTCGTCTATGGCGAGGCGATGCCCCACAACCATGCGCTGCTCTGGCCGCATCGCCCGGACTGTACCGACGAACAGCTGGCCACCGCCGTGGCCCAGGCCAACGAGGCCTTGCCCGAGTACGCCCAGGTCCGCCACTGGAGTCGGCTCGACCAACCCTTTACCGCCACCAACGGTTTGCTCACCGCCAATGGCCGGCCCCGCCGTGACGCCATCATCGAGCGCTACCGACGGCAATTGACCGAATTTGCATTTTCCGAGGAATCCGCACCATGAGTTTTTTTGACACCTTGCAACAAGCCACTGAGCAAGAACGCAATGAGTTGTTCAACCTGCCGATCATCCGTGAAGCGCTGCAGGGCGATGTCAGCCTGGAAAGTTACCGGGCCTTTCTGGCACAGGCCTATTACCACGTGCGCCATACCGTGCCGTTGATGATGGCCTGTGGTGCGCGCCTGCCATTGCGTCTGGAATGGCTGCGCGAAGCGGTCTGTGAATACATCGAGGACGAATACGGCCACGAACAATGGGTACTCAATGACATTCAAGCCTGCGGCGGTGACAGGGACGCTGTACGGGACGGGCGCCCGTCATTGCCGATCGAACTGATGGTCAGCTTCCTCTATGACCTGATTGCCAGGGACAATCCGGTGGGACTGTTTGGCATGGTCAACGTACTCGAAGGCACGAGCATCGCCCTGGCGACCCATGCCGCGGACAGTATTCGCCAGCGCCTGGACTTGCCGGAAAGCGCCTTCAGCTACCTCAGTTCCCACGGCTCGCTGGATATCGAACATATGCAGACCTACCGTCGACTGATGGACACGCTGGATGACCCGCAAGACCAGGCCGCCGTCATTCATGCCTCCAAAGTGGTGTACCGGCTCTACACCGATATGTTTCGTGGCTTGCCGCGTAACGGGGAGAGCCTGCATGCGTCTGTCTGAAGCCCGCGTCGTGTTGACCGGTGCCAGCGGTGGCATCGGCCTGGCCATCGCCACTGCACTGTGCGCCAGTGGTGCCCAGGTGCTGGCCGTGGCTCGCCATCGGGAGCCCCTGGTGCCGTTGCTCGAGCTTTATCCCAATAATCTGTGTTGGATCCGTGCAGACCTGACGTTGCTCTCCGACCGCCGCGAGGTGCTGGCGCGGGCCCAGAACATCGGCGGCATCAACCTGCTGATCAATGCCGCCGGGGTCAACCATTTCGCCATGCTCGAACAGCTCGACGACAGTGAGATCAATTCGATGCTCGCGGTGAACATCAGTGCGCCGATGTGCCTGACAAAACTGATGTTGCCGCTGCTCAAGCAAGCCGACAGTGCCATGGTGGTCAACGTCGGTTCGACCTATGGCTCCATTGGCTACCCAGGCTACGCCAGTTACTGCGCCACCAAGTTTGCCCTGCGCGGGTTCTCCGAAGCCCTGCGCCGAGAGTTGGCGGACACCCGGGTCAGTGTGCTCTACGTTGCTCCGCGAGCGACCCGTACCGGCATGAACAGCCCGGCAGCCCAAGCGCTCAATGATGCGCTCAAAACCAATGTCGACGATCCGCAAACCGTGGCGGCCGCGGTGACTCACGCCATTGCCGGTGACCGTCGCGACTTGTACCTGGGCTGGCCCGAGCGTTTTTTTGTACGCCTGAACAGCCTCCTGCCCCATCTGGTGGACCGTGGTTTGCGCAAACAACTGCCACTGATCCGCCGCCTGAGCCAGAATCCCGACCAGGAGAATCTCGAACCATGAAAAAGATCATCGCTTGCCTGCTGCTGGGCGCATTGAGCCAGGGTGTTTGGGCGCTGGATGCTGCCGACCAGCAGCGTCTCAACGGTATCCAGCAAAGCTGGGCGCACATTCAATACGAGTTGCCCGAGGGACAACGCACCGCGGCTTTTGAGAAGCTGGCCACCCAGGCTTCGAGCTTCAAGCTGGAGCGCCAAACGGTGGCGGAGGCCTGGATCTGGTCTGGCATCGTCACCAGTAGCTGGGCGGGTGCCCAGGGTGGGCTGGGTGCGCTGAGCAAGGTCAAGGATGCCAAAGCCGATCTGGAAAAAGCCCTGGCCCTGGACCCCAAGGCCCTGCAAGGCTCAGCCTATACCAGTCTGGGGGCCCTGTATGATCGCGTACCGGGCTGGCCCATCGGTTTCGGCGATTCGGACAAGGCCGAGCAGTTGCTCAAGCTGGCATTGCAAATAAACCCCAACGGCATCGACAGCCTGTACTTCTGGGGCGATCACCTCTACCGTCAGAAGCGCTATGGCGAAGCCAGGGCAGCGTTGCAAAAAGCCTTGCAGGCTGCGCCCCGACCTGGCCGCGAGAGCGCCGATGCCGGGCGCCGCAAGGAGATCGAAGCGTTGTTGGTGGACGTGAACAAGAAACTCGGCTGACAGGAGACCCTGTGCGTTTATTACTCGTAGAGGATGACGTGGCGCTCGGCGAGGGCATTCATCAGGCCCTGCGCCGTGAAGGTTATACCGTCGACTGGTCGCAGGACGGCAACAGTGCCTTGCACTCGCTGCGCAGTGAAATCTTCGATCTGGCGGTGCTCGACCTTGGCCTGCCACGCATGGACGGTCTCGAAGTGCTCAGGCGCTTGCGTGACAGCGGCTCCAACCTGCCGGTGCTGATCCTGACGGCGCGCGATGCCACCGAAGACCGCATCGCCGGTCTGGATGCCGGCGCCGATGACTACCTGATCAAGCCCTTCGACCTGGCAGAATTGAAGGCGCGCCTACGTGCGTTGCTTCGGCGCAGCGCCGGGCGTGGGCAATCGCTGATCGAGCACGCGGGCATCAGCCTCAACCCCGGCACCCAGCAAGTCAGCTACAAGGGCGAACCGGTGGCCCTGACACCCAAGGAATACCAGTTGCTCCACGAACTGCTCTCGCCACCGGGGCGGGTAATGACTCGCGATCATCTGATGCAGTTGCTGTACGGCTGGAGCGAGGAGGCCGAAAGCAACACGCTGGAAGTGCACATCCATCACCTGCGCAAGAAGCTCTCCACCGATCTGATTCGCACCGTCCGTGGTATCGGTTATCTGGTGGAGGAGCGTCGATGACCTCGATCCGGCGTCGCACCCTGACCCTGATCATTGGCCTGATGCTCGCAGGTCTGGCGGTGATCAGCGTGCTGAACCTGCACGACAGCAACCATGAAATTGCCGAAGTCTATGATGCCCAACTGGCCCAGAATGCTCGCCTGCTGCAAGGCGTCATGCGTATGCCCATGGTGAGCGAGGATCACGCAGATCTGTACAGGGCTTTCAACCAGGCCCTGAACGAGGCGACGCCCAGGGCCGACGGGCATCCGTATGAAACGAAGATTGCGTTTCAGGTCTGGAATGCCAGGAATGAAGTGCTGGTACATACCGCCAGTTCTCCGTCCTTCAGCCAACCCCCGGTCACACCAGGCTTCAGCGATGTCGTCGACCTGAACAACCGGCACTGGCGCGCCTTCCTGCTTGAAGACAAGCAGAACAACCTGCGCATCTGGGTGGGGGAACGGGACGACGTGCGAACGGACCTGGTGGACCGCATCGTACGCCACACCTTGTGGCCTAACATTCTGGGGAGTTTGATACTGGCCGCCATGCTCTGGCTGGCCATCGGCTGGGGATTGAAACCTCTGGTCAACATGGCTGCAACACTGCGGGCGAGGCAGCCCGGTTCACTCGAACCCCTGCAATTGACGCCGCTGCCTACTGAGCTTGAGCCGATGCAGGCAGCCCTTAACCGTATGCTTGCGCAGATTCAGGAAGTCATGGGACGTGAGCGACGTTTTATCGCGGATGCCGCCCACGAAATGCGCACACCACTGGCCGTGCTCAGGGTGCATGCGCAGAACCTGATGGAAGCGGCGAGTGAAGGGGAGCGTCGTGCGTCGCTTGAGCACTTGATTGCCGGGGTTGACCGTACCAGCCGGCTGGTCAATCAATTGCTCACGATGGCTCGTATCGAGCCTCAAGCAGGCGCGCAACCGCCTGTACCGATTGACCTGGCAGCCACGGTTCGCGACAGCCTGGTTCAATTGACACCCTGGTTGTTGAACCAGGATCTTGAATTGGTTTTCGATGTCGGCGACAACATCGGCCTTGTGAGGGTCGACCCTGCGGCCATCGACATTGCCTTGAACAACCTGGTCACCAACGCGGTGAATTTCTCCCCCCGGCACGGAGTGATCACGGTAAAGCTGGTCGAAAAGAGAAACGGCTACGAACTGTCTGTCGAAGATGAGGGGCCGGGTATCGATGAGCAGGATCGTGATCGGCTCTTCGAGCGGTTCTACAGTCGCGCAAACGATCAGGGGGCAGGGTTGGGGCTGACCATCGTCAAGGCCATTGCCGATCGCCTGGGTGGACAGATCAGACTGGAGAACCGTATCGCTGGCGGGTTACGCGCCACGTTGGAAATTTGTCGCGTTTGACGTAGGGGCTGGTGATGCCGGGTGCTGTGGTTGCCTGTACCCAAGTGTCGCAGGGCGACTGCTGGTCGGAATGAAGACGGATCCGGATTTTATGAAAGTCTCTGTTTTTTTATGCTAAAACACATGAAAAACAAATGGTTGGAATATAAATATAAAGTGTTTTGTAAGACTTTTTGTTTGTTCCGGTTCTGATTGCATCCGACCTAAGTCTGATATCCCGACGCCTGGAGCCCGGTACATACGACTGATGACCGGCGGCTTCGCGGGTTCCCTGCTATTAATCAATGTGTATCCGAATGCTTATTCTTGCGGGAGCGTCTCATGAGCCCATTCATTCGCATCGGCATTGCCGACGATCACCCGATGTTGCGTGAAGGCGTTGCCAATACGTTGAGAAAACGGGCGGATCTTCAGGTCGTGGAGCAAGGTTCCAATGCGCAGGAGGCCATGGATATTGCGCAGAAGGAGCGTCCGGACGTGATGTTGATGGACGTCAATATGCCGGGCGACGTGTTCGCCGCGGTGCGGTTCATTTGCACACAGCTGTCGGATGTGAGGGTGCTGATGCTGACGGTTTCGGAGTCCGAGGATGATGCCTTCCTGGCACTGGAGGCCGGCGCGCGCGGGTATGTGTTGAAAGGTGTCAGCGGGCCGGAACTGGTCCTGGCGATCAGGACGGTTGCCAAGGGTGAATCGTATATCACCCCCGAGTTTGCCAACAAACTGCTGAGCAACATCAACAAGCACGAAGCGGAAACCCGCAAGTTCGATTTGACCCACCGCGAGGAGGAGGTCATTCGTGAAGTGTCCAAGGGGCTGACCAACAGGGAAGTGGCGCAAAGGCTGTTGATCAGCGAAAAAACCGTCAAGCACCACATGGGCTGCGTGATGCAGAAGCTGAACGCGCGAAATCGAGTCGAAGCGGTCACGGCTCTGCGCCACTACCGGGAGCGTGAAGCGATCGGGCACCTTCACATCGGCGCGGCGAAAGCGACAATGGATGCCGAAGCGGCGTCTGACTAGAGTTTGAACTGCGCATTGACCGACGTACCCGCGTCGCAGGAGTCGATACTGAACAACCCGCCCAGCGATTCGACGCGATAACGCAAACCGGCGAGGCCCAATCGGGTCCTACCGGATTTCTCGAACTGCATCGCGTCCGCCGCCATGCCTGGACCACTGTCCCTGACGCTGATGTTCAATACGCCATCTATGTACTTCGCCAGGATGACCTGGCCCTCGCCGTTGGCGTGCCGGTAAGCGTTGTTGAGGGCTTCTTGCACAAACCGGTACAAACAGAGTTTGAGCGGCAATGGCGCGGCCTTCGGTAGCTGCCCCAGGGTCAATGTGACCTTGGTGCCAGTGCGTTGCTCGTGCCGTTGCGCCACCAGTTGCAACTCTTCCACCAGGCTCACGTCGTTGATTTCCGGAAGTGCCAGGCCTCGTGATAAATCGCGGACCTCACGCAATGCGTCGGTGGCGGCGGCACGGATGGTTTCCAGGGATTCCTGATCGACCGCCGTGCAGTTTTCGGCCAGGTCGTCGAGCCGGATCAGAATCAAGGTCAATAGCTGCGCGGTCCCATCGTGCAGGTCTGCGCCAATGCGCCTCAAGGTGAGTTCGTTGACTCGGGAAAACTCCTGGGTAGCCGTTGCCATCTTGTGCTGGAGTTCAGCATTGCTGATGTGCAAACGGGTTTGTTCGATCAGCCGCAAGTGCAGTGCCACCTGCTGTTGCTGGATAATCTTGTCGCCGCGTCGCACGATGAAGAAAAGCAGGGTCAGCATGGCCAGTGTCGCGGCGCCGACGACCCCCCATACCTCTTCCCGGACCCGATTGATCTCGCGCCTGAGGCTGTCGGCCTTTTCATAGAATTCGCCCACCGCGATGATTTTCCCGGAGCGTGAATCCCGCAGGGGCGCGTAGATTTCATAGAGCGGGACGTTGAGCTGGCGCTCGAACGCGTCCTCATCCTGGGTCAGTTCTTGAAGATCGGTGACCACTTTGCCCTTCAGTGCCTCGGCGATCTCATCCAATGGGAATTGAACGTTGGTGATGTCTTTGTTCGTGCTGTAGACCACCGTGCCATCTGCTCGCCAGATCTTGATCGAGACAATGTGCTGTTTCAGCGAGCGACTTTCCGTGAGGCGGTCCAGGGACTGGACACTTGCTGCCGAGAGGGTGTTGTCCCGGCTCAACTCCTGCACAAAGGGCTCCAGAAACGTATCCATGTACTGAGCGCCTGCTTCTGCTGCGCTATGAACCGCGGCACTTTCAATGCGTACAGTCACCAGATTGCCGACGAAAAACATGGTCAGCCCCAGGATCACCGCAGCGGCAATGACAAACTGGGTCGAGTGACTCAGCTTGCGCGTCCGGCCCCTGATCCATGTACGCCAGAGGCCATTGCGATTCATATCGCCAACAGGAGCAGGTTCGTCCAGCACCTCGGCTTGCTGCGCGGTGAACGTCTGGTTTTCGGATTCCGCTTTTGCATTTTTTGCCATAGGTCCGGTTCCCTGATCATCGAGACAGGTCGGTTGGAAACCCGGCAGTTCAACGCAAATCTGGAGATTGACGCCAAGCCCATGACTGACAGTAGATCACTGCATGACGATCCGACAGTTTCAGCGTGGGCACGGTCCCCTGTGGGAGCTGGCTTGCCAGCGATGGTCGTCAACGATAACGCGTGGGATCTGGATTAACGCGGCGCACTTGAGTCCATCGCCAGCAAGCTGGCTCCTACAGTTTCAGCGTGGACGCGGTCCCCTGTGGGAGCTGGCTTGCCAGCGATGGTCGTTAACGATAACGCGTGTGAGCTGGATGAACGTGGCGCACTCGAGTCCATCGCCAGCAAGCTGGCTCCTACAGTTTTCCGCGTCGGCGCGGTCTTTTGTGGGAGCTGGCTTGCCAGCGATGGTCGTTAACGATAACGCGTGTGCACCGGATAAACGCGGCGCACTTTAGTCCATCGCCAGCAAGCTGGCTCCTACAGTTTTCCGCGTCGGCGCGGTCTTTTGTGGGAGCTGGCTTGCCAGCGATGGTCGTTAACGATAACGCGTGTGCACCGGATAAACGCGGCGCACTTTAGTCCATCGCCAGCAAGCTGGCTCCTACAGTTTTCCGCGTCGGCGCGGTCCCTTGTGGGAGCTGGCTTGCCAGCGATGGTCGTTAACGATAACGCGTGTGCACTGGATAAACGCGGCCTATGTTCAGGCTTGCGCGGCGCTGACCTCGGCAGTGACCGTGGCGTTCTTGCGCACCGCTTGATACAGCAGGCTCGATACCATGAACCCGACAATGGCCAGCAGGCTCATCAACGAGAAGACGTAGTTGTAGCCTTGTTGACCCGGGAAGTGGTCGAGTATCGCGCCATAGATGACGTAGGCGAACATGCCCGGCGCATAGCCGATCAGGCAACCAATGCCAAAGGCCGAGCCCGTGATGTGCTGGGGAATGCCGACTTCACCCATCGGTGCCCAGAACACACCGCGCATGGAAAACACAATCAGCGCGAAGGACAGGGTGGCTGCCATGCCTGCGTAGATGAAACCCGGGTTTTTCGGAATGAGCATGATGACGCCCATCAGCGGCAACAGGGCCAGGAATGCCCACTTCAGGTAACGGCTGGAACTCTTGAACTGCTTGTCGGCAATGAAGCCGCCAGCGGGGCCGCCGAGGATCTTGAGGAAGTACTGGTTGATGATGCCGTAGGCGCCCACCAGGGCCACGGGCAGTTCGTACATTTCCTTGAGGTAGGGAATGAAGTAGGTCAGGCCGCAGTACACGATGTAAACCATGAACACGTTGAGGCTGACCAGCCAGATGCCCGGCACCTTGATGGCCTCGAGCAGGTTCGACAGTCCGTTCTTCGGCTTGACGGTCGACTGGGTTTTGCCGCTCTTGAGCAACAGCCAGGTCAGGGTACCGGCAAGAATGTCGATGACCGAGTAGAACAGGATCGCCGACTTCAAACCGTTTTCACCCGAGCCCATGGCGACGAAGACGCCCAGCGCAGAAAACGCGACCAGGGTATCGATGACGCCACGCCCGCCTTCGAGCAGACCGAACAGGCGCCCCTGTTCCTTATCGTCACCCAGGTTGCGGATGGCTTTTAGCAGCGAAGGCCAGAAGAGGCAGTCGGCACACACGGCCAGCAGGCAAAACACAACCAGCAGATTGCTGAAGGGCGGAAAGGTCGCCAGGTAAAGCCCGAGAGCGCCGGTACCGATCAGGCCGAGGGGGATCAGCTTGCGCGTGTCGTAACGGTCGGCGAGCATGCCGCCCACCACGAACAGCGCGGTGGCGATGATGGCGTTGGCGCTCAGCAGCACGCCGATTTCAGTGTGGGACAGCCCCATGAATTCCTGCATGGGGATGTAGAAGGCGTCTTTGAGATTCGCCAGCTTGTAGATGGTGCCGCCACCGAGGATGAGAATCAGGAATCTGAGCCATTTGGCCTTGTCTTGGGATGTCATTATTGTTCTCCAGGCTTGATTGGGTAGGCAGTGCCGTTCGGCACGTCAGGTTCAGGCGTCAGCGCAATGGGCCAGGGTCAACTCGGCCAGGGTTCGGAACTCGGCCAGCAGACCTCGTACATAGGCGACCTGGTTGTTTGCCCAACGGTGTTCATCGGCCAGCATTCGCTCCAGCGAGTAGCCTTGCGGCAGCGCTGTTTCACTCATTTCCCGGTACGCAATGAACGGGTCGGCGGCTTCGTCGAGCTGGCGGAACGCCGGTGCCACGTAATGGTTTTCCTGCTCGAGAATGAAGGCGATCACCTGCGGGGTTGATTCGCCGAGCATCAACAGTTCGAACAACATGCGAGCGCTGGGCAGGTCGTCTTCGTCACTGCCTTGCAGCACGCCGTAATGCCCGAAGCCGTTTTGCTCAGGCACGATGCGCACACCTTTGAGGTGCGTCTGGCGTATGTGCGGACCCAGGGTGCGCAGTGCCGCGAGGGGCTGCTCGCAGGCATTGATCATGTTGCCGAAGTCGAACAAGGCGTGCAGGCGAGGGTGGTTCAGCCGGCTCAGCAGTTGCGCGATCTCGCCGCTCTTGAGTTCCTCGTGCTGCTCGAAGTCGAAGAACAGGTCGTGCTCGTCTGCCTGTTGCGCGAGGTAGTGCAGGTCCGACTCGATCACGTCCATGACCCGCGACAGCGCCCCTTCGTAGCGTGAGTAGACACGGATGTTGCGGGTGCCCAGCGCCTTGGCGATGGCGATCACTTGATCGACATCTTTTTTCAGGGTGCTGCTGATTTCCAGATGCACATCCAGCCCGAGTGTTTTGGCCTTGTCTGCAAACACCTGAAGCTGCGTGGGTGTCATTTGACTCAGGCTGTTTTCCTCACCGTCGAGCAGGTGCAGGCTCAGGCCCTGGAGTTCGTGGCGATAGGCGAAGTCCAGCAGGTCGCCCGGGGTGACACGGCCGTGGGTCAAGTTGGTCAGCAAGGGGTAGGCATGGGCAAACAGGCGCAGTTGCGCCAGTCGGTCGAGCAACTGGCGGGCCAGTGCCTCGGTCAGTAGGGGGGGAGCCTCGGCCTCGACAGCCTTATGGCTGAGCAAGGCGTTGAATCGTTCCTGGATCTTATTGTTCATTCGAGTCGTTCCTGGTTCAGACACCGGGTCTACCGGCGCAGCCTTTATCGCGCCAGTCAGGAACTCTCGATAGATCCATTATCAGTTAAATCATAAGACCACTTGCCCGGCGTCAAGTGGCCGGCTGCAGGTAGCCCATTTTGTCCAGGGCCTGGGCCAGCGCTTCGACCCGCGCCTGGGCCTGGTCCTCGGGGGTGCTGGCGAAGCCGATCAGCAGCGCCGGCGGCAAGACATGTTCGACGCAGTAGTCGCTCAGGGGATAGGTATGAATGCCATGCTGGCCGAGCGCCCTGGCCAGGGCGTCGTCATCGAGATGCCCGGGTAACCAGGCGATCAGGTGCATGCCGGCTTCCACCGGGGTGATCCTGAAGAAAGTCCCCAGGCGTTTGTGCAGATGTTCGACCAGTGCCTGCTGGCGAGCCTGGTACAGGGCGCGCATCCGGCGAATATGACCGAGGAAGTGGCCTTCGCGCATGAAGTCCGCGGTGGCGGCCTGAAGCAAGGTAGGCGGGCTGCGATCCATGACCGCCCGCAGGGTGCAGAAGGGTTCGACCAGGGCGTTCGGCAGTATCACGTACCCCAGTCGCAGCGAGGGGAAGAGCACCTTGCTGAAGGTCCCGGCGTAGATGACCCGGGCCCACTGGTCCATGGCATAGAGCGCGGGCAGGGGGCGGCCGTTGTAGCGAAACTCACTGTCGCAATCGTCCTCGATGATCCAGCTTTGATTCTGCGCGGCCCAGTCGATGAGTTCCTGGCGTCGTGCATAACTCATGGTTACGCCCAGGGGATGCTGGCGAGACGGCGTGGTAAACACCAGGCGGGCGTCAGGACACACAGCCAGGCCTTGCCGGACATCGATCCCCTGTTCGTCGATACGCAACGGCACGACCTGGCCACCCTGGGCCTGGAGCGCAATACGCGCCGCGATATGCCCCGGATCTTCCATCCAGAAGCTGTCCTGCGGATTGAGCAACAGCATGCCCAGCAGGTTGAAGGCTTGCTGGGCGCCGGACACGATGACCACCTGATCGGCACTGCAATCAATGCCGCGGGCATCGAAGACGTACTCGGCAATCGCCTCGCGCAGGGCCAGCAACCCCTGCAGTTCGCCATAGCCGAGCATGGCCTTGGTCGGCTTGTGCAGATGGCGGTTCAACAGGCGCTTCCAGACCGACTGCGGGAACGCATCGTAGGCGCTGTGACTGGGCAGGAACGAGGTCGGGGTGCCGGTCGCCCAGTCGGCATAGGAAACACCGCGAAAATGATCGCTGCGCAACGACAGCATCGACTGGCTCAGGTCGGACAGGCGAGGCGGTTGGCGCGGCTGCTCGTCATCAATACCGCGGCCTTCCCACTCATGGCCGACATAGGTCCCGGCCCCGGTCCGCGACGTCAGGAAACCCTCGGCAATCAGTTGATCGAACGCATTGAGGATGCTGATCCGCGACAGCTCAAGCTCCTTGCTCAGGGTCCGCGTGGACGGCAGGCGCACGCCACCCTGAAGCCTGCCACTGAGAATCTGTTTGCGAATCTGCAAGTAGAGTTGGCGGTACAAGGGGATGGAACTGGCACGGTCCAGTTCGATACCCGACAACAGCAAACCTGCGGAGGATTTCATTTTTCGTTCGTCTGGATGGAATGTGGTCTGGCCTGAATCGCTGTCAGGCACCCGGGTGCGAAAGGGTAGCGAGGGGTGTCGGATAAGTCATCCACCCCAGCGTCACAATAACAGGGCTGCCGAGTGCGGCGTTGCACTGACCGCCCATTGTTGAAGCCCGTGTCCAGAGGCCGATGGATGACGACACTTCGGTCAAGAGCACTGGGCTCAAATTGCTCGGGGACCTGCCCGTTACAGGTTGCACAGGACGCACCTGGCGGCTGGATGAGCAGCACCCCACAGGTTGGAGGCAACCTAAAGAAGTAACAGATCTTGAATTTGAACTATACCCAATAAGGCAATCGCTCCTGGCCCCGGGAAATGATGCTTGCCCTGATACTCGTCCCAGGATCTTCAACGTCGGACAGACCGAGAAATACCGGTTATGAACGTCTTGAAAATCGCTGTCAGCGATGCGTTGCGTTTACAGGCTCAAGGTCTGATCCCACTGTCCGGCCCCGTGCTGTACGTCGCCAGGCCCAGGTTCAAAACTCTGAACAAGGCAAGGAGTTTGCGATGGCTGATTCAAGCAAGAAAATGGGCCTGATGGGGCTCACGACGCTGGTAACGGTCAACATGATGGGCTCGGGCATCATCATGTTGCCCACCAACATGGCTCAACTGGGTGCCGTCTCGCTACTGTCATGGATCTTCACCGCGATCGGTTCGATGGCCATCGCTTACTGCTTTGCCCAATGCGGGGTCTTCTGTTCGCGCTCTGGCGGCTTGTCCGCCTACACCGAAGAGGCCCACTCAAAGTCGGGTTTTTTCCTTTGCTCGTACCTGTACTTCCTGTCCCTGGCCATCGCCAACGTGGCCGTGGCCATTTCGGCGGTGGGCTACATGACCGCCTTCGTGCCCTGGCTGGGCACGGGTGCCATTCCTTTGTGCGTGGGCACCATCGGGTTGATCTGGTTGACCACCTTCGCCAACTTCGGCGGCCCGGGCATCACCGGCAAGATCGGTGCATTCACTGTGTGGGGCGTGATCATTCCGGTCGCGGGCCTGAGCATCATCGGCTGGTTCTGGTTCAAGCCCGATGTGCTGGCCGCCGCCTGGAACCCCAACAGCCTGCCGATTTCCGAAGCCATCAGCAAAGCCATTCCCCTGACCCTGTGGGCCTTCCTGGGCATGGAGTCGGCGGCCCAGGCCACCGATGCCGTGGAAAACCCCAAGCGCAATGTGCCGCTGGCCTGCCTGTTCGGTACCCTCGGCGCTGCCGTGGTCTATGTGCTGTCGACCACCGTCATCCAGGGCATCATTCCCAACGCCGAGCTGGCCAAGTCCTCGGCGCCTTTCGCGCTGGTCTACGCCACGATATTCAATCCGATGGTGGGCAATATCGTCATGGCCCTGGCGGTCATGGCCTGCGTCGGCTCGCTGCTGGGCTGGCAATTCACCCTGGCGCAAACGGCGAAGATGACGGCTGACCAGAACCTGTTTCTCAAGCTGTTCAGCAAGGTCAACTCGATGAATGCGCCCGTCGTCGGCATGATCGTCTGCGGCGTGCTGCAAACCCTGATGGCCCTGTCGACCATCTCGCCCGACGCCGCCGCGCAGTTCAGCAAGCTGGTCAGCCTGGCCGCGGTCACCAACCTGATCCCCTATATCACTGCGCTGACCGGCCTGCTGGTGATCATGCACAAGGCCGGGGTCTCATCAGCGATTCGCACGCGTAACGTGGTGGTCTTGCTGATTGCCGTCACGTACTCCCTGTACGCCCTGTATGCCTGCGGCAAGGACGCGGTGATGGGCGGCACCCTGGTACTCGCTGTCGGCTACCTGCTCTACGGATTCCTCGCCAAGCGCTTCACCGAAGTGCCAGCGACCAATCAGGCCAGGGCCGCAAACCCTCAGGCGTAGCCATCAGGACTGCATAGACATCTGCATACGGGGAAACCGGACATGAACGTACCATTTGCCACAACCACCAGACTGCTGTTTGCCTTCGCACTCTTGACGCTGCCGCTGGTGGCCGGCGCCAACACCCTTGAACGCGTGCGCAGCAGCCACACCTTTACCCTGGGCTACTTGCCTGACCTGGCGCCCTTCAGCAAGCAGGAAGGCGACAAGGCCAGCGGTTATGCCATCGATCTGTGCCTGAAAGTCGCCGACAAGCTCAAGAGCGAGCTGGGCCTGCCCGACCTGCAAGTGCACTACCTGCCGGTCACGGTTGCGGATCAGGTCAGCGCCGTCAGCCAGGGCAAGGTGGATATCCTCTGCACGCCGACTGCGCCTACCCTGGAGCGGCGCAAGATGATCAGCTACTCCATCCCGGTCTACACCGCCGGCCTCTCGGTCGTGGTGCGCAACGATGCGGCCGAACCCTTGCTCAATGTGCTCAATGGCAAGGTCGCCACTGCCGGCCCGACCTGGCGTGCCAGCATCAACAATGGCCTGGCCAACCAGACCTACGCGACCCTCGAGGGCGGGGTGACCGAAGACTGGATTCGCGAGCGGATGCGCCTGCTCAACGTGATCGCCTCGCTGGTGACCGTGGCCAACAATGACGAGGGCGTCAAGCTGGTCGCCGAGGGCAAGGCCGATGCCTTTTTCTCCGAACGCATGTTGCTGCGAAACGAAATCGCCAAGGAAGGTGCGGCCAGGAACCTGATGATCCTGGACCGCATTTTCGAATACTCGCCGGTGGCGATGATGGTCGATCGCAACGACGAAGACTTCCGCCTGCTGGTCGATACGGCCCTGAGTGAAGCCTATTACTCGGGCTTTGTGGAAAAGGCCTACGACCAGTATCTGGGCGGCAGCAACCTTACCGTGAAGAGACTGTTCAGGGTCTATGCATTGCCGTAGCTGTGGCGAGGGAGCTTGCTCCCGCTGGACTGCGCAGCAGTCCCTCTTTTTGGGGGCGCTGCGCACCCCAGCGGGAGCAAGCTCCCTCGCCACAGGTGATGCCATTGGTTCGGAGCCGCATCAATGGGCGAGGACCACGGCGAAGCAGGAATCGCCCTGTCGCTACTAACGGTTAAAACGCTCGGCCAGGCTGTGCAGGTATTCGGCCATGGCTTCAAGGTCCTGGCTGATCGCGGCGCCTTGTTTGGCCTGCCCGGCGCTGTGATCACAGAGTTGGGCAATACGGGTGATCTGCTGATTGATGTCTTCAGCCACGTGACTTTGTTCTTCTGACGCCGAGGCCATCTGCTGGCTCATTCCGGTAATCCGGGTGACGGCCTGACTGATGCCGACCAGCGCCGACTGCACCGCCTCGACACGCTGCATGCTTTCGCGGGACATCTGCTCGCCACGGCTGGCCGTTGACACTGCGCGATCGGCACCGTCGTACAGAGAAGCAATGATGCCGTGGATCTGTTCGGTGGAGGTGCGAGTGCGTTGTGCAAGGGAGCGCACTTCGTCGGCAACCACGGCAAAACCGCGACCTTGCTCACCGGCCCGGGCCGCCTCGATCGCCGCATTGAGCGCCAGCAGGTTGGTCTGTTCGGCAATGGACGTGATGACATCCACGACACTGCCGATCGATTGCGTTTCGCTCGCCAATGCGTTGACCGCCTTGCCGATTTCGTTGACCGCTTCATGCATGGTTTCCATGGCGTTCAGGCTTTGCCGGGCCAGTTCACTGCCCTCGCGCGTCAACTGGTCAGCCTGCGAGGCGGCATGCGCGGTGCTGATGACGTTCTGGGTAACTTCCTGGATAGTGGCGGCCATCTGTGAGATGGCGGCGGCAGACTGATCGGTTTCACTGCGCTGACGATCAAGCGACTGCGCCTGAGAACCGGAGAGTTCGGACGACTGCGCGGCCTTGGCCTTGACATTGACCCCGGCATCGACGAGTCGGCTCAGGGCGGTCTGCAAGCGCGCTTCCTCACTGACCATGGCCATGTCCAGGCGACCCTGGGGACCATGATTGTCGCTGTAGGTGAGCGCGACCAACGGATCGGAAAAGGCTTTCGGATGCTCGGCCAGGGTGCGCTCGATGGCTTTGCGATGCCGGGACTCGATCAGGTACCAGGCCATACACAGGCTCGCCACCATCAGCCCCTGTGCCGCCGAATCGGGCAGCCACTGCTCGGCGAGCAATGAAACTGCGCCAGCGATCAGCAACGGCCAGCCGTGTTGCAGTGGCCGGGAAATCCGCGTTTTCAGGGAAACGATGGGCTTGCCGGCCCGCATCCGTGCATAGAGTGCTGCAGCCCGACGGACCTGGTCGCGGCTGGGCAGTGAACGAACCGACTCGTAACCGCTCAGGCGTCCGTTTTCATGGATGGGCGTGACGTAGGCACTGACCCAATAGAAATCACCATTCTTCGCGCGGTTTTTGACAATGCCCATCCAGGGTTTGCCTTGCTTGATGGTGTGCCACATGTGAATGAATACCCCGGGAGGCATGTCGGGGTGTCGAACCAGGTTATGGGGCTGGCCCACCAATTCGTCGTAGGTGAAACCGCTGATGGCAACAAAGGCCTCATTGCAGTAGGTGATCCGGCTATCGAGATCGGTCGTGGAGATCAATCGTTGTTCGGCGGGAAATACTCTTTCATGCTCGGTTACGGGCAAATTCACGCGCATACGATGCGACCCCTCGGATTATTATTATGATGTTGAGCCTATAGAACAGAACGGGCCCGAAGAGGAATTTATGGAGGGGGGAGGCTGACGGAGATTCATCTGACGACAATTTCTTTTCATTTCATGACAAATTCACGATATCGCTGTGGAATCATGCGTGACGTCCAATTGAGTCGGTTTCGGAGCGCGACGTATAACCTCGGGTGACGGATGTCGTCGCCCCTCTATTCAAGGCAGGTTCCAGGCATCACGGGCAAGCCATGGAGAAAGGCGGCAATCTCCCGACTATTGCGCAAATGCACCACAGGAATCCGCGGACCCATGGCCATGCGCACCGCTTCGATACCCGGGCGGTAGCCTCGATCGAAATTCCACACGAACCCAAGGAACGTCAGGAACGCCCGGTCGAGCTTCTCTGCGCAGCCGGCTGCAAGGTCAGGGCGAGGACGGTTCATGACGCTGCGCAGGATCACCCGGGCGAAGCAGGTGAGGCGCGGCGTATCGAGCCAGATGATCAGGTCGGCCCGGGGCAGGCGAAGGTCGAAGGTGCGCCGGGCATAGTTGCCTTCACAAATCCAGGTATCCGCTGCGATCGCTGCGCTGACCCGCGCGCGAAACTGCTCCGCGTCGGGTTCGATCCAGCCGGGCTCCCAGAACAAGGTATCGAGGTGTACCACGGGCAGGCCCAGATGCTTGCCGAGGGCGCGGGCGAGGGTGGATTTGCCGCTGCCGGCATTGCCCAGAATAACAATCCGTTGCACGAGTGACGTCCTGTCGAAAAAAGATTCTTTACGCATTCCCGGGGAACTGTAGGAGCCAGCCTGCTGGCGATGGACTCCAGTGCGCCGCGTTCATCCAGCTCACCCGCGTTATCGTTAACGACCATCGCAGGCAAGCCAGCTCCCACAAGGGACCCTGCCCAAGCTGAAACTACTGTAGGAGCCAGCTTGCTGGCGATGGACTCAAGCGCGCCGCGTTCATCCAGCTTCCACGCGTTATCGTTAACGACCATCGCTGGCAAACGGCAATTGTGCTGGGTTTTGCTCTTCAGTCAAAGGCCTCTGAGGGAAACCTCGCTGGCATGACACCTGCCGGCCCGTTTCGTGTGTCAGGCGGAGGCACCCACGCCTTCGGCTTTCTCCTGCGCCGCCACGTCATGCAGGGAAATCCTCGAGGTTTCCGGCAATGCCAGCCCACCCGCCAGCGCGAGCAATGCGATCGCGATCAGGTAGAACGCCGGCGACAGGTTGCTGCCGGTGGTGCTGATCAGCCACGTCGCCACCAGCGGCGCGGTGCCGCCGAACAAGGTGTACGCCATGTTGTACGTGATCGCCGAGGCGGTGTATCGAGTGCGGGTCGGGAAGGTTTCCGAGAGCAAGGCCGCCGTCACCACGCCACACAACACCGCGCCGATCGCCAGGAGCATGACGCCGACGACGGACGCTGCGAACGAGCCGGAGCTGGCCATCAGGAACGATGGATACACGACAACGATCAACAGCGCGCAGGCCGTCATCACCGTCATGCGTCGCCCGACCCGATCCGAATACAGCCCGGCCAGCGGGCAGATCGCCGCAGCGAACAGCAATGCAATCAGTGACACCAGCAACGCCGTTGCGCGACTCAGGCCACCGGCGACTTGCAGATAAGTCGCGAAATAGGTGGTGAACATATAAAACGACAGGGCGGTCAGTGACACGAAGGCACCCAGGCAACAGATCGCCGCCCCATGGTTGCGCAAGGTGTCCTTGAGCGGCGAGTGGGCGACCGCATGTTCCTGGGTCACCGCCTGGAATGCCGGTGTCTCGTCGAGCTTCCAGCGCAAGTAAAGCCCCACCAGGCCCAGCGGCGCAGCAATCAGGAACGGCAAGCGCCAGCCCCAACTGCCCATGGCTTCGGCCGACAATGACGCCTCGAGCGCGTAAGCCACCACGGCGGCCGCGGCGAAGGCGGAAAATGTCGACACCGGGATGAAGCTGCCGTACCAGGCGCGTTTGTCACTCGGTGCATGCTCCATCAGGTAGGCACAGGCACCTGCGTATTCGCCCCCGGCGGAAAAGCCCTGGGCGCAGCGGATCAGCGACAGCAGAATCGGCGCCATGACCCCGATCGCCGCATAAGTGGGCAGCAGACCGATCAGGGTCGTCGCGCCAGCCATCAGCAAAATGGTCATCGCCAGGGTTCGCTTGCGGCCGATCCGGTCGCCCAGCATGCCGAAGAAAATCCCGCCAAGGGGCCGAAACGCGAAGGCCACGGCGAACACCGCAAAGGTCTTTAGCAGCGCGGCGCTGGCATCGCCGCTGGGGAAGAACTGCTGGGCGATGGTCGTGGCCAGAAAGCCATAGACGGCGAAGTCGAACCACTCGACAAAGTTGCCGATGCCGGCGGCGACAATCACTCTTCTCAGTGTTTGCGGGCTGACTTGTTCCGTATTTGTGCTCGTCATGCTTGACCTCGACCGTTCGTCAGTAAGCTATCGATTATCGGGGCAGGCACGGCGGCGGCTCACTTCAAAAGTGTCATCCACATAGTCAGTACCGACTTCATACCCTTGAAGGACCCATGATTGGCGCCTGACTGGCCGAAAGCCGCAGTTGGCGAAGGGCGGTGTTTTTGGTGAATTTGTAAAGCACCGGGGGTATTGTCGGTCGCCAGGATCAGATCGATAGGGAAGGGATGAAGATGACATTGACTGCCGAAAGCCTGGTCAGGATCGCAATGACCAATCCGGTCAACGCAGAAATTTACACACGCTTGCCTAAGCTTGGCTTGAACCAATGCATGCTCACGGCCGGCTGCCTGTTCCAGGCCGTCTGGAATCATCGGTCACAGCGACCGCCAGAGTGGGGAGTGAAGGATTACGACGTCTTTTACTTCGATGATGATCTGTCCTGGGAAGCAGAGAATGAGGTCATCCAGTCAGCCCGGCAGCTGTTCAATGATCTCGACGTCAACGTTGAGGTCAAGAATCAGGCTCGCGTTCACCTGTGGTACAGCCAGCGGTTCGGCGGGGATTATCCCAGGCTTGAGTCAGCCAGGGACGGGATCGATCGCTATCTGGTTGCCGGCACCTGCATCGGTTGGGATGTCGCCACCGGCGAGGTCTATGCCCCCAACGGCCTGGCCGACACAGAGCACGGGCTGCTTCGAATCAATCCAGGCAATCCCAGGCCGGACTTGTTCGATCAGAAGGCCAGAAGTTATCAGGTTCGCTGGCCATGGCTCAGGATCATCGCGCCGCACAGTTGAACGGGACCCACCGAACTGACCGATTCGGGCCTCAGATCCTTTGAGGCCCTCGTCGCTAAAGCCAGGTTGAAACTCAGTTCTTCACGACCGGCACCGTCACGGTTTTGCCTAAGGCCGACTTGATGGTCGCCGTCGGGGCAGCCGACGGGCCGCTGCCGACGGTTGTCACCGCTATATTCCAGCGCGCGCCTGTCGGCGTAAGCGTCAGGGTGGCGGTGCCAAGGTTCACCGTGCCGGTTGTGGTCGTGGCCGTCGCCGTGATGCTATTGCCCGTGCCACGCGAGGTGGTGCCGGACAGCACCCAATACCAGCGGCTGCTGCTGCGGGCGGTGACGGTGGCGCTGGTGACGATCAGGTTCTCGACGACCGCTGGCGAGACCGCCACGGACACCGTCGCCGGTGCCGACTCCGCGTTCTTGGCATCGCTGGCCCTATAGGTAAAGGTCGCGGTGAACGGCGCGGGGATCGTGGCCGGTGGTGTGTAGATCACGCGCAGACCGTCGGTGCTGACCGAGCCTTTGCCGGAGTCCGGTTGCTCCAGACCCACCACTTTAAGTGGCACGTTACCGTCAGGGTCGCTGTCGTTGGCCAGCACGTTGATGGTCACCGGTTGGCCGGTGTTGCTGATGGCGCTGTCGGGGTTGGCGACAGGTTTCTGGTTGTCGAGGTCTTCGACGCGTTCATCGCCAGTGCGGAAAGTCGGCAGCGCGGCGGAGTTGACATAGGTGACGCCGTCCCAGCCGGGCAGGGGCGTTGGCATCAACTGGAACTGGCCGGGGTGCTCGACATCCCAACGCATCAGCATGGACGTGTCTTCGTGCTGGGTGTTGTGGCAGTGCTCCAGGTAGGTCCCGGCGAACTCGCGGAAGCGGATCGCGATGTCCACGTCCACCGAGCTGTCGATGCCTTGGCCGATGAGATAGACATCCTTGCGTGCCCATTTTTCCCATTCCGGCGGTGCCTTGCCGTCGCGGCTCAGGACGACGCCTTCTTCGAAATGCACGTGCACCGGGTGGCTCCAGCCGTTGCCGCCGTTCCTGATTTTCCAGACTTCCAGGGTGCCATCGCCGGAGAACCCGGCAGAGGTCGGACCGGTGGCCAATTGCGGCGCGGCGCTGATGATCCGAGGATCCATTTGGTAGCCGAAACCACCGTCGGTCTTGATGGTCCAGGGTTCTTCGTCGGTGCCGTCGGAGCGACCGAAGATGAACTCGCGATGCCGCGCCGCCTTGAGCTTGGCCTGCATCGTCGGGTCGTCGCGATTGATCGTCAACGGGATCATGCTTTTACCCACTGGCTTGCCCGGCTTGGCGGGTTCGTAGTCGGCGGGGTTCATGCTCACGTCCTGGCCGGCATAAGGCTGGACCACCATCTGCATGAACTTGCCCACCACCGGGTCGCCGTCCTCCCATCGCAAGCCGGTACTGGTCAGCTTGAGCACTGCCTTGTACCTGCCGGACAGGACATCGGCCAGGCTCAGCGGCAGACTTTCCGGACCCTTGCCGTCGTGGTGCTCCATCAGGTTGACGAAGTACAGCTTGTCGCCGGTCCTGATCCCGTATTTCGAGAAGTTGACGATGATGTCAAAGCGCTCGGCGATGCCCTGGGCGGGCAGGATGGCGTTGTGGTCCTGCAGGTCGCCGTCAGCGTCCAGATCCATGCTGCCGTCGAACGGCACGGCATGTTCCATGAGGTTGCCGTCGTTGGCGATCAAGTGGAAGGGCACGCGGGTATAGGACAGACCGGAGCCTGTCGGGCCGGGGAATTCGCCACCGGTGCCGACGACTTCACGCACCAGTGCGATCCTGAAGAAGCGTGACACCGAGCCATTGAGAATGCGGAAGCGATAGCTGCGCGCGCGCACGTTCAGGCGTGGTTGGTACTGCCAGTTGACCAGCATCTGATCGCCGAGGAAGCCGTCGGTGTTGAACGGGTTGAACCACAGTTGGCCGTTCTGATCCCAGGCCTTGTCGGCCAGCATCAGGTTGACGTCGTAGTCGCGGTTGCCCCAGGGCAAGGCCGAGCCGCTGGGCAGGCGCAGGTTGACACCGTCTTCCAAGGCTTCGTTACCGCGATCCATGGCACTGTAATAGTTCATCATCGACGCGCTGCCCTTGTAGACGTTCTGCGCGGTGAAATCGAGCATGTGGTCGTGGAACCAGTGGGTGCTCATGGTTTCGCGCCAGTCGCCACGAATCTTGATGGTGCCGTTGTTGCAGGTCTTCAGGCCCGGCGTGGCATCGTTGACATACAGGGTTTCGCCCGGGGCGCAGGGGAACGCCGCGCGGGGATCCTGGGCGCTGGTGTTGATGCTGTCGTAACCGGCCAGCTGGATCGGCCAGCGATAGTCAAAGTACTGCCCGGGAAAGAAAAACGCATTGGCATAGCCGTCGCTTTCGGCCGGGTTGTGACCGTTGTGTTCGTGGGTGCTGAGGGTGTGCAGGCCAAAACCCATGTTGGCCGACGGGTCGATCGGCAGGGCGTTGTAGTGCCGCATCAGCACGCCCTGGCCGTAGCGCACCATCAACAGTTTTGGCGGAAAGGTGCCGTCGAAGGTCCAGAGCGCCTTGTGGTTCTGAATCGGCATGTTGGGGTGAAAACGCGTGTCGATGCCTTTGGTGGTACCCGCAATGATCGGATTGTCCGAGGTCTGGTTGTAGAGCCCGCCTGGCCCGAACTCGCCGACGGCGTAGTTGTGCAGCTGGCGGCGGTCGCGCATGCCGCCGTTGAGCTTGGCGCCTGCTTGCGCGGTCTTGAAGGCGACCTGTGGGTAGAACTCGTTCCAGCGCTGGTGCGACCAGCCTTTTCCTGGCGGACGCCCCTC
>NZ_JBYSYZ010000031.1:0-70747 GCF_058783925.1 Pseudomonas sp. FW305-70
ACGGGGGGTAGGGCGGGGGGGGGGGGCAGGGAAGTGGAGAAATCGCTGCGGGCAAAGAAGCTTCGAGCGTCCCGTGACAACTCGGCACGAGGGGCGGCGACGTATTCGTCGTAGGAGGTAATCCCTTTCATTGTGCCGTCGGGCAAACGGCTGACTTTGACATGGGTCTCCGGTTTGCCCATCGCCAGCTTCCTGAGGCTGTATCTGGCAGGTGCGTCGTATTTTGTGGCGGGTTTGCGCAGCGCGATTTGCGGCTGGGGTTGAGCGACCCCTGGCGACATTCCTTTCAGATTGTTGCCGCCACCCTTCAGGCCGGCGCGTGGTGCCAGCTCCCACTCACCTTGAGCGTTCAGGCGTACCGGCAATGAGCCTGAAAACGCGTTCGGGTTTTCAGGATCGATAATGGCCCACGTGCCGACACCGTTGGTGTCGGTTTCATAGCGCACGTACCAGGCCGTATCGTTGAGCATGATGGCTGTCGATGGATTGCCGTCGAGTCGATAGATGCCCTGGAATTTCCCGGGCGTTGTTTCCGGTGTTACCCCTTCCAGCAATTCGTTGGCTTGCCAGTGCTGGGGTAGGCTCGGCCGCTGGACTTCAGGTCGTACCCGGGCAAGCTCTTCGAGCTCCGATGCCGCACCCTCGGCCTCTCCAGCCACTGGCGGCCAACCCATCGGTTGCATGCCATTTTCAATCAGTGCCTGTTTCAGTTCTCCCAGGTTATCCACTGTCATGGAGTCATAGGCCGGCCCAAGCGGAGTATCCAGGTTGATCCTGCCACCGGGTGTCATTCTGATCACAGTGTCGGCCATTCGGTTCTCGGCATTGCGATAGACCACCAACAGGCTGCTTCTGTAGCGCTGAAAGGTGAACATCCCCGGTTCCGGCAACAGCGCTCGCAGCTCTTGTGGCGTCCGGTAGGCCCACGGGGTTTGCATTTGTACACGCCAGTCGCCCTGGATGCTGTCTCGGATGTGGTCGAAACCAGTGATACCGGACCCTTCCTCCTCGACAGGCGAGCCCGGATAGTCTGCATATTCCACCGCTAATCCCGGATCGGAACCAATGGGCAGTGCCTGGCCCGGTGTCACGTCTTCGATTCGTACACTCAAGGCGTCAGTCTGTTCACTGATGCCTTGATAGCCTCTGAAACTCGTCATGTGTTCCTGATCGACCAAGGCAATCCATTTGGCGGGTCCCTTCAATTCTTCATTGAGCTGAATGACCTCGCCAGCAAAGTAACTCCTCGCCATTTGGCTGTCCGGATGCCGGGAAAACGAGTCTTCGTTGATGTTGTAGGTCGTTGTCATATCGATGGCCTGCACCCGCACACGCTGGGTGTTGGCAGACCTCACCAGCGCCAGCAGGTTGAATCTGCCCTCGGGATCGTTGCCGGCCCTGATGTCGAGTTTTCTCAGGTAGGTCTCCAGCTCTTCGGGCATTTCGCCGGTTCTGGCAAACGTGTCCAGATCGAGCTGATTGACGTTGGCCAGCAGTTCCTGCAAGTACAACGTCTTCACGCCGCGGCGGGCCAGGGCGGGCATGTTTTCGATCAGGAACTGTTTACTGCCGATACTGCCGCGGCTCTCGCCAACGATCAGTCCCGGTTTTTCCGCGAATGCGACGTCGAGCAGTTCGGTCGATGCGTTTAACACTCGTGCAGGGACTGGAAGGCGAGGGGTTGGGGGATTGAGCTCGTAGTAGGCGTTTGCATCGCTGATCAGTTCATTGCGTGGCTCTTCCTGATCCAGCTGGAACTCGCTCAAGGACTCGGTGAATTCGTCGATAGGGGACATCAACTCACTGTGTACATCTATGCTGCCCATGGTCCGTAAACGTCTGTACAAATTACGTACATCGGGTCCACCGAGTGCCCAGGCCCTCATTTGCGGGTCTTCGAGGCCGGGCACATGAATGCCCGGTGTACGCGCCCATTCTTCGATGACGGGCTCGCTTGTCGCACCAGTGCTGGAAACCGGCGATACGATCATGCCGCCCCTCAGTCCCAGGCGCGGGGTGATTTCCCAGGTGCCAGCAGCATTTAAGCGCACGGGGATCGAACCGGAGAATGCATGGGGGTTGGCCGGGTCGATGATGGCCCAGGTGCCACGGCCATTGATATCGGATTCATAGCGCACGAAGTACGCGTTGTCGTTGAGCTTTATCGCGGACGAAGGGTTGGAAGCGAGCTGATAGGTGCCTTGAAACTTGCCCGGTTCGTGAACCAGTGTGTCGTCGCTGAGCGATACCTTGATCTTGAAAGATTCCGGCACCTTCACCGTAGGTCCGGCATTATCCGGTGTTCCAACGGCCACCTCGGTCGGTGCAGGTTTGGGGGCTTTGGGCGGTGGTGTTGTCTCCTTCAGCTCAGCCATTTCCTTCGCCTCGGCGGCGTCGATTTCGGGGCCGGCTTCCTCCAGCGAACCGGGACCTTTGAGGACGAGCAGGTTGAACAAGATGTCGATACCGCTGAGCACCGCGCCAAGCACACCGGCCTTGCGTTCCTCGGCGGTTTTGCCGTTGACCGCCTGATCGATGTTCAACCCCATGTTGGCGATGCTGGCGCCGATCACCGGCAGTGCGACCGGCCAGCCGACGACCGCCATCGGACCGAACACTTTCACGCCGGCGCTGAGGTAACCGATCCACAGTTTTTCCCGCAGATCGCCATTGGAGGTCAGTGACAGCGCGGCCTCGGCGGACATCGCGGCCCTGGTCGAGTCTCGCAACCAACTGAAAACGTCACCGTCAACGCCGCGGTTTTCCTGATTGATCAACTGATGGTCGTACGCACTCCAACTGCCCACCAGGCGGTTCATCAGGTCCGTGAGGTTGTCAGCGATGTCCTGGCGATCGGCCATGGAGAAGTGCGCCATGAATGCCTGGCGTCGCGCCTCGTCATTCATTTGCAGCAACACCCAGAAGTGCATGTCCGTTTCGGTTTCCAGCACCTTGAAGGCTTCGGCCTCTCCGGGAAGGTAGAGAATCTGCCGGCCTTTGGGCGCCTTGATGCGCACAATGTTGTTCGACAGGTAGCCGGCCACATCCAGCATTCGTACCTGGGCATGCGTATCGGCGTATTGCGTTTGCAACATCTGCAGGCTGACCGGCCAGGTGATGGGGCCCATGACGGCCGTGACGGCGACATTGAAGTCCGCGTCACTGAGCTTCTTACGGTCGCGGGCCCGCAAGGCGTTGATGAGAAAATTGCACTTGGCCAGGGTACGGAAGTCGGCGTCTGATTCGCTCCAGAAGCTCGTCAGCCGTTCGTTGTAGACCGCGCTGAAGTCGATGCTCCAGAAGTCTGTCAGCACGTCGTTGCCGTGCAGGCGCACTTCGTTGGTTTCATTGAAAGTCCCGGTGCGCGGTCCAGCGGTATAGAAACCCGCATACACATCCAGCAGATCGGCATTGTCCTGATCGGCGGCGCGGAAGCGGTGGATCACCAGTTGGGTCAGGGTCATGGACGACGTCGGGGTGGCGTTCACATGCTCCCATCCGGAGAAGGCCTTCGAGCTGCTTTGCGACGCGTCGAAGCGGTGGAAATACACCCGGTCCGGATCGAGGCCGGTGATGCCGTACTTCTTCAGCAGGTTAAGGGCGACGTCATGAGCGGTGTCTTGCAGGCTGGGGCAGGTCTTGATGATGCGGGTGGCGATGGCCTTGAGGGCGGCCTTGTCGTCTGCATTGGGCAGGGGCCGGTTTTGATTCGGATTCATGCAGTCTCACTCCTTGAGAAACGAGTATTGAGCATGACCCGTTCGTTCAGAGGAGGTGTACTACATAGTTATATGCATGGGCGATCCGGCATGCGTCACTGTATCGCCCTTACTGTTTCGCAGTTGCAGGTGTATCGTATTCGCCTTTTCCGGGTCGCTGGCCTGTCGTTGATTTGTGAGGTAGTTGAGTTCATGTCCTTTACCCGTCGCCAAATACTCGGTGGCCTGGCCGGTCTTGTTGTCGTTGGCGTGGGAGCCGGTGGTGCGTCGCGCTACTGGCTGGGCAAGATGGCCGATGCGGATGCCGGTCACGACTATGAGCTGATTGCGGCGCCGTTGGACGTGGAGTTGGTGGCCGGGCACAAGACCCAGGCCTGGGCCTTTGGCCCGTCGGCGCCGGGCACCGAGTTGCGGGTGCGCCAGGGTGAATGGCTGCGGGTGCGCTTCATCAATCACTTGCCGGTGGCGACCACCATTCACTGGCACGGCATCCGCCTGCCGCTGGAAATGGACGGCGTACCCTACGTCTCGCAATTGCCGGTGCTGCCGGGCGAGTACTTCGACTACAAATTCCGCGTACCGGATGCCGGCAGCTACTGGTACCACCCGCATGTGAACAGCAGCGAAGAACTCGGCCGTGGCCTGGTGGGCCCGCTGATCATCGAAGAGCGCGAGCCCACCGGTTTCATGTACGAAAAGACCTTGAGCCTCAAGAGCTGGCATGTCGACGAGGTCGGCAATTTCGTCGAGTTCAGCATCCCCCGGGAAGCGGCCCGTGGCGGCACGGCGGGACGCCTGGCGACCATCAACGGTGTGCCGCAGGCGGTGATCGACTTGCCGGCGGGGCAGATCACCCGGGTGCGCATTCTCAATCTCGATAACACCCTGACCTATCGCCTGAATATTCCCGGCGTCGAAGCGCAGATCTATGCGCTCGACGGCAACCCCGTCGAACCGCGCCCGCTGGGCAAGGAATACTGGCTCGGCCCCGGCATGCGCATCTGCCTGGCGATCAAGGCGCCGCCGGCCGGTGAAGAGTTGTCCTTGCGCAACGGCCCGGTGCGCCTGGGTACCTTGCGTTCAGTGGCCAATACCGACGCACCAAGCCAATGGCCGCCGGCACTGCCGGCCAACCCGATTGCCGAGCCGGACCTGGCTAATGCCGTGAAACTCAACTTCAATTTCGAATGGGTCGGCTCGGTGTCGGTCAACGTCGACAATGGCAAGCCGCCGAGCCTGTGGCAGATCAACGGCAAGGCCTGGGACATCACCGACAAGACCTGCGCCGACCGCCCGATTGCCAAGCTGGAAAAGGGCAAGAGCTACATTTTCGAATTGAAGAACATGACCCAGTATCAGCACCCGATTCACCTGCACGGCATGAGCTTCAAGGTCATCGCCTCGAACCGGCACAAGGTGATTCCGTACTTCACCGACACTTATCTGCTGGGCAAGAACGAGCGCGCGCAAGTGGCGCTGGTGGCGGATAATCCCGGGGTCTGGATGTTCCACTGCCATGTGATCGATCACATGGAAACCGGCCTGATGGCCGCCATCGAGGTGGCGTGATGCGTCAGATTCGTCCCGCCGCCATCATCGACCGCAGCCGTGATCGCGAATTCATGCGTGAAGCCCTGGCCCTGGCCGCCCAAGGCGCAGCCCTGGGCGAAGTGCCGGTGGGCGCGGTGCTGGTGCAGGACGGTGAAATCATCGGGCGTGGCTTCAATTGCCCGATCAGCACCAGCGATCCCAGTGCCCACGCCGAGATGGTCGCGATTCGCGCCGCCGCCGAGGCCGTCAGCAACTATCGCCTGCCCGGCAGTACGCTGTATGTGACGCTGGAGCCGTGCAGCATGTGCGCCGGGCTGATCGTGCATTCGCGGATAACGCGGGTGGTGTATGGCGCGCTGGAGCCCAAGGCGGGGATTGTGCAGAGCCAGGGGCAGTTCTTTACCCAGGGCTTTTTGAATCACCGGGTGTTGCATGAGGGTGGGGTGTTGGCGGAGGAGTGCGGGGCTGTTTTAAGTGAGTTCTTCAAGGCCCGAAGAGCAAAACCTTCCGACTAAACACTGACCCCCCTGTAGGAGCGAGCCTGCTCGCGATGGTCGTGAACGATTACGCGGGCAATCTGGTTCCCCGCGGTGTTCTTGAGTCCATCGCGAGCAGGCTCGCTCCTACAGGGGATCTTCAGTGGCTGTTATTTACGAGCCACAATCACCGCCCGCATCGGCGCCGGCAGCCCTTCAATCGTCTTGCTGTGATCTTCCGGATCGAGGAAGTCGCTCAGCGACTGATACTTCATCCACTCCGTCCCGCGCTGTTCTTCGACTGTGGTGGTGCTCACATCCACGCACTTCACATCAGTGAACCCGGCACGTCGCAACCACAACTCCAGCGCCGGCACCGACGGCAGGAACCACACGTTGCGCATCTGCGCGTAGCGGTCTTCCGGCACCAGCACCTGGTGCTTGTCGCCTTCGACCACCAGCGTTTCCAGCACCAGTTCACCGCCCTTGACCAGGCAGTCCTTCAGCGCCAGCAAATGCTCGATGGGCGAGCGGCGGTGGTAGAGCACGCCCATGGAAAACACCGTGTCGAAGCCTTCGAGGTTCGGCGGCAGGTCTTCGAACGGGAAGGGCAGGTGCCAGGCGTTCGGTTCGGACAGGTAGCGCTGCACCGCCTGGAACTGGCAGAAGAACAGCCAGTTCGGGTCGACACCGATCACGCTGTCGGCACCGGCGCCGAGCATGCGCCACATGTAATAGCCGTTGCCGCAGCCGACATCGAGGATGCGCTTGCCCGCAAGGTCCAGATGCGGGGCGACCCGCGACCACTTCCAGTCCGAGCGCCATTCGGTGTCGACGTGCACACCGAACAGGTCGAACGGGCCCTTGCGCCACGGCGACAGGCCCATCAACGCGGAACGCATTTGCGCGCGGGTCTCGTCGCTGCAATCGGTGTCCAGCTTCAGGCCGTTGAGCAAATCGACTTCGCTCGGCTGGATCCCTGGCAGGGCGTCCAGCGCGCTTTGCCAGCGCTCCAGGTCGCCATGGCCCTTTTCCATTTTCTTGTCGAGTTGCGCCTGCAGGGTGTTGGCCCATTCGGCCAGCGGCGTGCCGGCCAGACGGCGGGCGAGGGGAGACAGATCAATCATGGCAGGGCAATCAACGAGGCAAAGTTAAGACACTGGAACCACGGCACGACTTTCGAGAACCCGGCGGCCAGCAGGCGTTCGCGGTGTTCTTCGAGGCTGTCGGGCTTCATGACGTTTTCGATGGCGCTGCGCTTCTGGGCGATTTCCAGCTCGCTGTAGCCGTTGGCGCGTTTGAAGGCGATGTGCAGGTCGGTGAGCAACGCGTGTTCCTGCTCGTCTTCGAAGCGCAGTTTTTCCGAGAGGATCAGGGCACCGCCGGGCAACAGCGACTGACGGATACGCGTCAACAGCGCGGTGCGTTGGTCCGGGGCGATGAATTGCAGGGTGAAGTTCAACGCCACCACCGAAGCCGGCTGGAACTCCAGCGCCAGGATGTCGCCCTCGATCACCTCGACTGGCAGCAACTCCTGGAACATCGAGTTCTGGCCATTGAGGTATTCGCGGCAGCGCTCGACCATGGCCGCCGAGTTATCCACAGCGATCACCCGGCAACCATCGGTGCGCACATGCCGGCGCAGGGCCTGGGTCACGGCACCCAGCGACGAGCCCAGGTCGTAGAGCACGCTGCCCGGTTGGGCGAACTGCGCGGCGAGCACGCCGAGGTTTTCGACAATGGTCGGATAGCCCGGCACCGAGCGCTTGATCATGTCCGGGAACACCCGCACCACGTCCTCGTTGAAGGCGAAGTCAGGCACCTGGGCCAAAGGCTGGGCGAAAAGGCGATCGGGTTCTTTGCTCACGGCGGTTCCAGCGGTATCGGTGAAAAGGCCGGCATTTTAGCCAAGTTGGCGCGGGGATGCGCGGGTTGTCTGATAAAGCGGGTGGGTTGATGCAGTTCGAAAGCCGAGAGTGCTCTTGTGGCGAGGGGGCTTGCCCCCGTTCGGCGGCGCAGCCGTCGTAAATTCGGTTAGTCGGGTGTGTCTGAAACTACTCGGTTGAATGGTTTTGGGGCCGCTGCGCAGCCCAACGGGGGCAAGCCCCCTCGCCACAGGGGTCAGCGTTTGCTTTGGGAGAACGCCGATGCCGTGATACCCCACTGCCCCAGCCAATAGCTGAGGATGATCACATAGGGCGCCGCATCGAACGGCACCACAAAACGGCTGATGCCAATCACACTGTCCGAAAACACAAAGGCCACCGCACCACCGGCAGCCAGCAAGGCCGAACGCTTGGGCACATCACTGCCAAGCCGCGCCAGCGCGCGCCAGAGCATGGTGCTGATCGCCAGGCCGTAGACGATCACCGGAACCAGTAGTGGCCCCAGTCCATGAGACATCAGAATCCCCAACAGCACCGCACCCACGCCGAGGGCGATGATCAGGGGTAAAAGAGCCAGGCGCCGGCAATCGCTCAAGTAGGCTTTCAGATACGCCAGGTGGGCGACCAGAAATGCGCCGAGGCCGAACACGAACAAATCCCCCGGCCACGCCAGCAACACGTCGCCGAGCAAGGAGAAAATCAGGCCCAGGCTGATCCAGCGCCGGTATTCGCCGGGAGGTGCGTCGTGCAGCCAGCCGAGCAGGGCCAGTACCGGCAGCGGCTTGACCAGCAGGCACAGCAGCGAGGCATGCACGCTCAGGCCATAAAGGAAGGTCACTGCGCCCATCAGCGCCAGAATCAGCCAGCCCACGGTCAGTTAACCGAAATCGCGCAATCGAACGAGTCCACCGGCAGCACTTCCGGCGCCCACGGCTGTTGCGAGGTCAGGCGCAAACGTCCCGTGCCGGTCGCAAAAGCCTGGAAGCGCCAGGTCGAAACCCCGGCCGAACCGACGATGCCGGCATCTTCCGGATTTCGATACACCTCTGGCCCCAAGGCGTGCAGTACGCCGCCGGCCGAATCCTGGATCGCCCAGCGATAACCCGTGGTCGGATTGCTCGGCAGGGTCAGGATCAGGTTTTGTCCGTTGCTGAGCTGCACCGGGCATTCGCTCTGTTTTTCCACAGTCACGTTTTGCGCAGGTTGCGTGGCGCACGCGGCCAGCAAGGCGAGGGCGAGGGGGACAAACAGGCGAGTGGGGGACATGAGATCAGTGGCTCCGGCGTTGGCGACGAACGGCGAGCATAACTGAAGATGAGACAAAGTGTGACAGTCAGCCTGGACGGTGGTGTCAGGACTGACGCTTTCGCGGGCAAGCCCGCTCCCACAGGGATTGAGGGTGCACACAGGTTTTGTGACCGACTCAATTTCCTGTGGGAGCGGGCTTGCCCGCGAAGACGGCAGTACAGGCGCTACAAGAGCATCAGAACAACACCTTGGCCACATCCGCAAAGCGCTTGGCAAAGTGCACGGTAATGCCCTCCTTCAGGTACTCCGGCAGTTCTTCGAAATTACCCCGGTTGGCCTCCGGCAGGATCAGCTCGAAAATTTTCTGCCGCCGCGCTGCAATCACCTTCTCGCGCACCCCGCCAATCGGCAGTACATGCCCGGTCAACGTCAGTTCGCCAGTCATGGCCACGCCTTTTTTCGGTGGCTGGTTGCGTGCCAGCGACAGCAGGGCGCTGGCCATGGTCACGCCGGCGCTCGGGCCGTCCTTCGGCGTGGCGCCTTCCGGTACGTGCAGGTGGACGAAGGCTTCGTCGAAGAACTTCGGATCGCCGCCATAGGACTTCAGGTGCGAGCTGACGTAGCTGTAGGCGATCTCCGCCGACTCTTTCATCACGTCACCCAGTTGTCCGGTGAGCTTGAACCCGCGGTTGAGGGTGTGGATGCGCGTGGCTTCGATCGGCAGGGTTGCGCCGCCCATGCTGGTCCAGGCCAGGCCAGTGATCACGCCGACCCCCGCCAGCACCTGCTCGTTGCGGAACACCGGTTTGCCGAGCGACGCTTCGAGATCTTTCGGGCCGAGCTTGATCACCGCTTTCGGTTCGTCGAGCAGTTTCATCACCGCTTTGCGCACCAGTTTGCCGAGGTTTTTTTCCAGCTGGCGCACGCCGGCTTCACGGGCATAGCCGTCGACCAGCGCTTTGAGCGCGCTGTCGCTGATGCTCAGGCTGCCCTTGGACACGCCGGCTTTCTCAAGCTGCTTGGGCCACAGGTGACGCTTGGCGATGGCGACTTTTTCTTCGGTGATGTAGCCCGACAGGCGAATCACTTCCATGCGGTCGAGCAACGGGCCGGGGATCGAGTCCAGGGTGTTGGCGGTGCACACGAACAACACCTTGGACAGGTCCATCCGCAGGTCCAGATAGTGGTCGAGGAATTCGACGTTCTGTTCCGGATCGAGGGTTTCCAGCAAGGCCGAAGCCGGATCGCCCTGGTAGCTCTGGCCCATCTTGTCGATCTCGTCGAGCATGATCACCGGGTTCATCACTTCGACGTCTTTGAGTGCCTGCACCAGTTTGCCCGGCTGCGCGCCGATGTAGGTGCGGCGGTGGCCCTTGATCTCGGCTTCGTCGCGCATGCCGCCAAGGCTGAAACGGTAGAACGGCCGGCCCAGGGATTCGGCGATGGATTTGCCGACGCTGGTCTTGCCCACGCCCGGCGGGCCGACCAGCAGCACGATGGAGCCGCTGATCTCGCCTTTGTAGGCGCCGACTGCGAGAAATTCGAGGATGCGGTCCTTGATGTCGTCGAGGCCGGCGTGGTGTTTGTCCAGCACCTTGCGCGCGTGCTTGAGGTCGAGTTTGTCCTCGCCGTATACGCCCCACGGCACCGAGGTCGCCCAGTCGATGTAATTGCGGGTGACCGCATATTCCGGCGAACCGGTCTCGAGGATCGACAGCTTGTTCATTTCCTCTTCCAGGCGTTTCTGCACCTGCGCCGGCAGGACTTTGCCCACCAGCCGCTGTTCGAACTGTTCGAGGTCGGCGCTGCGGTCGTCCTTGGTCAGGCCCAGCTCCTGCTGGATGACCTTGAGTTGCTCCTTGAGGAAGAATTCACGCTGATGTTCACCGATCTTGCGGTTAACTTCGGCGGAAATCTCTTTTTGCAGGCGCGCGACCTCGACTTCCTTGCGCAGCATCGGCAGGACTTTTTCCATGCGCTTGAGCATTGGCACGCAGTCGAGCACTTCCTGCAGCTCACTACCGGTGGCCGAGGTGAGCGCGGCGGCGAAGTCGGTCAGCGGTGACGGGTCGTTGGGGCTGAAGCGGTTGAGGTAGTTCTTCAACTCTTCGCTGTACAGCGGGTTGAGCGGCAGCAGTTCCTTGATCGCATTGATCAGCGCCATGCCGTAGGCCTTGACCTCGTCGGTCGGCTCGGTGGGCTGGTGCGGGTATTCGACTTCCACCAGATACGGAGGGCGATGGTGCTTGAGCCAGGTTTTCAGACGCACACGGGTCAGGCCCTGGGCGACGAATTGCAGTTTGCCGTTTTCGCGGCTGGCGTGGTGCACCTTGACCAGGGTGCCGTAGAGCGGCAGGGCCGAGGTGTCGAAGTGGCGCGGATCTTCCTGGGGGCTGTCCATGTAGAACAGGGCCAGGGAGTGGTGTTCAGACTTGGCCACCAGGTCGAGGGTCTCGGCCCACGGCTCTTCGTTGACGATGACCGGCAGGACCTGGGCCGGGAAGAATGGCCGGTTGTGGATCGGGATGATGTAGACCTTGTCCGGCAGGTTCTGGCCGGGCAGGGCCAGGCCTTTGCCGGGTTTGTGCTGTGGAGCGCTTTGTGGATCGGCGTATTCGCTCGGGTCTTCGGGGAATTCTTGCTGGTCGCTCATGGGGGCACCTGCACAATGGGTATGGGTCTTAGATGGGGCAGGTTGGCGGTGGTTTCAACGGTCATTTTCTGCAACGCCGTGTTTCGAAGGCGTGTTCAGCGCAGAGACAGGTTAGCTGAACCATGGCAGTGCGAGGTCAATTGTGGGAGCGGGCTTGCTCGCGAAGAGGGCGTATCAGTCGATGTAAATGTTGCCTGACACACCGTATTCGCGAGCAAGCCCGCTCCCACAGGGGGCCTGTGGTGTTTTGAGATCTGCGGCCACAAAAAAGGCGACGTCCTCACGGGCGTCGCCTTTCGTTTTACTGCCGCTAAAACTTACTCGGACAGTTTGTACGCAATCACATAGTCACCCATTTTGGTGCCCAGTGAGCCGTGGCCACCGACGACCAACAGCACGTACTGCTTGCCGTCCTTGCCGGTGTAGGTCATCGGCGTAGCCTGACCGCCAGCCGGCAGGCGCGATTTCCAAAGCTCCTTGCCGGTATTGACGTCATAGGCGCGCAGGTACTGATCCAGCGTACCGCTGAGGAAGCCGACGCCGCCAGCGGTGACTATCGAACCGCCCATGCTTGGCACGCCGAGTGGCAGGCCGATAGGCAATGGCGAGCTGTCGCGGCTGGTGCCGTTCTTGCGTTTCCACACGACTTTGCCTGTGGTCAGGTCGATGCCGGCCACGTAGCCCCAGGCCGGCGCCTGGCACGGTACGCCGAGCGGCGACATGAACGGGTGCATGATCACCGCATAAGGTGCGCCGGTGTTCGGTTGCACGCCCGCTGTTTCGCTTTCGCGTTTGCTGTCGGCCGCGACTTCGGCGCGAGGCACCATTTTCGAGACGAAGGCCATGTAGTTCGGGCTGGTGAACAGCATCTGGCGAACCGGGTCGACCGAAACGCCGCCCCAGTTGAAGACGCCGACGTTACCCGGATAGATCAGGCTGCCTTGTTCCGACGGCGGGGTGTACTGGCCTTCGTAGCGCAACTCCTTGAACTGGATACGGCACAGCATCTGGTCGAACGGGCTGGCACCCCACATGGCTTTTTCGGTGAGTTCCGGGGCCAGCAGGTTCAGGTCCGAACGGGCCTGTGTCGGTGCGGTGTGGTCACCTTTCACGGCGCCTTGCGGAACCGGGATTTCCTTGATCGGGATGATCGGCGTGCCGTCACGACGGTCGAGGACGTACAGGCTGCCTTGCTTGGTCGGTTGGATCACCGCAGGCTTGATGCCGTCGGCGGTTTTCATGTCCAGCAAGGTTGGCTGGCTGCCGACGTCCATGTCCCACAGGTCATGGTGAGTGAACTGGTAGTTCCAGCGCACCTTGCCGGTAGCCAGGTCCAGCGCGACCAGGCCGGCACTGAACTTCTCGGCGCCCGGGGTGCGGTCTGCGCCCCACTGGTCAGGGGTCTGGTTGCCCAGTGGCAGGTAGACCATGCCGAGTTTTTCGTCGACGCTGGCCAGCGACCACATGTTCGCCGAGTTGCGGCTGTAGTGTTCGCCTTCTGGCAGCGGTTCGGTCGCGTCTGGATTGTTGCTGTCCCAGTTCCACACCAGGTGGCCGTCGTGTACGTCAAAGGCACGGATCACGCCGGATGGCTCGTTGGTCGACTCGTTGTCGGTGACGTGGCCGCCCATGATCACCAGGTCACGGGTGATCGCAGCCGGCGAGGTGGCGTAGTAGCCACCGGGGGTGAACGGGCCGATGCCCTGGGTCAGGTCAACCACACCGTTTTTACCGAAACCTTCGCAGACCTTGCCGGTGTCGGCGTTGAGTGCGATCAGGCGTGCATCGGCAGTTGGCAGGTACAGACGACGCGGGCAGGCCTGGGCGACGGCTTTGCCGGCTTCAGAGATGACGGCGGAGGCAGCGTTTTCAGACTGGGCGTAGGCCGCTTCGTCGTAGTACGACACGCCGCGGCAGGTCATGTGGGCGAAGCCCTTGAAGCCCACCGGGCTCTTGATCTGCGGGTCGAAACGCCACAGTTCCTTGCCGGTGTCCGGGTCCAGCGCCAGCACCTTGCTATGGGCGGTGCAGGCATAGAGCATGCCGTTGGCCTTGAGCGGGGTGTTTTCGTTGGTCAGTTCCACCGGGTCATCGGCGGTTGGCAGATCGCCGGTCTGGATACGCCAGGCTTCTTGCAGCTTGCCGACGTTGGCCGGGGTGATCTGCTTGAGTGGCGAGTAGCGGTCACCGAACTCGCTGCGGCCATAGGCCTGCCAGTCGCCTTCGGGCATCTGCGGCGCGGTGCTGGTCATGTCCGCGGTGTCGCGGCCCAGTTCGCCCAAGGTCTCGCCCGGGTGGGTGAACTGGCTGGCCACGGCGGTGACACCGGCCAGGACCACGGCCACGCTCAAGGCGCCAGTGCCCACAGGGGCAGGGCCGTTGATCAGCAATGGACGACGGAACCACGGCAGCAGCATCACCACACCGAGGGCGAACCACAGCGCCAGGCGCGGCACCAGTTGCCACCAGTCGAGGCCGACTTCCCACAGCGCCCAAACAGTACTGGCGAACAGCACCAGTGCGTACAGGCCCAGCGCCGCGCGGCGGGCGGCGATCAGCAACACGCCGCTCAGCACAATGCCAATGCCGGCCAGCAGGTAGTACAGCGAGCCGCCGAGCATGCTCAGCTTGATCCCCCCGGCCAGCATGGCCAGGCCCATTAGCAGAAGCAGTATGCCGAGCAGGGTCGGCAACAGACGGCTTCGACCCAAGGCACCATCAGTGCTCATAGTGTGATTCTCCGTGATGTTTCAAGTAGTCCCGCGCCAGTTCACTGTAGATGACGATCCGGCGCGGGCAGGGTTCATAAAACCGGTGTGGTTGACGCAATCCCTTGTGGGAGCGGGCTTGCTCGCGAAAGCGGTGGCTCAGGCAGCACAAATGTTGGCTGTGATGACGCCTTCGCGAGCAAGCCCGCTCCCACAGGTTTTTGTGTGGTTGCTCAGAACGACGACTGGACCTTGATCCCGCCGATCAGCGCGTCGTCGACCTCGTTCACGCCGCCGGGATGGCGGATGTATTGCAGGTTCGGGCGCACGGTCAGCCAGTTGGTCACGTGCACGCCGTAATAGAGTTCGGCGCTGTATTCGGTGTCCTGGGGTGGCAGGTAGGACGGATTGTCGTAGTCGAAAACGACATTGGCCTGGTTGGTCGCCTCGGCGTTCTTGCGATAGGCCGGGTTGACGTGGACGCGGGCCATGGAAAAACCGATGTCGTCCCTGGACCGGGCATCGAACAGACCTTTGTAGACGAGACCGGCCTGGACGTAGTTGTCGATGGCATTGGTCTTCTTGTCGTGCATCGTGCCGTTGGCAAACAGGCTCAGGCCGCGGGAATGATCGCTGGCCAGGCGGGTGACTTGCTGCTGGAGGCCCAGCCACATGCCGTGCTTGCTCGAGGCGCTGCGGTAGGCTTCGCCACTCAGGGCGGCAGGCTGGCCATTGCTGTCCTTGTAGACGTCGGTGGCGTTGGCGCTGCTGTAGTAGTAACCGGCGCGGTATTCACCCGGCAGGCCGTTGAGTTTAGGCGTCCACACCAGCTCCACCGGCAGGACTGCGCCCTGGGTGCCGCTGCCGCTGAGCTTGAAGCCATTGTCGCGATCCAGGTTCGACGGGTTCTGCTCGTACGCGCCGACCTGTGCATAAAGCTCTGGCGTCAGGTGATATTTGACCCGCAGTGCCCACTGGCTGACCGGCCAGTTGTACCAGATGTCGCCCGCCCAGTTGCCGACCTGGGAGCCGCAGAACGCCAGGTTCTGGAAGTCGCAAGGGAAGCTGTTGAAGTCTTCGCCTTCGCCGAAACGGCCGACCTTGATGTCGAGTTTTTCGTCGAAGAACTTCTGCTGATACCACATCTGCGTCAGGCGCCAGGTCTGGCCGCGGCCCCAGACTTCCTGGGCCGAGGTGAAGCCGCCGACACGCGGATCGTTGATGCGGTCGTTGCTGATGTTGTTGCCGCTGCGTTCGGTGATGGTCAGCTGGAACTCGGCGTCGTCCCAGCCGAGGATTTTCTGCAAGTCCAGATGGGTGCCCAGGCCGAACTGGTCGCTGTAGCGGGCGGTGCGGTCATGGTCGTAGCCGCCGTGCAGATTGCTGCCCATTTCACCGGTGTAATCGACTTTGAAGTCGTAGCCTTTTTCCGCAAGTTCGCTGCGAGTGCCGTTCCAGTCGCCGAGCATCCACGGCGAATCGCTATCGAAGGCCGGAGCCGAGTGAGCGCAAGTGGCAAGGCCCAAAGCGGTGAGTCCGCCTATCAGGTTCAAGGTGTTTCGGCAGGCAACAGGTTTGAAGACAGCGCTGTCTTTCGAAAGCTGGAAATCAGGCATAGAGAAGAAATTCTTGATCTTTTTCTGGGGATTAAACGGAAGAAATGGCTAGCAGAAGCGTTTCAGCTAAAGCGGGCGCAAGGATAATCATCTGTTACAAATAGAGAAAGGGCTTTTACTGACATGCAGCCTTTCGGATTTGGTAACAGTTGTAGGAGCGGGCTTGCTCGCGATGGTCGATAACGATAACGCGTTCATTCTGGGTTGACGCGTTTTCGTTCGAGTCCATCGCGAGCAAGCTCGCTCCTACATCAACAGATTCACCTACATTTGATAGATCGCTTCCACCCGACGAAACCCTCGGCTAAGGTGCGCGACTTCCAATTCCCACTCTGCTTGAAGGCCCGGCATGACCGAACACAACATCGACCCGCTGCACGGCGTGACGCTGGAGCAAATCCTCAACGCCCTGGTTGAACACTACGAATGGTCGGGGCTGGCCGAACGCATCGATATCCGCTGCTTCAAGAGCGACCCGAGCATCAAGTCGAGCCTGACGTTCCTGCGTAAAACCCCGTGGGCGCGGGAGAAGGTCGAACGTCTGTATGTGAAGTTGATGCGCACCAAACGACCGCTCTGAACATGGTCGATCCTTGCGCGATGCGCCGCCGTTTTGTAGTCGTGGCTGCCATGCTCGGCTGGGCGGGATTGAGCATCCAGATGTACCTGATTTTCTATTCGCGCTGGACGCTGGGGGCCAGTCTGATCGGTGGGCTGGTGAGTTTTTTCAGCTATTTCACCGTGCTGAGCAACACCCTGGTGGCGACGGTGCTGACCTGTGAACTGACGTCCCGCGAGTCCGCCGCTCGACGCTGGTTCTTGCAGCCCTGGGTCATTAGTGGGGTTGCTGTGAGCATCACTGTCGTCGGCCTGGCGTACAGCGTATTGCTTCGCCATCTATGGCATCCCGAAGGCTGGCAATGGCTGGCCGATGAGCTGATGCATGACGTCATGCCGCTGCTGTTCCTGGGGTACTGGTGGTTCTGTGTACCGAAAGGCTCGTTGCGCTGGGGGCATATCGCGTTGTGGGTGATTTATCCGTTGGTGTACTTCGCTTACTCGTTGCTGCGCGGGCATGTGCTGGCGACTTATCCGTACCCGTTCATTGACGTGGACAAACTGGGTTATCCACAGGTGTTCATCAACGCCGGGGGATTGTTGGCGGGGTTTGTGGTGATTGCATTGTGGGTGGTGGCGCTGGACCGGTGGCGCGCTCGGATGTAGGCACTTTTGTGGCGAGGGAGCTTGCTCCCGCTGCACTGCGCAGCAGTGCTGAAACCTGCAACCGGGTTGTGTCTGGATAACTTCGGTTGCTGATTTTGCGACTGCTTCGCAGCCGAGCGGGAGCAAGCTCCCTCGCCACAGGTACGGTGGTCACTCCTCGTCGCTGTCATCCAACCGCCAATAGCCCACCGCCTTGACGAACTGCTCGTTCAGCCCATGCTCATCGAGCAACACCCGACGAATCCGCCGCGACACCTTGCTCTCGGTCGCGACCCACGCGTACAGGCTGCCGCCGGGCACCTGGATCTGGCGCACGGTGGTCAGCAGATTGTCCTTGCCACCTTCGCGCAGCACCCAGATCACATTGACCTCGGCAGCGCTTTCCAGCACTTGCTGCTCCTTGCCGTTCTCCACTTCCACGATCACCAGCGCACGGCGGTTGGCCGCCAGGCTTTCGAGCCGCCGGGCGATGGCGGGCAGGGCGGTTTCGTCACCGATCAGCAAGTAGCTGTCGAACATGTCCGGCACGATCATCGAACCCCGCGGCCCGCCGATGTGCAGGAACTGCCCCGGTTTGGCCTGTTCGGCCCAGGTCGAGGCCGGGCCGTCGCCGTGCAGCACGAAGTCGATGTCCAGTTCCAGGGTGTTCAGGTCATAGCGGCGCGGCGTGTAGTCGCGCATCTCGGGCAGCGGGCCGTTGTCCTTGCCGGCGCCCAGCACCAGGGTTTCCAGTGCCGCAGCCTGCTCGGCGTTCTGCGGGAACAACAGTTTGACGTGATCGTCCGTACCCAGGCTGACGAACCCCGCCAACTCCGGCCCGCCCAGGGTAATCCGGCGCATGCGCGGGGTCAGGTCGACCACGCGCAACACCTCCAGGCGACGGCGTTTGATTTCGTGCATGACACGGTAAATGGTTTGCGCGATCACTTCAGTCATTCGTTTTTCTCCTGAATGGGTTGAACGGCAGGGCCGTCGACGATGGCTTTGGCGGTGTCGTTGAGCAGGGCCGCGACGCGCTGGATTTCTTCCGCGCTCCAGCGGCCGTGGTGCAATTGCAGGGCGTGGCGCAGGTTGTGCACTGCCTCGTGGATTTCGGCCGGGCGATCATGGCCGCGCAACGAACGCTTGCTGACATCGATGCGCACCCGCACACCTTCAAGGGCGACGGCTTGCTCGGTCAGGGACTGGCGTCCGGCGTCGGTCACGCTGTAGCGTTTTTTCCCGCCTTCGGCGTCGCCGGTAATCAATTCGCTTTCTTCAAGAAACGTCAGGGTCGGGTAGATCACGCCGGGGCTGGGACTGTAGGCGCCGTCGAACATGCCTTCGATCTGGCGGATCAGGTCGTAGCCGTGGCACGGCTGTTCGGCGATCAACGCCAGCAGCAGCAGTTTCAGGTCGCCGGGGGCAAATACTCGCGGGCCACGCCCACCGCGTTCGCGGCCAGGGCGTTTCTCGAAGCCATCGCGACCGTCGCCGTGTTCGCGGTGGGGGGAATGATGGTCTCTCATTTTTTGCGTTCTCTTTCGTCGTGTTTAGATACAACTTAAGATATATCTTAAGAGGTCCGCAAGCCCCCCCGACCAACGGCTGATCACCACGCCAGGCGAAACCGCCACTGAAAATGGCGTTTTTGCAGCTCCGAAAAAGGCTTTCAAGACGCGCGAACAAGTTGAAATTAGTGTTAACTCTCTAAATTGACGATTCACGCCTTAATACATTGGATTTGTAATATCCCTCCTACAGAAGTTACTGTGTCGTTGTCGACCTTAATGGCCTGTGTATTGGCTTTATGTAGTCTGGATCTGACAGCTGAACAGTGATTTTATAAATATTAAAGTATTTTTCATGCCACGGTCGTGGCCCTTTGGCTACGCGCTTTGAGGAACTTGCCTGCTTACTTTCCGGATTGTTTGAACGATCATCTTTCGGCGTTGAGAGTTGCGCTGGAACATCACTGCTCGTGACTGTTTTGCTTCAGCGAAACTTTCAATACTTAGATCCTTTTTTTAAACGACAGGTACTGAAAGATGTTCAAGAAAATCGCGTTCGCTGCTCCTCTGGCTGTTCTGGCACTGAGTTCCTCGATGGCGTTTGCCGCCACCGAAGCCAAACACTCCATCAGCATTGTGGCCCATGTTCCATCCGACGATTTCTACGCGGTGCCGGTTGATGCGGACCTGGTCAACAAAGACCAGGACATGAGCTACAACCCGGGCACTGACTCCATGAAGACCGTCGACGGGCACTTTGATGTGCTGCACACCGCCGGTAAAGTGAACGCCCGCCTGGAAGGCGTGCCGAAACTGATCGCCGGGAACAAGACCATCGACCTGAAAGTCGAGCTCAACGGTAAAACCCTGACCACCACTTCGCAGGAAGTTGTTGGCGAAGCTGAGTCCAATGTCCGCTATCGCGCACCGTTCAAGATCAGTGCGCTGGGCGGTAAACCTGATGCGGGTGATTACACCGGTGTCGTCATGCTGGTCGTTGAACCTTCCGTATAAGTAACAACTGCGACGGTAAGCGTTTACTTGCTCAAAGTAACGTAACCGGTCGGCAAACTATCAAGTTTGCCGACCGGGCTTTGACTTCCTTGTAATCAGAGTATTTGTTCATGTTCCCGATGACGCCCATCGCGGCAACGCTTGCGTTGCTGTTATGTAGCAGCGCATTTGCGGCGCCGACTTCCGTTGATAATACGCCTCGAAGTTTACTGGCCCAGGCCAAGGGGCTGCCGGCCGATTTCGAGGAACATTTCTTCGATGTGCCATTGGCCGTGCGGGTCGAGCTTGATCAACAACCCCTCGGCGAGGCGATGATCGTGTTGTCCCGCGATGACCGGGTCACCTTGCTCGATTTCACCGACACCAGCGACAGCCGTTTCAGCGCTGGCGAACGCGACACCTGGGCCAGCATTCTGAAACCCGGCGTGGCGTTGGGCACCTGCAGCGGCCAATGCCCCGAGCAGATGTTGGCGGTGCACTACAACCTGGAAAACTCATTGCTGTCGATCGTCACTGAAAATGCCGAGCGCGACACTGAGGCCAAGCGTTTCTACGACCAGCCCGAAGGCGGCAGCAGCGGCCTGATGGTGCGCAACCAACTCAACCTCAACGGCGGCCAGGATCAGAACCTCGGCGGGCGTTATGGCCTGGAGGCCAGCGGCAGCCTGGGCAACTGGAGCCAGACCTTCAACATGCAACTGGCGCGTCTGGGCGGGCCGGATGACAAGACCTATCACGCCGTACACGAGCTCTACACCCAGCGCGAACTGCAAGGCAGTTTTTTCCGCCTGGGCTACTTCACCCCCAATTCCGAAGGCTTGACCCGTCAGCCCCGTTCGTTCGGCACCAGCCCCGACACCGCCGTTGGCGTGATGTACGGCAGTTCCGACAGCCTGGCGATCGACAGCCCCAAACCCAGCGTTTATCCGATCTATGTCACCGCCAATCGCCAGGCGTCGGTGGAGATTTATCGCGATGGTCTGCTGCTCAACACCCAAGCGGTGCCCGCCGGTTTGCAAACCCTTGATACCCGCCCGTTGCCCGGCGGCATCTATGATGTGGAAGTGCGCTTGATAGAAGACGGCCAGGTCACCTCGACTACTCAGGAGTTGATCTACAAACCGACCAACTGGCGCAACGTTGAGGAGCGCTGGCGCTACAACCTGTTCGCCGGCCAGGAAAGCAAACTGCTGAGCAACTGGGATCAACAGGACAGTGGCGATGCGACGGCAGGCGCCGCGATCAACTACCTGCTGCATCCACGGATAATCCTCGGGCTGTCGGCGCGTCAGGTGCGTAACACGCTGCAGTACGGCAGTTCCATCGACTGGAGCCTGGCCAACAGCGTCAGCCTCTATGCCAATCTGTACCAGACCGAAGACCACGGCACCGGCGCCGATCTGCAAGCGCTCTACAACTATGGTTCCGGCAGTCTGGTGGTGAGCCATAACCGCAGTTGGCTCGACACCACCAACACCTTCGACACGCTGCCCGACGGCACCCGCGTGCGCCAACGCAATGTGTTCACCGGCGAGACCAGCAATTCATCGCTGGCGCTGAACCACCGCATCAGCCGCAAGAGTTCGCTCAACGCGCGGGTCTCCCACAGTGAGGGCAACGTCGAAGGCGTCGGCGTCGACCTGGGCTGGACGCAACGCACCATGCTGCTGGGCAGCGACGCCAACTGGCGGTTGTCACTGTTCGATCGTCCCGGCAGTTACAGCAGCGGTGACGCGCGCAATCGCGGGGTTGACCTGAGCATCAGCGTGGCGCTCGGCGGGCCGGGTCAACAGGTTTCCGGCAGCATCGGCAGCCGCACCGCCCGTGATGGCAGCCGCGACACCAACGCCTCGCTCGGTTATCGCAAAGACCTGCAAGACCACATCCTGCAGAGCGTCTCGGTGACTGCGTTGACCGACACCTACGGCGTCGGCCTGTCGAGCCTGGCGAACTTTCGCACCGACGCGATCAACGGCGACGGCTTTATTCAGCGTTCCTCGTTCAACGACAACTTCACCGGTGGCCTGAACCTGGACAGCACCGTGGTCGTCGGTGGCCAGCGCATGGCCCTGACCAGTCAGTATCAAGGACGAGGGGCCGGGATGATCGTCGATGTCGAGTCTGATATCGACGGCATCGCGTTACGCGCCGACGACCTCAGCGGCGGCAGCGCGGCATTGCGTCCAGGGCGCAATTTCATACCGCTGACGGCCTACAGGAACAGCTCCGTGAGCTTCGACTTCGAAGGCAATCACGCGCCAGCGGCCAGCATCGAGCCGGCACGCACCCGTTATCACCTGAACAAGGGCGGCGTGGAGTATCGCAAGGTCTACGTGATGAAAACCCTGACCGTGCTCGGGCGTCTGGTCGACCCACAAGGCCGGCCGCTCAAGGGCCACCACGTGATCAACCACGCCAGTCGTGGCGTGAGTGAAGTCGATGGCTTCTTCTCGATGGAAATGCATGCCGGTTCACCGACCCTCGAAGTGCGTTACGCCGACCAGTTGCTGTGCCAGTTCCGGCTCGATACCGACAAGCACCGCAGTGAAAACAACGTGTTGATGATCGGCGATCTGCGCTGTTCGCCGGACACCTTGGCGGATGCGTCATTGACTCGCCAGGAGGCCAGTTGAATGGTTAATTTCAAGACGTGTATGCCGCAGTGGCTGTGCTTGCTGGCGCTGTTTGTGGCGCCCACGGCCGAGGCGGTCAATCAGGAGATCAGGGCGTTGTTCCGGCCTGACCCGGCAAACCCGCAACGTAATACGTTCATCAACAAAACCCCGGTCAGTGGTTACTGCGCGGACTATCCCGATCAGTGCGAACAGAACGCGACCTTCAGCATCCGCCTGCCCATACGGTTCGATTCCGTAAGGGCCATGCAACCCCATGACTCGCAGCGCAACAGTTCGATGTTCACCGTGCCGGCGCAATGGCGTGCATTGACGGTTACGAATGCCGAAACCGGTGAGTCGGAACAGGTCGAGATGCGCATTGCCGGATTTGGATCGCGGTACGTGCTCGACGACAAGGTCACCAACCTTACAGGTGCACCCAATACGCTTGAAGGGCACCGGGCATTGTGGGGCGGCCCGTATGGCAGCTGGGTGAACCCCCCGTCGCCGTGTCAGTACAGCGGCGTCGGTTGGTACACCGATGATTTTTACCAGTTTTACTGGAAAACCCCGATTCAGGGCACCTGCGTAAAAACTGCCAGTTTCAGGATTCCGACCATGTACTACGAGTACCTGGATTTCGCCTATGAACTGCGTACGCCCAATCCGCTTGGTATGTCTTCAGGGCTCTACACCGGCGACCTGACTTATCGCATCGGGCCGGGCGGTGACTTTGACATGGGCGACGTGATGGTGCCCAACGATTCCGATCTGACCCTGAGTTTTGTGCTTGATGTTCAGCACACCCTCAAGGTCGATATCCCTCCAGGTGGCAACAAAATCCGATTGGAGCCGCAAGGCGGATGGCAAAGCTGGCTGCAAGCCGGACGCCGGCCGGTGCGACTGTTCCGTGACCAGACTTTCAATATATCGGCCTCGACGCGATTCAAGATACTGATGCAATGCGGGCCCGGAATAGGTGGCGAATGCGGACTGGAGAATAGTGCGGATAACGGTCGTCGAGTCGTCTTACACATCAGCGTAAGCCTGCCTAATGGCATAACCGACCTCTCAGGCCAACCCGTGAGACGCCTGCGATTGAGGACCGGTGCGGGGAATGAGCAGCAGTTCAAGCCCGGCTTCTATGTGGACCGGGCACCGGGAACCCTGCATTTCGAAGTTGAGCAATCGTACATGGAATCCATGCTGAGGCCCGGTGTTGCCGGCACCTATACCGGCATTGTCATTGTGATCTGGGACTCGGAAATCTGATGGCTAACGCATCGATCAGTCGTACCGGCAGTGTGTTCAATGACCAAGGACTAAAAGTTATGAAGCGTGTGTTTTTATTGATCGGTTTGAGCGGATTTTCCCTGGGCCTTCAAGCCGGGCCGCAAATCAACGTCGGAACGGTGTACGACTATCTGGATGGCGACAAAAGCACCTACCTCAAGCGCGTGTTCAACAGCGGTGACAGCACGGCCTTCGTCAAGGTCAACATCCTGGAAATCATCTACGACGCCGATGGCAACGCCACTGAAGTGCCGGTCAAAAGCGACCCTGGCGCGACATCGCGCGACGGGCTGATGGCCAGCCCCGCACGCCTGATCGTTCCGGCCAACGGCATGCAGGGCACGCGGCTGTTGTTCATGGGCGAGCGCGACACCGAGCGTTACTTTCGCGTGCGCTTCATCCCGGTGGTGCCGGAAAAAGAAGACGAATTCGCGGTGTCCAGCGACGAGCGCGAGGACTACAAAAAGAACCTCTCGGCCGGCGTCAACGTCATGACCGGCTTCGGCACGGTGTTCTTCGTCAGGCCGAACAACAGCCGGTACGACAGCCAGATCGAGAACGGCGCCAGCACTTATCGCATTCGCAACAACGGCAACACGTCGGTGGTGGTCGACGAATTCCGCAACTGCTCGATCAAGCAGGAAAACGAATGCGAGCCCACCACCAAACATCACATACGCGCGGGCAAAGAGTTCGCATTCGACAAGAAGCCGGGACGTGAGTACCGCTTCAACCTGGTCGAGGGCGCATCGAAAAAGGCCTTGCGAATTGCCAGCCAGTAACCACCGGCACGTGGCCGCCGTTGCCCGCCGCTTTTTTTGACGTAACAGGTACCTGAAATGATCAAGCTATCGGCCATCGCCCTGTGGACAGGCGCCGCGGCACTGATGAGTTCCCCGGTATTCGCCGCCCGAGAAGAGCACCGATTCGAGGTGTCGGTGGATATCCCAACCTTGGGTTTCTACGTGATACCGGCCGAGTCGGACTGGATTCATCGCGAGCAAGTTCTGCCGTGGAACATCCACACCCGGTCGCTGGAGGGGATGCGCAAGAACTTCGACGTCAAGCACGACACCAGCGCCATCCACGCGCGGCTCGAGAGCGAGCCCTATCTGTCCAACGGCCGCGACGAGCAGAACATCTACCTGCTCGTCAGCTTCAACGGCAAGACGTTGAGCCACGACCCGCAACCCCTTGAAGTGCTCTCGCGCGAGCAGGCTGTCGCGGGCGGGCGCTTTGCCCTGCAGATCCAGCCGAAGGTGCCCGCGGGCGGGTACAAGCCGGGCCGCTACTACGGCAACGTGAATCTGGTCTTCAGTGCGGCAGCGCCTTGAAGTCGGGTTTGCTCCAAAACGAACAGCATCACTGGAGTCGGGGAAAGATGAAGATTGCTCATTGGTTGTCGAGCGCTTGGCTGCTGGGGATGATCGCAGCACCGGTGCAGGCCGAGCAGGTGGACATCACCGCATTGTTCAAGCCGGATTCGGCGCGCCCGCATATGAACAAGTTCCTCAATACCACGCCGCTCAGTGGTTATTGCGCCAATTACCCTGGGCAATGCGAAGAACACCAGACCTTCAGTTTGCAGGTGCCGATTCAATTTGATTCACGCACCCCCATTCGCGCCAACCATGCCTCGCCTCGAGAGGGGGCGATGTTGAAAGTACCGGCGCAATGGCGAGAGCTGACGGTCGCGCACGAAACCACTGGCGAGCTGGAAACGGTTAGGGTTCGGATCGTGGGTATCGGCTCCCAGTACGTGACGGAGGATGTCATGCAATTGGTGGGGGGCGCCGAAGACTACCGGGTCGCGCACAATCTTTTATGGGGAACGAGCTGGGTGTATAGCCCGGCGCCCTGTGTTTACAGTGGTGTGGGTTGGTTTAACTCGATCGCCTACAGATTTTTCTGGAAAACACCGGCACCAGAGGTGTGCGCAAAACAGGCAAAGTTCGATATTCCCTGGCTGCGCCTGGACTACCTCGACTTTGCCTATGAACTGGAAACCCCAAATCCTTTGGGTATGTCCTCGGGGCATTACCTCGGCGCACTGACTTACACGGTCGGCCCGAACGGCGACTTCGATTTTGGTGACGTCATGCTGCCGAGCAGTTCAACGCTGACCATGAACTTCAACCTCGACGTTCAACACACGCTCAAGGTCGATATTCCGCCGGGTGGCAACAAGGTCCAACTGGTGCCGGTCGGTGGCTGGCCGAGCTGGCTGCAGGCAGGCCGCCGGCCAGTGAGCCTGTTTCGCGACCAGACCTTCAATATCTCGGCCTCATCGCGCTTCAAGATGCATATTGAATGTCAGTTCGGGGGCTTTCCCTACGAATGCATGTTGAATGATCCTGTCTCCAGGCGATCGGTCGAACTTCAGGTCAGCGTCAGTCTGCCCAATGGCCTGACGGACCTGTCCGGGCAACCGGTCAGGCGTCAGCGACTGCGAACCGGGCAAGCCCAATCGCAACAGTTTCAACCTGGTTTCTATGTCGATCGGGCACCAGGGACTCTGCATTTCGAAATTGCACAAAGCCAGATGGAATTCATGCTGCAGCCGGGCGTGGCCAGCCGCTATTCCGGCAATGTCACGGTAATCTGGGATTCGGATATCTGACGTGGTTGCGGCAAACCTGACCGCAACGAATGCCGTCAGGTTTGCCTCACGATGCAACCGCTATTACAACCCGGCCCTGCTCAACGCCGCGCGCGTCAAACGCCTGGACAGTTCTTTTTCGCCGTCCCCCAGATCGACGAGGAACCGGTCGAAGTTCGCTTCGCTTATCGGTTCATCGGCAAAGACAACCGTCTCGGGGACCGGCAGCTTGTTGGCCAGGTCTTTAAGCCTGTTGCGCAGTGCCGCTCGTTCCACATCCGTCAATTGCGTGGATTCGACCCATTCGCGCTGGGTGGATCGCAGGGTCTCCAGCAACTCGTATTTGTTCAGATACTCCCGTTTATTCGCCTCGATCTGAATCGGGTAAGTTTCACCCAGATAAGTTTCCCAGAATGCCTGCTCAAGCATTTTGTTCACCAGGCCATCACCTTCGCTCAACGCCAGAACTGTGTCGTAGGCCTGATCGATCATGGCGTCGGTGACACCGGATACTGGCCTGAACAGCATGCCTTTTGATTGCCAGGGCAGCTGCAAGCGATCCGCCAGACCCGTCTGATAGGCCAGATAGACCTCGACATCGTCCGGGTTGCCGCCACGACTGGCGACATCGGCGCGGGCGATCTCGTTGACGTGCTCCAGCCGCGCGGCACCTTGGGCCAGGGTGACCAGCTTGCGTTCCAGCTCCGCAGAGTCCGTGGAGTAGGAGTAAGCCTCGGATGCGAGCACCTGTATGCCCATGTTGTTGAACAACTGCGCCCCTGCATCGGCGCAATCGACCGGGGCGATGGCCATGGTGTAGAGCTTTTCCCGCAGTGCGGTGTCGATGTAGACGGCATCGAGCATGCGTACCACGCGTTGCATCAGTTGCCGGCGGGGTTCACCGCCGACGAGATAATCGGCAGAGTTTTTCGTTTCGTGCACCACGGTCAGGAACCGATGGGCCTGCGGGTCGTCGGTCAGTTCAAGCCAGTTTGCCGTCCGCTCCACTCCCCAGCCGGGCACATCGGTCCAGTTGTTCGGGTCGGTGGCGTGGATGACCACATTTATCAGACTGGTGGATGCCTCGAGGGGCGTCGGCGGCAAATTCACTGAGTGTCGGATTTGCTGGTATTGCAACTGATTCAGCTCCGACAGATCCGCGACATCCAGCAGGGTACGCGCGATCACCCAGGCTTTTGCCGAGCCGGGGACAACTTCGGGAATCAAGTCGAGGGGGTTTTCCCGCAGGTCCAGCAAGAAACCGCGTGGTCTGGTTTTCGCCAGCGTGCCCTCGGGCCATGTGGTCAGCCCGGTTTTGTTCAGGGCCACGACTTTCAGCCTCGGCATGCGGCTGATGTCTGGTGACAACCCCAGTGGATTACTGTCGAGCCTGAGGATTTCCAGGTAGGTCAGGTCCTTGAGTTGTTTGACGGCAGCGGCATCCAACACGATCGCGTTATCGCTCAGCTGCAGGCGTTCCAGTCGGTGCAGGGAACCGATGCTGTGTGGAAGACTGGTCAGGTCGCAACGCCGGGCGCTGAGTTCGCGAAGGTTCGGGAAGGCTTTGAGCAAGCCGTTCGCCTCGCTGGAAAACTGCGTATTGCCGAGTTTCAGAACCGTGATTTTGTCGAGGAACTTTTGCAGCTCCGGGGGGCGTTTTGACCACCAGGTTTCCAGGTTCAGGGGCAGCATCTCGGTGGAGAGATCCAGCGCGTAACTGTCCGGGTCGCTACGGTTGCCGATGTCCCTGTGCTTTCGCTCGAAGCTCTTGAGCAGGCATTCGGCGATATGTTGGCCGCCTTCATCACGAAAAGCCGTGCTGCCCGGTCCCCAGGTGGGTTCCTGCTGGTATTCCCAGCGATTGAGGATCACGCGCAGCTCATCGAGATCGTCTTCCCGCTGCTCGATGGCTTGCATCGGCTCACCTTTGGCGATCAGGGCATTGGCGAAGGCGTCGACTTCGCGGTCGCTGAAATCCTCGTGCAGGTCCAGGATTCGCTCGTGCAGGGTTTCGCCGGCGCGGCTGGTGAATGGGCCACGCACCAGCAGCAGTGTCTGATGCTCGGGCACGGCGCGGATGGGCGGTGCGGCGAGTATCGTTCGACGTTCGCCGAGAGGCTCGATCTTGACCATGGCCCACTGCCTGAGGCGTTCGGCGTCCCCCGGCTTGAAGCCCAGCGCGTTTTGCCCATTGTGCTGGGTCGCCTGCAGCAAGGCTTCGAAAAAGCCCTGCGCTGCATGGATTGGCTGATTCGACCCGTCACGCACCTCATATTTTCCCGCGTCATCATGAATCAATACCCGGACCCGTGCTGCGCTCTCGGGCCCGGCGTTGCAGCGCAGTTCACCGTCGAATGTGCCTTCCCTGATCTCGACGCGCAGCTCACCGAAGGTGTCGCTGTTGATGCGCAAGGTGCCCAGCACCAGGCGTTCCGTGTCGATGTTGATCAATGCGTCATCGAACAGACCGTGGGCGGCGCGTACTGATTGCGTCTCGAATTGCAGTTCCCGCGCCAGGCTTTTCAGGCGCAGTGGCAGGCGTTTTTTCTGCTCGATCTGTTGGCGTTCCGCGGCGCTGGCGTTGTCGAGAATGCCTTGCGCCACCGTGTCGGGCAGGTCGGGGAATTCGCTGAACAGCGCAACGCTGCCGGCGGGTAACGGGGTGCTGGTTGGCACGGGTGAACCCAGGCGTTGCAAGGTATCGGTCAGCAATGGCGGCGGTGCCGAGCTGTCCATGTGCATCCGCCGCAGTGCGGCTTCATGGGTACCGCTGATCTGGCGAATCTGTTCCAGTTGTTCATTGTTGAAACCATCGACGCTGTGACCAAGTCGCCGCATCAATGTCGAGCCTTCCCACTCGCGCGGGTTTTCCGTTTCGCAGACCCAGGCCCCGTGACCATTGTGGCGCAAGGTCGGTGCGTACGCATCGAAACGCTGTGGATGGCGGATGCGCTGTTGTCCGGTGACCGGATCGTCCAGCACTTCGAAGTGTTGATCGTTCAGGCGCAGGATGCGCCGGCCCTGATGCTGGTGAATACCCTGTCCATCAGGCCGGGCGTCCGCGGGTAAATCCACGTCGGTTCGTTGATAGGGGCTGAGGTCTGGGTTCCACAGGCGGGTCTCGCCGTTTGCCAACTGCACCGGTTTCAAGCTTTCGAAAAACGGCGAGAGTTTCGCCCTTGCGACGTTGCCGATCGCACCTCCCGCGGCGAACGCACCCAGTTGCACAACGCTTTGCAGCACGCCGATGGCTTGTTCGCCAGCCTCGGCGACGCGGCCTTCGGCCAGATCGACGAGGCCCTCGACCACCTCATCGGTCAGTTGATACGCGGTGTAGGCCAGCATCAATTCGCCCATGCCGGGCACCAGTGGCGTCACCACCAGCAACGCGGCATTGAGAATGCCCGAGAGCATTTTCTCCAGGTTGTCCCACCAGGCCCAGCGGGCCATGCGGTCGGCGTACTCGGTGGAAATCGCGATGTCCCATGCGTCGTTGAGTACCTTGTTGATTTTTTGTCGGTGGAAGTAGCCCCACAGGTCGCCGTTGAAAACAGTGTCCCGATCGTTCCTGACGCTCGACAGCTGAAATTGCAGGTTGGGGTTATCCACCGGCGTATCCCGCCAGCTCGGCAAGTTGGAACCGGCCGGGGCCGGTTGCCATTTGACCTTGCTCAATCGGGCGTTCAACCCGGCAAAAAAATGCCCGCGCTGCTGATGGGGCACGAACTGGCTGAAGAATTGTTGGTAGCTGCGAGGGGCGCTGGTATCGCGCAGTTGGCGTGTCAGTTCGGCCATGAACTCGAGCAACGACGGGTATTGCTTGAGCGGGTGCTGCGGGTCATGGGGAACATAGGCGATCACGGGCACGGTATCGGTCGCGGTGTTGGCATCAGGGGTGATCAGCACGATGCCGGTCAGGTGAATGTCCATCATCGACAGGTTGTAGCAGTCGACGGAGCGGCCCCTCCAGCGCAGGTTCTTGCGGTCATCGAGCAGTCCCTGCACCAGGTCAAAGGCATCCTGCCCGATGTCGTTTTTCATCAGCGCCATGTTCGCCGCGATGTTGAGCGCGGTCTTGTGGCTGAGGCTGACTTTGTGGCGCAGGACGTTGCTGGCCACCCGGTTATGCGGCAGCAGGAAATCTTTCAGGTGTTGTTGGTAACGGGAACCGATATCCAGCTCGCGGCACAGCGACTTGAACTGCTCGATACTCAGCTTGTGCTTGAGCTGTACCACGCTGAAATGCCCGCGTACGTCGGGGCGGGTGATGAATTCGGAGTCCTGGGTGAACACCTCCTTACTGGAAAAATTGTGCAGGGCGGCATCCAGCAGCGAGACGGTACGGCTGGTGGTTGCGCCGGTAAAGTTATGACCCCATGACGTTTGTGCTGGTGCATACAGCCGCAACCAGGTCTCTTCGACGTCATCTTCAACACCGAAACGTTCGTTCAGTGCCTGTTGCAACAAGGGTTTGGCGAAGGCGTAGACATCCTGCAGTTTGCTGAGCGCTCTATCGACATCGTTTTGCGCGTTCCAGCCGAGCTTGATCCCCTGTTTCAAACGCTCCTGTAACGCTTTTGCGGCGTCAGCCTGCCAGTCGGGAATGCTTACCCGGTCAGTTTTCAGTGCGTTGATACGGGGGAGTGAAGCCTCTGATAGCCAGGAGGGGATGGCCTTCCTGACCAGGTCGAAGTGGATGCTTTGATCCGGGTCTGAAATTCGATGTGGGTGGGGCATTGCCTGATCGTCCTTTGATCATGGATGGAGCGATCAGACTAGGCAGGCGGTAGCCCCAAAAAAAGCGCAAAAACCGGTTCGTAACGACGTCGATTGCGCCCCGAACCCGGTAAAAATCAGGAGTGAAAAATACATAGTTACAGCCACGCGGGCGTATCTGCCGATCCATGCCTAGCGGCGGGCGGTTGCCTCGGTTGCCGCCTTTGGCTGGCACATCGTGTGGGTGCCCGGTTGCAGGTATGGCGTCAGGATCGGCGCCATGCCCTTGAGCACCTGCACCGGCAACGCCGAGGTGAAGGTGAAGCTCTCCGCCGAGCGGCCCGGCACGAACGCCGTCAGTGTGCCGAAATGGTTATCGCCGATGTAGAACACGAACGTCGCCGTGCGGTTGAGCGATTTGGAGCTCAGGATCCGCCCGCCCGAACCGATGGCCTCGATGCGGTTGTCACCGGTGCCGGTCTTGCCGCCCATCGCCAGCGGGCTGCCGTCGGCCAGTTTGAAACTGCCGGACACGCGTTTGGCCGTACCGGCATCCACCACTTGCGAAAGGGCTTCGCGCATGGCCGTGGCGACTTCGGATGGCATCACCCGTTTGCCGACGTCGGGGTCATTGATCAGTTGGGTTTCATAGGGTGTGTGCGCGGCGAAATGCAGGCTGTCGATACGCAGGGTTGGCATGCGCACGCCATCGTTGAGGATGGTGCCGATCAATTCGGCCAGGGCTGCGGGACGGTCACCGGAGCTGCCGATGGCGGTGGCCAGCGACGGCACCAGGTGGTCGAACGGATAACCGACTTGCTGCCAGCGCTGGTGAATGTCGAGGAATGCCTCGATCTCCAGCATGGTGCGGATGCGACTGTCACGGGCGCCCTTGTGCCGGCTTTTGAACAGCCAGCTGTAGACCTCCTGGCGCTCGAACTGGCTGGCTTTGACGACGTCGGCCCACTTGGCGTCGGGGTGGTTGAGCAAGTAGCCCATCATCCACAGGTCCAATGGGTGAACCTTGGCGATGAAGCCCTGGTCCGGCAAGTCGTAGGCGCCGGGACCGTAGGCTTCGTAAAGCCGCACGAGACGTTCGTCAGTGAGTTTTTCCGTGAGCTTGGCACCCGTCAGGTGCGAGCGTACGAAGGCGTTGAAGCTTTCCTGGCTGGCCTGTGGCAACAGGTAGCGATGGACGGCGGCCATGCGGATCGGCGTAGGGCGCATACCGTCCAGGAAGGTTTCGAGCCGTTCCTGGGTGTCCTTGTTCCTGTACTTCTTCCAGAACTTGAGCAGGAACGAAGTGCCCTCGCGGTCGGCGAATTCGGCCAGGTATTCCTGGCGCCGCGGGTCGCGGTCGTCCTTGAGCAGTTCGGCACTGCTGTTGGGGCCGGAGTAGGTGGTGTAGCGCACCAGGTCCCGCATCAGGCGAATGAACGGCAGGTTGATCGACTCGCGCAGGGCGTCGCGCAGGGTCGGTATCCGGCCGTTGTCTTCCTTGCGGAAGTTGTTGAACACATGCAGGCCGCCCCCGGTGAAAAACGCCTCGCCGGGGCTGGCGGAATATTTGCGGTCCAGGGCTGCACCGAGCATTTTTTTCAGGTCGCGGTCCTTGTTTTCGACCAGGTAATCAACCGCCCAACGGCTCAGGCGGTCCTGATCCGGCACCTCGACTTTCTTCAGTTCCGCAACGGCCATGCCGGCGTATTTGTCGTGCAACTCGGCGATGATTTGCAGGTAGGTGGTCAGCACGCGCATTTTCGCGGTGGAACCCAGTTCCAGTTTGCTGCCTTCATTGATGTCGAAGGGCTGGTCGGTGCTGTCGGTCTGTACCCGAACCCGCGAGCCGTCCGGTGTCAGTTCGAACAAGGTGAAGCTGTAGCGCACCTGGGTGGTGCTGGTGGTGGTCAGCAGGCGTTCGCCGATCAGGCCGATTTGCGTGGCAAACTCAGGGTCGGCGAGCTTTTTCAGGTACTCGGTGGCCTCGGATTGCAACTCGCCTTGCAGGGTGCTGGTGGCGGAGAGGTCAAGGCGGTCGAGGTCATACAACGGACGATTGAGCATGCCGGCCAGGCGGCTGCGCGCCACGCTGATGCCCTTGTTGGTTTCGATCGGTTGCAGGGTCGGCTGGGTGGCCCAGTCGCGGTAGGTCACTTTGCTGGCCAGGGCGGCGGCGGCGAAATCGGCGTCGATCACATGGTTTTGCGCCAGCAGGCGAATATGGCTGTCGGTGAGGTCGGCCAGTTCATCATGGCCCTTGGTCAGGTAATGCGACGGGCGGCGCTGCGCAATCATCAACGACAGCACTTCACGCAAGGCCAGGCCTTTTTCCGCCATGGTCTTTGGATCCGTCGCGGTGCTGTTCAGTACCTTGTTGGCGCTATCGAAATCGGACCCGTACCACACACGCAAACCCTCAGCCATGCCATGCACTTCACCGTGGCCCGGTACGGCTGATAACGGCACGCTGTTTAGATAGTCGCGAACCACGTTCTGCCGCGCTTGCAGGGTTTGTGGCCCGGCCTGATAGGCGCGTACGGTGGCAGAAATCATCTGGCGAATTTTTTCCGCACCGTTGACCGTCAAACCATCGGGGGAGTGCCGGTACTTCTCCAGTTGCGTGGCCAGGGTACTGCCACCGGCGGACTGGCCGGGCATGTGCAACATCTTGGCCAGCTGGGACCACGCCGCCATGCCGAACCGCGGCCAGTCCACCGCCGGGTTGGCCAGCGGCTGCCTGGGATCGAGCAGGAAGCGGTTCTCGATGAACAGCAGGCTGTTGACCACCACCGGCGGGATCGAGGCAAAGGTTGAGTAAAGCTGTTGCGGGTAGTTGTACTGGTACAGCGGCGCTGCACGGCAATCGGTGATGGACAGCCCGGCCTGGATTTTCTCGGCATAAGGCACGAACAGACCCTTGTCGGTGTACTTCAACAGTTCCGGAGAAAAGCGGGTTTGTGCTTCAACGACGAAATTGCGCTTGATCAGGCGCGGCAGGAACTCATCCATAGAGCTGTAGCCCAGGCGCCGATCGAACGGGCCATCGCCTGGATAGCGAATCGCATCGCTGGGGCCGGGTTTGAGCTCATAGTTCAGTGACGCGGCATATTTGCTGACTTCCCGGGCCTGGAACTTGGAGGTGCGCATCTCCCTCATGGCGGCCAGCCCCACGGCAATCGCGATAATCAATAGCAATAGCCAGAACGCTCCCCATCCGTGTCTGGAACGACGGGGTTTTTCAGGTATAGGCGCTTCATCAACACTATCAGTCGGAACCACGGTTTTACTCGAATCGGTTTGCCACAAAGCGCCCATAGTCGATTGATCCATTCACGCAGATTGATCGGACTTGACTCAAGCTTAGACGGTGGTTGGCCAGGGTGAAAAAAATGTGAAGGGCAAAATGTCGGGTTATTGCCGTTTCCTGTGGCGAGGGAGCTTGCTCCCGCTGGGCTGCGAAGCGGCCCCCAGCCTGATAAATGCGATTCGTCCGGTTGATCTGGTTCTCTGGTTTTACGACTGCTGCGCAGTCGAGCGGGAGCAAGCTCCCTCGCCACAAAGAGGAGCAAACATCGGGAGCTTTATTCAGAGCCAGCACGCATCCCAGAGCGGGTAGTCGCCAATTTTGTCCACAAGCCCAGCCCTGAGTGGATTGGCAACAATGTAGCGGGCGAACGGCAGAAGATCTTCTCCATCGCGAATGGCCCGGTCGTGGTAGCCGGTTTGCCAGAAGGCTCCGCTTTCGTTCAATGCCCGGTTGATGGTGAGGGTGCTCCGGGATTTGATGGCTTGCATGAGTTGCGCCAGCGTTTGCTCCTCAAGTTGGATTAACCAGTGGAAGTGGTCCGGCATGATGACCCAAGCCATTGAATTGACCCATTTTTGATCATGGGCTTGCCTGAGTTCTTCAACCAAAAGGCGTCCAACCCGCCAGTTTGCGAATATTCGGCGGCGCTGATGTACGACTGCGGTTATCAGATAGCCCCGTCCTGGTTCTGAGTACCGTCCGAAACGCAGTCGATGAGAGTTTGGATGTGGGTGCATTCCGTTGCGTCCTTTAACTGTTGTCTAAGTACGCTAGCTCCTCGTTTTCCTGCTTGAACCTGTATTGGCTGAGTGAAATTTCCCAACTCATTGTGGAATTCGGATCCAGGTAGCGCTGTTGTGGCGAGGGAGCTTGCTCCCGCTGGGCTGCGAAGCGGCCCCACACCCTGCAACTGCAGTTACAGGTTTTGCGCCTGCTGCGCAGCCGAGCGGGAGCAAGCTCCCTCGCCACAGTAGGTGGCTGTCTGAAACACCTGAGTTAGAGCTTTCCAGGCTTTTGCAGGGGCATGACGATGCACCATTGTTGTGCAATACTCGGCGCCGCTTTTCCCACTGATCTTGCGGGTTTTTCCTACAGGACGGCGTTGCCCACGAGGCAGGGCCGGTTCGGGAAGCGATGGCTTATCGGCCTGCGCTTCGCCACTCGGTGGTCCTATCCAATAACAAGACGAGGTTGTTCCCCATGCCCGTAGGCAATCACCAGCCCCAAGGCGAGACCGCTCAGGGCGGTCCGCTCAAACGTGAACTCGGCGAGCGGCATATTCGCCTGATGGCACTCGGTGCCTGTATCGGCGTCGGCCTGTTCCTGGGCTCGGCCAAGGCCATCGAAATGGCCGGCCCGGCCATCATGCTGTCCTACATCATCGGCGGACTGGCGATCCTGGTGATCATGCGCGCCCTCGGCGAGATGGCCGTGCACAACCCGGTTGCCGGCTCGTTCAGCCGTTACGCCCAAGACTACCTGGGCCCGTTGGCGGGCTTCCTGACCGGCTGGAACTACTGGTTCCTGTGGCTGGTGACCTGCGTCGCGGAAATCACGGCCGTGGCGGTGTACATGGGTATCTGGTTTCCCGATGTACCGCGCTGGATCTGGGCGCTCGCTGCGCTGATCAGCATGGGCTCGATCAACCTGATCGCGGTCAAGGCTTTCGGTGAGTTCGAGTTCTGGTTTGCCTTGATCAAGATCGTCACCATCATTGCGATGGTGTTCGGCGGCATCGGCATCATTGCTTTCGGTTTCGGCAACGACGGCGTGGCCCTGGGGATTTCCAACCTGTGGACTCATGGCGGCTTCATGCCCAACGGCGTGCAAGGCGTGTTGATGTCCCTGCAGATGGTGATGTTCGCCTACCTGGGTGTGGAGATGATCGGCCTGACCGCCGGTGAGGCGAAGAACCCGCAAAAGACCATTCCGAACGCCATCGGCTCGGTGTTCTGGCGGATTCTGCTGTTCTACGTCGGCGCGTTGTTCGTGATCCTGTCGATCTACCCGTGGAATGAAATCGGCACCCAGGGCAGTCCGTTCGTGATGACCTTCGAGCGCCTGGGTATCAAGACCGCCGCCGGCATCATCAACTTCGTGGTGATCACGGCGGCGCTGTCGTCCTGCAACGGTGGCATCTTCAGCACCGGGCGCATGCTCTACAGCCTGGCGCAGAACGGCCAGGCCCCGGCCGGCTTTGCCAAGACCTCGAACAACGGCGTGCCGCGTCGTGCATTGCTGCTGTCGATTGGCGCGTTGCTGTTGGGCGTACTGCTGAACTATCTGGTGCCGGAAAAAGTGTTTGTCTGGGTGACGGCCATTGCCACCTTCGGCGCGATCTGGACCTGGGTGATGATCCTGCTGGCCCAGCTCAAGTTCCGCAAAGGCCTGAGCGCCAGCGAAGCGGCCGGCCTGAAATATCGCCTGTGGCTGTATCCGGTCAGTTCGTACCTGGCGCTGGCATTCCTGGTGCTGGTGGTCGGGCTGATGGCGTACTTCCCGGACACCCGCGTGGCGTTGTATGTGGGGCCAGCGTTCCTGGTGCTGCTGACGGTGCTGTTCTACGTGTTCAAGCTGCAACCGACCCATGTGTCGCAGGGGGCGGTGCGTTCGGTTTCCTGAGTCGTAACGCTGAAACTGTAGGAGCGAGCTTGCTCCGGGCGGCGTTCCGACGATGGTCGTTAACGATTACGCGTCTTTTCTGGCTAAACGCGGCGCTCTTGAGTCCATCGCGAGCAAGCTCGCTCCTACATAAGGCAGTCCAGTGACCGGGGCTTTTTCATCAGGCGGGCACAGTTTTCAGTGATTGATTCAAACGCTTGTTGAACTCAAGCCACATCGCCAGCAACGCCATCAACCCGGCACCCACCAGCGCCGTGAAGATCTGCATGGCAAACGCATCGTCGGTCAGGGCATTGACCATGTCCGCCAAGGGCGCCAGCAGAACGCCCAGGCAGAAAATCTCCAGCGAGAAACGGCCCATGCGGCAGCTTTGCTGCGCCAGCCAGTTTTGCGTCCATCCGCTGTCGGGAACCAGTTTCGCCGTGACGTAGGCCAGTGCGAGGAAGTGCAGCAGGCGCACGGGGGACAGGTTGGTCTTGCTGATGGGGTAGAGGAAGTTTTGCAGGCTCGCCGGCACCACGGCATCGTGCAGGTCCGGCCAACGCCACAGGACGGTCAACACCCCCGCGACCACGACATACAGCGCCGCACTCACAAACAAGGGCTGGCGTACCAATGGGCGGGTTTCGGGCAGGCGTGGGCGCTGGCTGTGAATCGCAGCGGCGCCGCCGAGCACGAACAGCAGCTGCCAGGCGACCGGGTTGAAATACCACACGCCGTCCTTGATGGCCGCCAGGTTCCAGCCCGCCAGTGGCACCATCAGGTACAGCGCCACCGACATCGCGACCACCACCCAGGCCTTGCGCACCAGTATCGGCAGCACCAGGGGCAGTCCGGCCAGCAGCACGATGTACAGCGGCAACGGGTCCATCAGGTTCGGCTTGAAGCGCAACAGCAGTTCATCGATCAGGGCCTGCTGTGGGTTGCTGATGAAATGATGCATGCCCATTTCCTCCACCAGATCCCGTGTTTCCACGTGACTGTTGGCGAAAAACACAATGCCCATCAGCATCGCCAGCAGGAAGATATGCACCACGTAGAGCACCCACGCCCGGCGCAGGATCTTCACGCAGGCGATCAGAAAGCCTTCGCGCGCCAGGACTTTGCCGTACGCCAGCACCGCCGCAAAACCTGCCAGAAACACGAAAACCTCGGCCGCATCGCTGAAACCGAAGTTACGCAGGGTGATTTGCCCCAAAGGGTTGTGGGGCACGTGATCCCAAAAGATGAAGATCAGTGCCAGGCCACGAAAAAAGTCGATCCGGTGATCGCGCGCTAACGTCATGACAGCAGGCTCGTATCAGCGAGTGAAAATGGGATTGGCTGCGGGCGCAAACGGCCGCGCGCCAAGTCGGCGGCGCGCAGGGTGGCGTGATTCGCAGTGAATTGCAAAACCGGGATATTACCGGATGTCTCGGGCGTTGCTCCAAGGCTCAACCGCTGGTCTGAAAGGTCTGTCAATCTGCGATTTCTGACAGCAGACAGGCTCAAATACTAATAAGTGCAACGTTCTTGAAACGGGAGCCTCACATGAGACTGTTGTGGAAAGGGCTGTCCAGCTACACGGTGATCGGGGTCGCCAACACCCTGATTCACTGGCAGGTCTTTTTTCTACTGAGCGTGGCGGCCGGCCTCAGTCAGGCACTCAGCAACCTGGCAGCCTTCTGCGTGGCTGCGTCATTTTCCTTCTACATGAACGCGCAATTTACCTTCGCCGCCAGTGCCACGATCGGCGGTTATCTGCTGTTTCTTCTGGGCATGGGGACACTGAGCCTGGGCATCGGTCACCTGGGTGATGTGTGGCGCCTGCATGGCCTGCTCACCGTCGTGCTGTTTTCGGCGTTGAGCCTGGTGTTTGGTTTCCTGTATTCCAAATACGTGGTGTTTCGCGAGCGTGATCAATGAAAATCTCGCTCATCGTCCCGGTATTCAACGAGGAGCAGTCGATCAACCTGTTTTACCAGGCGGTGCGTCGCGAGTTGAAACTGGGCGATGCCGAGGTTGAAATCGTCTTCATCAACGACGGCAGCTCCGACCGCACAGCCGAGCAGGTGACGGCGCTGGCCGAAGCCGATGAGCAGGTGCTGCTGATCAATTTCTCGCGCAACTTCGGCAAGGAACCGGCCCTGTTTGCCGGCCTGGAGCATGCCAGCGGCGATGCCGTGATTCCCATGGATGTCGACCTGCAGGACCCGATCAGCGTCATCCCGCTGTTGGTCGAGCAATGGCAGAAGGGGGCCGATGTGGTGCTCGCCAAGCGCCGCAATCGTGACGTCGACGGCTACCTCAGGCGGCACAGCGCGTCGATTTTCTACCACGTGCTCAATCGCATCGCCTACACCCGGATCGAGGAAAACGTCGGGGATTTCCGGTTGATGGATCGCAAGGTGGTCGACGTGATCCGTTCCCTGCCCGAGCATCAGTTGTTCATGAAAGGTGTGTTGTCGTGGGCTGGCTTCAACACTGTGGTGGTGGAGTACGAGCGGGCCGGGCGGGTGGCGGGGAGCAGCAAGTTCAATGGCTGGAAGCTGTGGAACCTGGCACTGGAAGGCGTGACCTCGTTCAGCACGGTGCCGCTGCGCTTGTGGACCTATGTGGGTGGCGGCATCTCGATGTTCGCGGTGTTTTACGCGGTGTACATGGTGCTGGACAAGATTTTCTTCGGCAACAGCGTCCCCGGGTATCCGTCGTTGATGACCGCGATCCTGTTTCTCGGCGGTGTGCAACTGATCGGCATCGGCATCCTCGGCGAGTACATCGGTCGCATCTACATCGAGGCCAAGCACCGTCCGCGTTATGTGATCAAGGACATCGTCGGCGGCAAAGACCGGGGCGGGCACTAGCATGGGCCGGTTCAGCGACTTTTTTGTTCGCGAGCTCAGCCGGCATCAGGTCTGGCGGTTTTTTCTGCTTGCCACCCTGGTGTACGTCCTGCCGTTGATCCTCGCGGATTATCCCTACATCGATGACAACTGGCGCTCGCTGGCGGCGGGCATGGCCTGGTCCGAACAGGGCCGACTCTTCGCCCAGCTGTTCTACAACGCGCTGACCTTCAGCCATGCCGCGCCGAACATCTTTCCCTTGCCCTTGCTGATCGCCACGCTGGCCATGACGGCCGCGCTGACGAGTCTGACCTTCCATTATTTTCGCCAGCCGACCATTGCTTGCTGCCTGGTGCTGTTGCCGCTCTGGTACAACCCGTTCTTCCTGCAGAACCTGTCCTATCAATACGACGGTCCCACCACGACCCTGAGCCTGGTGGCGGTGATCTACGCGATCACCTTTCGTCACCCGTGGCGCAGCGTGCAATGGCTGGTGCCCTCGTTTCTGATTGCACTGGCGCTGGGGTTGTATCAGATCAGTCTGAATGTGTTCCTGGGCCTGTGTTGCCTGGAGTTGCTCAGGGCCGCCAACGATAAAACCGTCCCGGTGCCATGGCGCGACCTGCTGGGCTGGAAAGCCGCCCAGGTCATCCTCGGCGGGTTGATCTACAGCGCCAGCGCTTATCCGTTCATGGACTCCAATCGCACATTGCTGCTGGACTGGACGGCGCATCCTTTATTGCAGATCCAGATCAATATGGCCCGGGTCCTGGAAAAAGTCGTGCTGCTGTTCCATGGCGGATGGCTCTGGGTGTTCGGCGGGTTGCTGTTGCTCGCGATAGCCGGGGCGGTGCGGTTGGGACTGAACGTAGCGGCGCGTCAGGACGACGGGCCGAAGAAACTGTTGATCGGTTTGATGTGCTTGCTGACAGTGCCGGTGGTGACACTGTTGGTGTCCGGTGTCGCGCTGTTTTTCCGCGACTTCAACGAGGGCGCCCGCACTTTGATGGGCTTCGCCGTGCTGCTGGTGTTGCTGTGCTATTTGAGCCATCTGGCGCTGGCGTCGATTCATGAGCGACTGCCACTGTTGTTGATCATTGCGCTGCTGGCGATGCTGTCGTTGTCGTTCGCCTATGGCCGGGTACTGACGCTGCAGAAAACCTTTGCGTCCACGGCACTGGCCAGCCTTGCGTACGACATCGCCAGCCATCAGTCGCTGCGCGAGGCCAGGCGGATCTACCTCTCGGTGACTTACTCCGACTATTGGTTGGTGGCGGCGGCAGGCACGTTCAAGCAGATGCCGGTGCTGCACTACCTGCTCAATACCGATTTTTACATGCTGGCCGAGAATCTGCCGAAAGCGGGCATCACCAATGTGGTGGCGGAGCGCGAGCGCCGCAACGCGACGCGGGTTGGCTATCAGGGCTATCCGCCGTTGGTGGACAGGCAGTTCTACCGGATTTACCTGATTGGCGATTACGGTTTTATCGTGATGAAGGAGCCGGCCCCGAGCAAATCGCTGCGTTGGTGACGGGCGAAGATCAAAAGATCGCAGCTCCTACAGGGTGGCTCAGGCGGCGGCTACATCGTTGGGCTCGAAACTGTCGGCCCGGGCCATCTGCCACATCCGCGAGTAGAACTCGCCGTTCACTTCGCCGGTCAGCAATTCCCCCGGCTTGAGGAACACGTGCAGCTGCGAGAACAGCTTGATCTCGGTCGCCGACATGCGTCGCACCAGATGCTTGGCCGACAACTGCGACGGATGTTCGAGGCCGGCGGCGGCGAGCATTTCCGCCAGGGCCTTGAGGGTGTTGCGGTGGAAGTTGAATACGCGCTGGGCCTTGTCCGGCACCACCAGCGCGCGTTGGCGCAGGGTGTCCTGGGTGGCGACGCCGGTCGGGCATTTGTTGGTGTGGCAGCTCTGCGACTGGATGCAACCGATGGCGAACATGAAGCCGCGCGCCGAGTTGGCCCAGTCGGCACCGATGGCCAGCACGCTGGCGATGTCGAAGGCGCTGACGATCTTGCCGCTGGCGCCGAGCTTGATCTTGTCCCGCAGGTTCAGGCCCACCAGGGTGTTGTGCACGAACAGCAAGCCCTCGCGCATCGGCACGCCGATGTGGTCGGTGAACTCCACGGGCGCGGCGCCGGTGCCGCCTTCCTTGCCATCGACCACGATGAAGTCCGGGAGGATGCCCGTCTCCAGCATGGCCTTGGCAATGCCCATGAACTCCCACGGATGGCCAAGGCAGAACTTGAAGCCCACCGGTTTACCGCCGGACAACTCACGCAGTTGTGCGATGAAATGCATCATTTCGATCGGCGTCGAAAACGCCGTGTGGCGCGAGGGTGACACGCAATCTTCGCCCATGAGGATGCCGCGGGTTTCGGCGATTTCTTTGGTGACCTTGTGCTTGGGCAGGATGCCGCCGTGGCCGGGCTTGGCGCCCTGGCTCATCTTGATTTCGATCATCCGCACCTGTGGCGTGCGGGCTTGCGCGGCGAAGCGTTCCGGGTCGAAGCGACCGTCGCTGGTGCGGCAGCCGAAGTAACCGCTGCCCAGCTCCCAGGTCAGGTCACCGCCGTGTTCCCGGTGATAGGGGCTGATGCTGCCCTCGCCGGTGTCATGGGCGAAATTGCCCAGCCTGGCACCCTGGTTCAACGCGCGGATGGCGTTGGCGCTGAGAGAGCCGAAACTCATGGCTGAAATGTTGAACACCGACGCCGAATACGGCTGGGTGCACTGCGGGCCGCCGACGGTGACACGAAAACTGCTCGGGTCGCTCAACGGCGCCGGGCGCATGGAATGGCCGATGAACTCGAAACCCGACTGATACACATCGATCAGGGTGCCGAAGGGTTTGTCGGCGGTTTCGTTCTTGGCCCGGGAATAAACCAGCGAGCGCTGGGCTCGGGAGAAGGGCAGGGCTTCACTGTCGGATTCGAGCAGGTACTGGCGGATTTCCGGGCGGATGCCTTCGACCAGATAACGGATATTGCCCAGGATCGGGTAGTTGCGGCGCACCGCGTGAGGGCTTTGCAGCAGATCGAACAGGCCGATCAGGCTGAGGACGCCGGTGACGGCGGTGATCGGCCAGAGCCAGTCATAGTCAAGAAAGGGCAGGCTGGCGAGGGTGAATATCACGCAGACGGCAAAGAAGGCGTAGCGGCTCAGGAGTGACAGGCTCATACGGTTTCCTTGGGTTCGGACTCAATGAATTTGGCTAAACACAAAACACTGTGGGAGTGGGCTTGCCCGCGAAGACGGTGTGTCAGCCACTATCAATGTTGAATGTAATGGCCTCTTCGCGGGCAAGCCCGCTCCCACAGAAAGGCAAAGCGTTCCACAGGCCATTCAGGCATTTTGTGCCTGGAGAAAAATCGAAAACAGCTCGGACTGGGATTTGATCCCCAGTTTGCTGTACATGTGTTTCTTGTGGACTTTCACGGTTTCGACAGAAATTTCCAGCTTACGGGCGATTTCTTTGCTGGAGCAACCGCTGAGCATCAGGCGCCCGACATCCAGCTCCCGGGCGGTCAACTGCGCGCCTTTGAGCTGCAGTACCGACGCCTCCAGTTGCACCCGCCAGTCGGCTTGCGGCGGTGCGGGAGCGAGGGCCACCACTTCGTTGATTTCATAGGGTAGACGCTGGCGCAACAGGCCGAGCACCCACGGCTGGATCAACGACAACAAGGCGATCTGCTGGCCGCTGAAACGCTGCGTGCTGCCCAGGGACAGGCACAGCGTGCGGTCGCCTTCGAGCTGACAATTGAACTGGATTTCGTCGGCCACCACATTCAGACGAAAGTAGCGCTGGTAATACTCTGTCAGCTCGAAGTGCTCCGGGGCCACTTCCGACAGACGATACAGCCCGGTGCGCGACTGCTCGCGGCAGGCGATGTAGAAGGGGTCGAGCAGGTACAGGCCGCGCAGGTAGTCCTGGAATAACTGGTCAGGGCTGCCGTCCTCGCCTGGGCATTCGGCGAACACCTGCGGGCGCTGATCGGCGCTGAAAAGCAGGGCCACCCAACTGTCGAAGGGCACGTACTGATCCAGCAAACGCACCAGTTGGGTCCAGAAATTGGGTTTGTCCAGGGCGTCGATCAGTTGCCCCACCGAGCGGTGCCAGGCGATGTCGTCCAACGAGAGTGTCATGCATCTACCCCTATCGTGTTACCCCAGCGGCGTAATTCCCCGCCCGGTTGCTTGCTGCGCATACTGGCGCACAGACACCGACCGGGCAATCTTTCTGCCGCCCGGGCCACAACAAGGAATACCCATGAAGGTCGAACTCGCCCAATTGGCAGGCCGTGACAACGACACGGCCTGCAACCTCGAACGCACCCTGGCGGCCATCGCCGCGTGTGCAGCCGACACGCTGCTGATCATGTTCCCTGAAGGTCATTTGATGGGCTTCCCTTCGGCGGAGTCCGTGGCTGATGTCGCCGAACCAGTGGACGGTCCGTCCGTCAGTGCGGTGCTCGACGCCGCCCGCCAGCGCAAAATCGCCGTGGCCATCGGCATGGCCGAAATCGACAACGGCCGCTTCTACAACACCACGCTGCTGATCACCCCTGAAGGCATCGCGCTGAAATACCGCAAGACGCACTTGTGGGCCTCGGATCGCGGTGTGTACGAGGCGGGTGATCGCTACGCCACTTGCCTGTGGAACGGCGTGCGCGTGGGCCTGCTGATTTGCTACGACATCGAATTCCCTGAGAGCGCCCGCGCCTTGGCGCAACTGGGCGCCGAGCTGTTGATCGTCACCAACGGCAACATGGACCCCTATGGCCCGACCCACCGCACCGCCATCATGGCCCGCGCCCAGGAAAACCAGGCGTTTGCGCTGATGGTCAACCGGGTGGAAGAGGGGGATGGCGGTTTGTTGTTTGCCGGTGGCAGTGCGCTGGTCGATCCGCTGGGCACGCTGCTGTTCGAGGCCGGACGCGAGGAAGGGCAGTTTGCCGTTGAACTGGACCTGAGCCAGTTGACGGCGGCGCGTCAGGATTATCGGTATCTGGATGATCAGCGGCTGAAGTTGCCGGGGGAGGTGGTCGAGCATGTATCTGGATTGCTGGAGCTGCTGATTCCCAAGGGCTGATCCAGATTCTGTGTGGCTGGCGCTGGCCCCTTCGCGAGCAAGCCCGCTCCCACATTTGATCTCGGGCATTCACAAAACCAATGTGGGAGCGGGCTTGCTCGCGAAGAGGCCCTCCAAACGACATACCTGCTTGATCATTCACCGAAGAACAACAACGCAACACCCGTAATTTGCGCCGAACTCGGCTCTGCCATAAATCCAATAAAATTCGGAGTGGCCGCTCATGGCTCGTTTGCAACGCACCCTGTCACTGGGGGTGGTGGTGCTTTTTGGCATCGCCTGCATGACGCCGATCATTGTGATCGGCACCTTTGGCATCCTCGCTCAATCTACCGTCGGCATGGTACCGGCCGCGTACCTCGCGGCGTTGGTGGCGATGTTCTTCACCGCAATGAGCTACGGCCGCATGGCCTCGGCCTTCCCGGTGGCCGGCTCGGCCTATAGCTATGTGCGCAAGGCCATTAGCCCGAAACTCGGGTTCATCGCCGGTTGGGCCGTGCTTTCCCGTTCATCGGCCTGGCAGCGGATTTGTGGTTGATGGTCAGCCTCGATCACCTGGCGGTTTATCTGGGGTTGAGCTGGCTGGCGATTGGCGTGGTGTACCTGGCGGTCTTGACCGGCGGTTTCCGTCGGCAGCCGCCGGAGATGGATTTCCAGGAAGCCACGTAAAGGAAACTGTAGGAGCGAGCTTGCTCGCGATAAACCTGAGGGCGCCGATGGGCAACTGGTTCTACGCGTTTTCGTTCACGACCATCGCGAGCAAGCTCGCTCCTACAGGGCGGACATGTGATCCTTAGCGCTTTTGAGTCAAAGGCCTTTTGTTTATGACGACGTTTTCCATACCTGCCTCCCGGACCATCCGCATCGCCGCAGCCCTGCTGATCGGTCCTGACGGCCGCACGTTGCTGGTGCGCAAGCGCGGTACCACGGCGTTCATGCAGCCCGGTGGCAAGATCGAACCCCATGAATTGCCGGTTCATGCGCTGGCCCGGGAGTTGGAGGAAGAATTGGGTCTGGACATCGACCCGGCGCAGGCCGTTTACCTCGGTCACTTTTCGGCACCGGCGGCCAATGAGCCGGGTTTTGTCGTACACGCCGAGCTGTTTCAGCTGAGGATTGATTCAGACGTCACCCCGGCGGCGGAGATCGAAGAGGTGATCTGGATTGACCCGGTGACCGACGGCGGTGTCTGTCTGGCGCCATTGACAAGGGACCTGATCCTGCCGTTTTATCGTGCATCGCTGACTGCGATCGCCTGACCATCACGCAAAGGACCTTGCCCATGATCCCGCTTCAAGACCTGCTGATTTTTGCTGCTGCCGCGTTGCTGATGGTACTGACCCCGGGGCCGAACATGATCTACCTGATCTCCCGTTCGATCTGCCAGGGGCGCAAGGCCGGGGTGATCTCCTTGCTCGGCGTGGTCGCGGGTTTTTTCGTGCACCTGTTTGCTGCGGCCGCCGGTCTGACTGCGGTGTTCCTGGCAGTACCGATGGCCTATGAGGTGTTGAAGTGGGCCGGTGCGTTGTACCTGTTGTGGCTGGCCTGGCAGGCGGTCAAACCCGGTGCGCGCTCGCCGTTCGAGGCGCAGCAGTTGCCCCCGGATTCGTCGCGCAAGCTGATCACGATGGGCTTTCTGACCAGTGCCCTGAACCCGAAAATCGCGGTGTTCTATCTGTCGGTGTTTCCGCAGTTCATTACGCCGGAGCATGGCTCAGTGTTCAGCCAGAGCATCATCCTGGGCCTGACCCAGATCAGCGTCAGTTTCAGCGTCAACCTGCTGATCGCCATGTTTGCCGCGGGTATTGCCTCGTGGTTCGTCAACAATCCGACCTGGCTGGCGATGCAGCGCTATTTCATGGGCTTCGTGTTGTCGGCACTGGCGCTGCGGCTGATGCTTGAGCAAAAACGGATGGCCTGAGCATGTGGATCGAGCGACTGGATGCCAGCCATGCCCTGGACTATCGGGCGCTGATGCTCGAGGCTTTCGATCTGCATCCGCAGGCCTTTACCTCGAGTGTGCGTGAGCGGGCGGCGATGCCGCTGGGCTGGTGGGAGTCGCGCCTGACGGGCAAGCTGGACGTGGTGCTCGGGGCATTCGAGGACGGCCGGTTGGCCGGCATTGTCGGCCTCGCGTTCGAGCCTCGGGAAAAGGCCCGGCACAAGGTGACGCTGTTTGGCATGTACGTCTCGCCAACGGTTCGCCAGCGCGGGCTCGGCTATCAACTGGTTCAGGCGGCATTGGCCGAGGCGCAGCACCATGCGGGTTTGCGCCTGATCCAGTTGACCGTCACCGCCGGCAACGATGCCGCGTTCAATCTCTACCGGCGCTGCGGTTTCGTCCAGTTCGGCCTGGAACCGATGGCCGTGCGGGTTGGGGAGGATTACTTCGACAAAATCCACATGTGGCGCGAGCTCTGAAGTCACCGCAGATCCCCTGTGGGAGCGGGCTTGCTCGCGAAAGCGGTGTGTCAGGCAACATCAATCTTGAATGTTATGCCGCTTTCGCGAGCAAGCCCGCTCCCACATTTGATCGCATTTCAGCGAACCGCACTAACGCCGTCCAGCGTCGAAAACGACGTGTCCTTGGCCGTCAGCAAGAAGTCGCGCATGTACGGTGCATCGAGCATGTCGGCGCGGATCGCCGCATACAGCGTGGCGAACAAGCCCTTCTCACCCAGCCGCTTGGCTTTCACATAACCCCGCGAACTGTATTCATGCAGCGCCCAATGGGGCATGCCGCACACGCCACGACCGCTGGCCACCAGCTGCATCATCATCACCGTCAGTTCCGAGGTGCGGACCTGAGCCGGTTCGATGTCGGCGGGTTCGAGGAAGCGGGTGAAGATGTCCAGCCGGTCCCGTTCCACGGGGTAGGTGATCAGGGTTTCCGGGAGCAAGTCTTCGGGGACGATATAGGCTTTGCCCGCCAGGCGGTGCTGGTTGGCCACCGCGAGCATCGCTTCATAAGTGAACAGCGGTACATAGGTGATCCCGGCCAGATCCAGCGGATCGGAGGTCACCACCAGGTCCAGGTCACCACGGGCCAGGGCCGGCAGCGGAGCGAAGGAGAAGCCCGAGGCCAGGTCCAGCTCGACTTCCGGCCAGGCATCGCGGAACTGGTCGATGGTTGGCATCAGCCACTGGAAGCAACTGTGGCATTCAATGGCCATGTGCAGGCGCCCGGCGGTGCCCCCGGCCAGGCGACTGATGTCGCGTTCGGCGGCGCGCAGCAATGGCAAGGTGGCGTCGGCCAATTGCAGCAGGCGCAAACCGGCGCTGGTGAAGCGCACCGGTTTGGTCTTGCGCACGAACAACGGCATGCCCATGCGCTCTTCCAGCTCCTTGAACTGGTGAGACAGGGCCGACTGGGTCAGGTGCAGGCGATCGGCCGCATCCACCAGGCTATCGGCTTCGCGCAAGGCGTGCAGGGTCTTGAGGTGACGGATTTCAAGCACCGGAGGCTCCATGAGTAAAACTTGTAGATAAGCCGAAAAGGTTGAGTTTGTCTCATGTTGGTGCTGCTGTCCACGACGGGGCACATTGCGTGCCCCGTCGTTGTCATTTTACAGCGTGGAAAAGTGCTTGTTGCCCAGCGGCTTGCCGATGTCGCCGCGCCAGATCGCGTCGACCGTACCGCCACTGGCGACCACGGCCTGCTGCCATTTCAGGCCGAGGTTGCGTTGTTCCGGCAGTTTCAGATGGCCTTTGACGAAGTCACCGAATGCCGGCTGGGCCGAAGTGTAGTGGAAGTGGGCGTACCATAGGGTTTGCGCCGGTTCGCTGCGCAGGTCGCGCACCTCGTACTCTTGCAGGAAATCCCGTCGTCCGTCGGCGCGTTTGCCCAGGTCGCGCAAGCCACCCTCCTTGCGGATGTCCACCACTTGTTGTTCGCGCAGATAGTCCAGATAACCTTCAGTCGGGGTTTTACTGCTCATGCTCTGATTGATGCGCAAGGTACGCCCCGTGCGCAACATTTCATCTGCCCGATTGCGCAGTTGCAGCGCTACGGCATCGGTGGGGGACAAGCGTTCGATGGCCCGGGCACGCATGGTCAATTCGGTGGCCTCGCTGCCCATCATGTGCTCAAGGTCGACCGGTCGCATGTCCCGCCGTGCATAGCCTTCGACTTTGCGGGTATAGGCATTTGCCGCCTCCAGCCTGTTCCTGGCTTCTGTCAGCAGTGGCCCGACATCGGTGGGCAGTTCCGGCTGCACGGAGCCCGTTGGCTCGCTGAGGTGATATTTGCCGCTTGAGCGCGGCAGCCAGGTTTCCGTGTGGCCATCGACCCCTTCGATGGTGATTCGCTTTTGTCGGGTGACGGCGTCGGTGCTGGCGATGCCGATCAGCAACTGGTTGTCTTCGGTCTCGAACAGTTGCTGTCCGGACCGGCCTTTTTTAGGTACCACCGAAGGGGGCGTCTTGGTGGCCCGGCGTGCAAAATCTTCAACCTTGTCCAGGTTGTCCAGAAACGCGGTGACCTGTTCCAGGTCCAAATGCTGCGGATAGCCGAGGGTCCAGGCGCCCAGCTGACGCCGGAACTCGGTATAGGTGGCCAGGCAGTCTTTGAGGACTTTACTGCGCTGACTGACGCTGGCGCTCACCTGGGGTAGCTGATGTTGCGTCAGCAGCGCGCGGCCGACCTTGTTGCGGGCTGTTTTCAACTGTACGTGGAAGTACATCCAGGACAGGTCGGTCACCGCGTCATAACGGGTGATGATTTCCAGGGTGTGCGCCGTTTTCAGGTAGTAGTGATTGGCCTCGCTGAGTTTCTCATTCACGTTCGTCATGGCCTTCGCAATCTCCTTTTTTTGCGCCGGGTTAGTGATACGGCGGTTCCAGCGATTGGCTTCCTCGACCGTCGTATGCAGCTGATCGAAATCTTTGAGAAAGTTTTTGCGGATCTCCTTGCGTTGCGCCATGAACTGCAAGTGCGCGGCGGTATCGGTGATCGCTGTGGCATCTGACCGGGCGATCAGCTGATCGATACGATTGAGGTGTTCCACCAGCCGTTCCTTGGCCAGGTTGATCCGCCGCACCGAACGGTCGACGATGATCCAGGCGCAGCGGCTTTGGATGCCTTCGATCTGCACGCGTTTGCGGCCATGGCTATACAGCATCAACTCATCGAGATTCAGGTATTGGGCCTGGGCAAGGTCGATATCGTTCGCGCAGGCGACATCGGCACGGGTGCGAAGGGCTGGGCGCTGCTGGAGTTCGAGGCCGAAATAGTGCTCAAGCAGGGCGTTGTTGCTGCGGGTCTGGGTATCGAGCCGCGCCCTGTAGGCCTCGGCGGTATTGGTCAGGGTCAATTGCCGGCGCAAGGCGCGGTCGGTCCACCAGCGCGGCAGCCAGCGGCGAATGGCGGCCGGCCAGAGTGGGTCCAATCCATCGGCCATGTGCCCGAGCACCGCGCCACCGCCCACGCCGCCGCCTTCGATCACGGTGCCGTACACCGCGAAGTGGGTGTTCCAGTGGCCTGACTCATCGAGGGCGACTGGCTGTTTGTAGGTCCGGCTGCTGGTGCCACTCAAGCGCCAGCGGGGTGGTTCGCCTTCCAGTTCGATGCGATAGATTCTTCCCTGGCTGAGCATGAAGTCGCCGTCGGCGTGGCGATACACGTTGCGATAAATGCCTTCGCTGCCCGGTTGCAGGTCCGCGAGGGAAATCGGTTTTTCATATTCATAACCCTTGAAGCGCTCCAGCGACCGCCGCGCCTGGGGTTGCGTCGATAGCTGCAGGGCTCGCGGACTTTTGCCCAGCGCCCGCCACTGACGACTGCGCGTGGCGACGCGGGCAGTAGCAGGGGTGGCAGAGGTGCCGGGGAGAATGTCCATGGCCGCGTCGATCAGCGACAACAGCACCGCCTCCACCTCGGCCAGGCCATGGCCGACATCACCGCGCAGAAAGGCCGCCACCGCCAGGTTGGCGCTGTTCCAGGCGTCGTACAGGGCGATGGTCGTACCGATGAAGGGCAGCATGCCCACGGCCATTTTCAGGTAGTTGAACATTGCGCCGGACTTCAAGGCGACCTGTTCCAGGTACAACGCATCATTGGAGCGCGACGTCGCCCGATGGGCCTCCAGCAAACGGCCCATGTGTACATTCAGCAGATGCGCTGCCAGGGAGGTGCTGGCTGGCCAGGGTGTACCGACGCCGATCAGCCCGTCGAAGTTTTTCAATAGGGCCTGGTTGATCCGACTGATGTGGTGGGCGACATCACCCGTCAAGGCGCGGCCGGCCAGGTAGTTGACCATCGGACTGCGCAGGCAATCGTTGAACAGGCGCATCCGTGCCTGTTCAAGGCTGTCGAACTGGCGCAGATAAACGCCGTCGGGGCTGTCGGGCAGATACAGCAGGGTCAGGCCGCTGACGTGCTCCACGATAAAGGTGACGCCGGTCAAGGTGCTCGGTCCCTGGGCGTGGGTGTCCTTGCCGCCCACGGTCAGGTGCGCGGGCAGCAACTCGATGCGCTTGCCGTCGCTGGCAAAGGCTTCACGGCTGTTGGCGTCGATGGCGATTTCCAGCACTTGCCGGCCGCTGGCATCGATGTCCTTTGCCAACTCGGCGAATTCGCCTTGCAGGCGAAGCATAAGGCGCCACGGCTCACTCAGGCATTCGCGTCGATATTCATTACTGAAGGTCGATGCCGTCGAGGTGCCGAGGAACGTCTCACGGATCAGCCTTTCATATTGCCCGGCCAGATCCAGCTCGGTGACCAGCTTGCGCAGCCAGGACGTCGTGATGGCGCTTTTCAGTTTCTGCTGTTGTGTGGCGTCGGCACCGCTGACCTCGACCTGCATGAACGACAGTCGCCACCACATTTCCTGATCGATGTTGCCCAGCGCCAGTTCACCCAGTGACAGCTTGCTGCGCTGCTCGCTGGCGACCAGCACATTTTGTTGAGGGGTGCCCGGAGCGGCGCCTTCAGTCACCACTTTCTGCCACAGCGTGGAATCGGGAACGTCGAGCTGCACCTCCACCCGTTGACTGAGGTCGAATTCCACGCGCAGCCGGGCGTCGACAGCCTTGATGGCGAAGGCTTCCCGTGGCGGCAGTTCGCGTTCCAGCCACGCGTGGGAGCGCTGCATTGCGGCGATCCAGGATTTGAACAGCGTCTTGAGCCGGTCACGCTGCACGGCAGGCAGTTCGCGATGCCACGTCGGCAATTGAGCGGCCAGTGCACTGCTCTGGTTTTGCTCGACGATGCGTGCGTACACCCAGTCCCGGGCGGCGGATTGGGGGACGGTCAGGCAGGCGAGGGTCTGCTCGCGCAGTTTTTCCAGTTCGGCCGCACGCTGGCTGGTACGAAGCGGAACAGGATTGGCTGCAATGATCCGGGCCGCTTGTTGTTCACAGCTGTGGAGCTGGATTTGCAGGGCGTATTTAAACGGCGAGCCGCTCAGCGGTAAAACGTGCACTGCCAGGGCAGGGTCGTTGACCGGGCGTTTGAACAGCGATTGTTCCAGCAGCTGTCGAGAGGCAAACCGTTGCAGTCCACCGAAGCGTCCGGGCCAGTACAGCAACAGGCTGTCGGTCGAATTCGCCAGCAGCGCCGAGGGTTTGGCAAACAGCAGAACGCCGTCCAGTTCCTCGGTTTGCGTGCGGCGGGTGTCGCCTTCGGTGTCGGTTGCCGACAGTTCCAGCCGCGCGACCACCAGGTCGACCGTGCGGGGCTGATCGGGGGCATCCAGCACACTGATGAGCCATTGATGCTCCTCACTGTTGATCTGATTCAGGCTCAATTGCAGTTCGGCTTCGGCGCGCAAGCCGTTTTGGCGTGCCTGGAGCAGGGCTGCGTAATGCGGGCCCGGCTGGTGGCGCAGCTCCAGCCATTTGAGGCCATCGGCGGCGTCCAGTAGCGCCGTCGCGGCGGCGTTGCTGGCCTGCTCGGCAGCGCTGAGGGTCTCGAGTTGCTGTTGCAGGCGTTGCAGACGTGGATCCTTGGCATCACCGGAAAAGTCATCGCCGAGCAGACTCTCCAGGGCCGTGCGTTGTTGTGCCAGTGCGCGGTGACGCACGCCCAAGGGAATATCGGGGCTGAGCTGGCCGAACAGGGCCGCGTTGTCGTCTGTCTCCACCCGTGGCAGGTCGGGGGGCGCGGCCAGCACGGCAGCATTGCCGGGCCGGTCCGCGGGGGCGACGGACAAGCGCGACAACAGGGCTTCGGCGCCAGTGCGCAGCACAGCCTTGTCGAGGACCGTGTAATCGACGCTGCCCTTGTCCATCGACAGTCGGGGCTGGTCGAACCGCTGTGGTTGATGCTCGGTCAACCAGCGCTCCAGTTCAATCCGGCTTTGAAAGGTCATCCAGGCGGATGAGTGCGACGGCAGGTACAACAGCTGAGCGACCGGTTGATCGGTATCCCGGGTGATGACCAGCGCGCCCGACAGTGGGGCAGACAGGCCATTGTCATCTTTGAGGTTCAGCTGTTCGACGTACACGGGGTGCTGGTCAGGCATTGGTGTTTGCGCTGGCGGGTCGATGAGCGCCAGTAAGGTTTTGATCTGTCCGGCATCGAGGATGCCTTGGGCAAACGCCCATTGGCTCGACACCTCGAAATGCTGGCGATACAAGCGGATGGCTTGTTCCCGACGCGAGCGATCGGTGCCGAGCGCACGTGCGCTCCACCAAGCGGTGTCGAGGTGGGCTTGCGAGCTTTGCGCCATGAGGCTGAGCCACTGCTCGCAGCATTCTTCCCAGCGTGCCGAGGCGCTCAGGCTCAGGCCCTGGTCCGGGTTGGCGGGCAATGGGTGGATGAGGCCGAAATCGGCCGTAAGGGGGGTAGTTTGTTCAACCATGACGATGAGTCTCCAGAAGGCCGGGCCGTGCCGGCGGTACGGGCATTAGGCGGCGTTCGACAGGAGGAGGGGCGGTACATAGTTATCGCCAAACCGGCTGTGACGCCGGATGACCGCCCGGCGCTCTTCATCAAACTGTCATGGAACTGTGGCAGCGCGCTTGAACAAACTTCATCAGACTCGCGCTCTACTGGGGTTCTGCGTTTTGGTGTTTTTTCATGGGTGCTGCATTCTTTTCACGAATCATGTTTCTGGCCGCGCTGTTGTTCGGCCTGCCGTCGTTGGCGGCCTCGCGTTGTGACGTCAATGTTCCGACCGAACGGGTGGATCTGGCCCAGGTAAGCCTGGCGTACCAGAGCATCGGCCGTGCGTCGGATCCGGCCTTGCTGCTGGTGATGGGCCTGGGCGGGCAGTTGATCCACTGGCCGGACGAGGTGGTGGTCGCCCTGTGCCAGCAAGGGTTCCGGGTGATTCGCTATGACAATCGCGATGTCGGCCTGTCGACCTGGCGGCAAGCACCGGCCGAAGCCAACCTGACATTCGAAGTGCTGCGCTACAAACTCGGATTGCCGGTGTCGTCGCCGTACTCGCTGACCGACATGGCCGACGATGGCCTGGGCTTGATGGATGCCTTGCACATCGATCAATTCCACGTGTTGGGCGCCAGCATGGGCGGGATGATCGCCCAGCACATGGCGGCCATGGCCCCGCAGCGGGTCGAGAGCCTGACCCTGATCATGACCAGCTCCGGGGCCGAAGGCTTGCCGGCACCGAGTGCGGCGCTGGTGCAATTGCTGGCCCGGCGGGGTGCACCGAACCGCGAGGTGGCCCTGGAACAACAGGCCGACTTGCTGGCGGCGCTGGGCAGCCCGATGGTGAGCGATGATCGTCAGGTGCTGTTGCATCAGGCGGCGCAGTCCTATGACCGGGCGTTCAATCCCGAGGGCGTGAAACGCCAGATCATGGCCATTCTCGCCGAGCCGAGCCGGGTCGCGCTGCTCAACCGGTTGCGGGTGCCGGCGCTGGTGGTGCATGGCACGGCCGACCCCTTGCTGCCGGTGATGCACGGGGTGCATCTGGCGGCGCATCTGCGGGGCAGTCAGTTGGTCTTGATTCCGGGCCTGGCCCATCGTTTCCAGGAGGCATTCAAGGTGCCGTTGCTGGCGGCGGTGTTGCCGTACTTGCGCGAGCACCGTGAAGACACTTCGCACTGGGCGCAGATCGAGCCTGTGGCCGATCACAATCTTCTCTAGCTCCCTCGGTCCAGTGTGGGAGCGGGCTTGCTCGCGAAGAGGGAGTATCAGTTGGCATTTGAGTTGACGGACACACCGCTTTCGCGAGCAAGCCCGCTCCCACAGGAGAATGTATTTCTCTGTGAAAGCGTAGTCAGGCCAGCGAGGGGGCTCACCACCACCGCCGCGCCCAGGGTCGTTTTGAGAATCAGGTCCACACAGCTCAATGGCTCAGGCCGTACTTTTTCACTTTGTCGAACAGCGTGGTCTTGGCCATGCCCAGTTCCTGGCTGGCCTGGGTCAGGTTGCCGCCGCTGCGTTGCAAGGCATCGCTGAGCAGGTTGCGCTCGAAGGCTTCCACCGCTTCGGCAAACGCCAGGCCTTGATTGCTGCCGCCGGCACCGGTTTTCTTGAACGCCGGCAGGCCCAGGGCAAAGCGCTCGGCAACGTTGCGCAATTCACGCACGTTGCCCGGCCAGTCGTGGCTCATCAGGTTGGAAACGGTCTGGTTGTCCAGCTCCGGCACCGCGCGATCGAAGCGCAGGGACGACTGCTGCAGAAAGTGTTCGAACAGTTGCAGGATGTCCTCGCGGCGCTCGCGCAGCGGCGGCAGTTCCAGGGTCACCACGTTGAGGCGGTAGTACAGGTCGCTGCGGAATTCGCCGGCCTTGCTCGACTCGACGAGGTCGGACTTGGTCGCTGCGATGACGCGGCAATCCACCGCCACGCTCTGGTTCGAACCGAGGCGTTCGAGGGTGCGTTCCTGCAATACCCGCAGCAGCTTGATCTGCAAGGGCAGGGGCATGCTTTCCACTTCGTCGAGGAACAGCGTGCCGCCGTCGGCGTGTTCGATCTTGCCGATCCGCCGCTTGCCCGCACCGGTAAAGGCGTTGGCTTCGTGGCCGAAGATTTCGCTTTCGAAGAGGTTTTCCGGCAGGCCGCCGCAGTTCAAGGCGACGAACTGCTTGGTGTGCCGCCGACTGAAATCATGCAGGCAGCGAGCGACCAGTTCCTTGCCGGTGCCGGTCTCGCCTTCGATCAACACGTTGGCCGACGTATCGGCGACGTTGGCGATCAGTTCCCGCAGGTTCTGCATGGCCGGCGAGCGCCCGATGATCCGCCCTTCGAGGGAGTCGCGCTCGGCCAGTTGCCGGCGCAGCGACGACACTTCCCGCGCCAGGCTGCGTTGCTCGAGGGCGCGGCGGGCTACGTCCACCAGGCGCTCAGGGGAAAACGGCTTTTCCATGAAGTCGTAGGCGCCTTTCTGCATCGCACCGACGGCCATGGAGATGTCGCCGTGACCGGTGATCAGCACCACCGGCAGGCTGCGGTCGCGCTCCTTGAGCCGGGTCAGCAACTCCAGGCCATCGATGCCCGGCAGGCGAATATCGCTGATGACGATGCCGGCGAAGTTGTCGCCGACCCGCACCAGGGCTTCTTCGGCGCTGCCCACGCCAATGCAGGGAATGTCTTCCAGGGTCAGCGCCTGTTGGCAGCCGAGCAGCACATGGGGGTCGTCTTCGACGATCAATACACTAAGGTCGTTGTTCATATTGGCTCGGCGGGAGTGGGGCTTACCAACGGTAAACTGAGGACGAATGCGGTACCACCGCTGGCCGGGTGCTCGACACCCAGGTGACCGCCGGTGGCGGCGGCCAGGCTGGCGGAAAGGGTCAGGCCAAGGCCCAGGCCCTGTTCGCCGGGTTTGGTGGTGAAGAAGGGTTCGAACAGGTGCTTGCGCGCTTCGGCGTCGATGCCGTGGCCGTTGTCACGCACGCGCAGCCGGTATTTGCCATCGAAAGTTTCGCCTTCGAGCCACAGCTCGGGTTGCGGCTGCGCTTGCATGGCATCGAGGGCGTTGCCGATCAGGTTGACCAGAATCTGTTCCAGGCGGGTCTGGTCGATCTGCACCTGCACCGCGTCAAAATGGCGGTGCAATTGCAGAGGCGTGTTTTCCACCCGTGCGCCGTGCAATTGCAAGGCCGCGTCCACCGCTTTGCCAAGGCAGGCCTGACCCTTGTCGTCACCGCGCCGGGCGAACGAGCGCAGGCTGGCAGTGATGCGGCCCATGCGGTCGATCAGTTCGTTGATGGTCTTGAGGTTGGTGCTGGCGACATCGAGCTGGCCGCGTTCGAGGAAGCGCACGGTATTGCCGGACAAGGTGCGTAGCGCCGCCAGCGGCTGGTTCAGTTCGTGGGCGATGCTGGTGGACATCTGGCCGATGGCCGCGAGTTTTCCGGCCTGTACCAGTTCATCCTGGGCGCGGCGCAAGGTCTCTTCGGCGTGCCGGCGTTCGCGGATCTGCCCCTTGAGCCGTTCGTTGCTGGCGCGCAGGTCGGTGGTGCGTTCGGTAATCCGACGTTCCAGCTGGTTGTTGGCTTCCTGCAAGGCTTCCCGGGCCGCGAGGCGGGTGGCGATCACCTTGCGCCGCTCGTTCCAGGCGATCAACAGAAAGGCGCAGAGGGCAAACGCCACGGCCACCAGAATCCCCTGGTTGATCGCTTCGCGGCGCAAGTCCTGAAGCGGCGTGAGCAGGGTGAAATTCCACGGCGTATCGCTCAAGGGCCGGGTTTGCGACAGGTAGCTGATGTTTTCATCGTCGCGATCTTGTTGGAGCAGCAGTTCACTGTTGGCCGGGAACGTGAGTTTTTCCACGCCTTCGGACAGGGTTTCCCGGGCCAGCGGTTGCAATTCGTTGAGCGGGAACCAGTAGTACTGAAGGCTGCGGGCAAGTTTTTCCTTGGTTTCTTCGCTCAGCGGCACCACCGATTTCAAGCGTCGAGCCGGATCGCTGGAGAGAATGATGATGCCGTTCTCGTCGCTGACGAAAGCTTCCAGCCGCGCGCGCTGCCAGCGCTCTTCCATGGCTTCCAGACGCACCTTGACCACCGCGACGCCGATGATCTTGCCGTGTTCTTCAAGGCCATGGGCCAGGTAGTAACCGGGTTCGCCGTTGGTGCTGCCGATGCCGTAGAAACGCCCCGGCTGACCGCGCACGGCGTTCTGGAAGTAGGCGCGAAAGGACAGGTCTTCACCCAGGTAACTGTCGACATCGCGCCAGTTGCTGGTGGCCATGACGCGGCCGGTGGTGTCCATCACGTAGATGGCCCGACTGCGGCTGCGCCGGTTCAGGCCTTCGAGGTAATCGTTGACCGTTTGCCGGTGTTCCGGGGTCGGGTCGGCCAGCAACTGCGAAACACTGGTTTCGAGCTCCAGCAGGCTGGGCAGGTAGGTGTATTTGCTGATTTCGCTTTCGACGGCACGGGCGTGCAGTTCCAGCTGACGCTGGCCGTTCTCGCCGAGGCTGCGAATGCCATAGTGCTCACTGATCCAGAAGCCGATATAGCCCAGGCCGATCATCATGGCGATGATCAGTGGCGGCAGGAACAAATGACGAACCAGACGGGGTTTCACGGCGAGTGATGGCGACGCTGCGCGATAAAGATTAGGGTCGCATTTCATCACAGATGCCTTGGGTCAACCACCACTTGCCTGCCTACCTCTACTGTAGGAGCGAGCTTGCTCGCGAAGAACTCAAGGACAACGCGTGCATTCAGGATGAACGCGTCATCGTTAACGACCATCGCGAGCAAGCTCGCTCCTACAAGGGCGGCGGTGTGGCTTTAGTGCTGCAGAATCTTGTTGAGGAAGTGCTGCGTACGCTCGGCACGGTGGCTGATGTCGCCGAAGAACTCTTCTTTCTTGCAGTCTTCGATGATCTTGCCCTGGTCCATGAAGATCACCCGGTCGGCCACTTTACGGGCGAAGCCCATTTCGTGGGTCACGCACATCATGGTCATGCCTTCGTGAGCCAGTTGCACCATCACGTCGAGCACTTCGTTGACCATTTCCGGGTCCAGCGCCGAGGTCGGTTCGTCGAACAGCATGACGATCGGGTCCATCGCCAGCGCACGGGCAATCGCCACGCGCTGCTGCTGACCGCCGGACAGTTGGCCAGGATGCTTGTGGGCATGGGCCGAGAGACCGACGCGCTCGAGCAGTTGGAGGCCTTTCTTGGTGGCTTCTTCCTTGCTGCGGCCCAATACCTTGATCTGCGCGATGGTCAGGTTCTCGGTGATGGTCAGGTGCGGGAACAGCTCGAAGTGCTGGAACACCATGCCCACGCGCGAACGCAGTTTCGGCAGGTTGGTCTTCGGGTCGGCGATGGAGGTGCCGTCGACCACGATGTCGCCTTTCTGGAAGGGCTCCAGGGCGTTGACGCACTTGATCAGGGTCGACTTGCCGGAACCGGATGGCCCGCACACCACGATCACTTCGCCTTTTTTGACCTCGGTGCTGCAATCAGTCAGAACCTGGAAGTCCCCATACCACTTGTTGATGCTTTTGATAGAGATCATACGGCGAACCTTTTTTGCAGACGCTTGACCAGCTGCGAGGCGGCAAAGCTGATGATGAAGTACACGAGACCCGCGAAAATCAGGAACTCATTGGAGCGGCCAATGATGTCGCCACTGGCGCGCGAAGCATTGAGGAAGTCCACCAGGCCGACGGCGTAGACCAGCGAGGTGTCCTGAAACAGGATGATGCTCTGTTGCAGCAACAGCGGCGTCATCTTGCGGAACGCCTGCGGCAGGATGATCAGGCGCATCATCTGGCCGTAGGACATGCCCAGGGCTTGGGCAGCGCCCATCTGGCCCTTGGGAATCGACTGCACGCCAGCACGGACGATTTCGCAGAAGTACGCCGCTTCGAACATCATGAACGCCACGATGCACGAGGCGAACGCGCCGATCGGGGTGTCTTCGCCGGTGATCCAGCGCAGCACGAACGGTACCGCCAGGTAGAACCAGGTGATTACCAGCAGCAACGGGATCGAGCGGAAGTAGTTGACGTACGCGCCGGCGATGTTTGACAGCAGCTTGCTGTGGGACAGACGCATCAACGCCAGGATGGTGCCGAGGATGATCCCGCCGACCACGCCCATGGCCATCAGCTTGAGGGTCATGACCATGCCGTTCCACAGGCCCGGCAGGGACGGGATGATGCCCGAGAAATCGAATTCCATCATTTACCCCCTACGGAGATCAGGCCCGGTACGGCGACTTTCTTCTCGACCAGGCGCATCAGCAACATCAGGCTCATGTTCAGGGTGAAGTAGATCAGCGTGGCCAGGGTAAAGGCTTCAAACAGGTTGGCGGAGAACTCGGCGGTCTGTTTGGTCTGCGCGAGCAATTCCATCAAGCCGATCAGCGACGCCACGGAAGTGTTCTTGAAGACGTTCAGGAATTCCGAGGTAAGCGGCGGAATGATGATCCGGTAAGCCTGGGGCAGCAGCACGTTCCAGTAGATCTGCGGCAACTTGAAACCCATGGCGCGGGCCGCGGATTCCTGGCCTTTGGGCAGGGCCTGGATACCGGTGCGCACCTGTTCGCAAACCCGGGCGGTGGTGAACAGGCCCAGGCATACGACAACGCTGAGGAAGGCCGAGGTGGTCGGGTTCAGGTCCTGCTTGTACCACTCTTGCAGGTCGGCCGGCAGCAGGTCGGGTACCAGGAAGTACCAGATGAACAGCTGAACCAGCAGCGGCACGTTACGGAAGAGTTCGACGTAGCAGGTGGCGATGCCCGATACGATGCGGTTCGGCACGGTACGCATGACGCCCAGGATCGAGCCCAGTGTCAGGGCGATGATCCAGGCCGCGATGGCGATGCCGATGGTCCAGCCCAGACCGGACACGTACCAGTCGAAATAGGTCTCGCTGCCCACGCCGGTGGACTTGAAGAACACGCCCCAGTCCCAGTTGTAATTCATTAGGGTCTCCCCTCAGTTCAATCGATGTACAAGTGCCCGCTTGGGGGAAGCTCCGTTCCCGCCTGACCTTGACGATCAGGCACACGCTCCCGGCTCGACAGCTACCGGTTCGAGTGTTTCCAAAAATTCCAGCAGGAAGTGACCACCTCCTGAAAGGGCGGCGGCCCTTTCAGGAGATAAGGTTAGTCAGAAATCAGGATTTCTTGTCGTCAGCCGCTTTATCAGTCGGATTGGCGATCAGGGCCTTGAGTTCGTCGCTCATCGGGAAGTTCAGGTTCAGGCCTTTTGGCGGAATTGGCTGCATGAACCATTTTTCGTAGATCTTGTTGATCTCGCCCGATGCGTAGGTGGCCTTGATGGCGTCATCCACAGCCTTCTTGAACGGCTCGTCGCCTTTGCGCACCATGCAGCCGTAGATTTCGTAGGACTGTGGAGTGCCGGTTACGGCCCAGTCGGTTGCCTTCTTGGCCTTGGCTGCTTCACCGGCCAGCAGGGCGTCGTCCATCATGAACGCAACGGCACGGCCGGTTTCCAGCATCTGGAACGACTCGCCGTGGTCTTTGGCGGAGATGACGTTCATGCCCATCTGCTTGTCGGCGTTCATCGCCTTGAGGATGCGCTCGGACGTGGTGCCGGCGGTGGTCACGACGTTCTTGCCGGCCAGGTCAGGGAAATCCTTGTACTTGGAGTCTGCCTTGGACAGCAGGCGAGTACCGATTTCGAAGATGCCGACGGAGAAGTCAACCTGCTGCTGACGCTCGACGTTGTTGGTGGTGGAACCGCACTCGAGGTCCACGGTGCCGTTCTGCACCAGCGGGATACGGGTTTGCGAAGTCACCAGGTTGTATTTGACCTGGAGGTTTGGCATGTCGAGGTCTTTTTTCAGGGCTTCGACGACTTTCAGCTGGATGTCGTGGGAGTAGCCGACCGGTTTGCCGGAAGCATCCGCGATATAGGAAAACGGAATGGAAGCGTCGCGATGGCCCAGGGTGATGGTGCCGGACTCTTTGATCTTCTTCAGGGTGCCGGTGAGTTCGGCGGCGAAAACTGGCGTGCTGATCAGAGCGGCAGCAATGGCTGCGCCCAGGATATGGGGAACGATGCGCATCAAATTTTCCTCGACATTGTTTTTTTTATGGAGCCAGTTCATCGGCCCTTTTGTGCTGCAAAACACCTGAGCGCTACGATGAGTGAGCGCAAAGGACATTCGTCGAAGAAGTGTAGAGCATGACTCGTGCCAGACCAGTCTGAATTAGTCAAAGTATTGATTTATAAGGGAATTAAATATTTTTTGCGCTGAAATGTCAGTGAAGTGATCCGGTTAACCGAACCGACCCGCAGGTCGCGTTCGGAAAACCGAATGCTGGCAGGGTGCTACCCGATCATCAGGTGTACTTGCGTTTGTCCGGCGCTGGCGGGAAGTACTGGTACAACCAGGTTTCACTCAGTGTGCGGTCGTTGGTGCGGATGAACAGGCGCAGCTCGACGGGCTCCACGCTGTCATTGGTCGGGTACCAGTCAAACAGGATGCGGTAGCCCTTGATGTCATCGAGCTTGAGCACGCTGAAATCCTTGACCTCGCCGTTCGAGCAAGTGACCACCGGCTCGATGCCTGTGCCTTCAGGCAAGCGGTCCAGACCACCACCGGTGAAGTCCACGGCAAAACGACGGGCCCAGACGGGCGGGTAATGCTCGCCCGGCGCCCAGCCTTCGGTGAAACCGCCCATCCCGGAACGGGTGGCGTTGACCCGTGCCAACGGCGTTCCGACTGGCGGCAATGCGCTCCAGTACAGCTTGTAGCCGTAGTTCAGCGAATCGCCGGCAGCCACCGGTTTCTTCGGGGTCCAGAAGGCGACGATGTTGTCCATGGTCTCGCCGGTGGTAGGGATTTCCAGCAGATCGACCGAGCCTTCGCCCCATGCGGTGGTCGGCTCGACCCACAGGCTCGGGCGGCGGCTGTACCAGTCGACGGTGTCCTGATAGCTGGCGAACTCGTGGTCGGTCTGCACCAGGCCGAAACCTTTCGGGTCCTTGTCGGCGAAGGCATTGAATTGCAGGGTCGCCGGGTTGTTCAGCGGACGGCAGATCCACTCGCCGTTGCCGCGCCACATGGCCAGGCGGTCGGAGTCGTGGATTTGCGGGTGAATGGTGTCGCACATGCGGCGCTCGTGGGTGCCGCAGCTGAACATGCTGGTCATCGGTGCGATGCCCAGTTGGTCGATGGCGGTACGTGCGTTGACGTGGGCATCGATCTCCATCACCACGCGCTCGGCCTGGCAATCGATATCGAAGCGGTAGGCACCGGTGGCGCTCGGCGAGTCGAGCAGGGCGTAGACCACGAAGCGGGTGCTGTCCTTGTCCGGTGTCTCGAACCAGAACTTGGTGAAGTCGGGGAATTCTTCGCGCTTCTTGGCGTAGGTGTCGATGGCCAGCCCGCGGGCCGACAAGCCGTACTGGCCGGTGGCGTCCACCGCACGGAAGTAACTGGCGCCGAGGAAGGACACGACATCGTGCTTGTCCAGTTCCGGGGCCTTGAACAACTTGAAGCCGGAGAAACCCAGGTCGCCCTTGAGCTGTGCGGTGTCGACCGTAGTGTTTTCATAGTTGAACAGCGACGGGCGGAAATGCACCTCGCGAGCCATCCGGGTTTTCGGATCGACGCTGTACATGCGCACCGGCTGCTTGAACCCCATGCCGACGTGGAAGAACTGCACGTCCAGCTGACCCTTGAGTTCTTTCCACAATGAATGATTGCCGTCGTAGCGGATCGCATTGAAGTTCTGCGGCGTCATGGTCGCCAGGGTCGGCGGCAACTGTTGCTTGGTGTCCTGGTAGCGATTGCTGGCGAGCTGTTTGGCCTGCAGCTTCAGCGCCTCGAAATCGAATGCGCTGGCCTCGCCATCAGCGGTGCCGCCGCTGGTGGCCCAGGCTTGGGCGGCCAACAGGCCCGTGGCGGACAAACCGGTGTAGGCCGCGATGGCCATGGAGGCTTTGAGCAAGTTCCTGCGGTGCATAAATACAACCTGTCGTGAGCAATCCCGCGCCGTTCCTGGCACGTGCTGGATCAGAAAAAACGGTTCGGACATGCCTTCGGCCAAACGCAACGGACTGTAGAACAGATGCCCGACAGCTTAAACCGTTCGATTGCAGAGCAAAATTGATTGATGGCACAGCGCCGGCTCGGCAATGAAACAAGACATGTCGGGAAACAATTCCGACAGGGGTTTCTGATTTACAGGGCATTTCTGCTTTTTTCGACTAATTACTCTAAAAACCGCTTTTCAGCGCCCGGAATATTTCTATTCTGTGCACATGACCGGTTTATGCCCTTCGGACCGGTGCGGTTCAGCGGGCACCCAGCGGCTGCTGAAAAAGGGATAGGGCGATGCGGTTTTTTGCAGTTTTCTTTGACGTATAGAGAAGGACATCGTCCATGTCGAAAGTACAAGGCATCACCGAAATGTTGGGAATCTTTCCGTGCCTGGCCATCGGGCGACGCAGGCGCCGGCTTAATAACGAGGAAATGAAACTGGTGGAGCGGTATAGGGAGCTGTCGGAAAGCGACAGGATCGCGATGAGGTATCTGGTGGATGCGATGAGGAGTGTTTCGCGGTTTTGAAGCAGGGCGGGTTACCGTGAGAGCCATTTGGCTTTTACGGTAGCCAGATCCATCAACTTGCTGTGGCGAGGGAGCTTGCTCCCGCTGGGGCGCGCAGCGGTCCTCGCTTTACCTTCAAAGCGAGGACTGCTTCGCAGTCCAGCGGGAGCAAGCTCCCTCGCCACAGGTCATGTATTCAAGCCCTGGAAGCCGGAGAAGGTCGCTGTCCATGCATCAGCTCAGGCACATCACGCCACTTCACCCAGGCCTGTTGTTGCCAGTGCAGCAGCGGCACAGTGACGCCGGCCCAATGCACTGAACTCAGGCTCGGGCGGATTTCCACAGGTGTGGTGCTGGTTTCCCGCATCATGGGTATGACTTCGTTGCTCAACCACTGGCGCAGGTTACGGTTTTCCGGGACGAAGTGGTGAACCAGCAAGGCGTACATGCCTGATTCGCTGACCATCAGTGTTTCGACCGTTTTGCCGTCCTTGAGCAGACAGACGCTGCGACGTTGGTCGGGATCGAGTTTCAGGGTCAGGCGTTCATTGAGTGGTTTGCCCATCAAGCGACCCAGATCCTGGGCGCAGAACCAGGCTTGGTTGTTTTGCATGAAGGCATGGAGGAAGCGGTTGTGGCGGGTGAAGACTTTAGGGATGAAGCAGGAAGGAATTTCAGTCGGATGTGATGTGTGCTTGTGCATTTTTCGACTCCATGTTGAAAAAGGAGCCGCCACTAATCCTTCGACAGATTTGGGTGGCGGACCGTGCGGCGTTCGAAGTCGGAACATTCTCGATCAACATGGAAGCCGAGAGGCCCGCGCCACACGGCCCGCCATAACGCGAAACTGAAAGGCAAAAAAATGCCCCAGCTCATATGGGGGCGCGGATGCGCCATGTTGATATGTTCCGGCTTCGACTCCGGGTCGCTGATTTGGCAGCGACGGATTGAAGCCTATCGGTCAGGCGCTCGCGGCGCCAAGTCTACTCTGGCGACACTTGTTGTAGGAATCAGCGCCGGTATTCGAAGGTTCGATCTGTAGGATTTTCCTGTTTTTGCATTGGCTGCAGAGAAGCGGCACCTGAAGCGCATTTTTTCCTTTATGTATTCGAGTCCAGCAAACGAACTGCAGGTTTTTTCCATGCTGATCGAATTCTCGGTTTCCAATTACCGCTCGTTCCGTGACAAGCAAACCTTGTCCATGGCGGCGACTCCTCTCCTGAGCAAAACGCGTAATACATTCAAGCCGCCCTGCGCAGAAAAACTCCCCGACCTGTTGAAGGTGGCTGCGATTTACGGCCCAAATGCTTCCGGCAAGTCTTCATTGGTCCGCGCGATGGGGGTCGTCGGGCGCTTGCTTGTCATGGAAACCAATCCAAGTGACGCGTTGCTATCGGTTTCGCCTTTTCGTTTTGATCGCGCGTTGAAGGATGCGCCCAGTGTATTTGAATACAACTTCATTCAAGGAGGGCAGCGCTATCGGTTTGTGCTGGGGTTAACTGGGCAGCGGATCGTCCAAGAGCAGTTGCTCTCTTATCCAGGAGGGACCGAAACGCTTCTGTATGACCGCCAATTCGACGCCGAAGGGGAGCGTTATGTTTTCGGGACGGCGCTGGAGGGCGGGAAAGAAGTGCATGGCGCCTGGCGGCGTCTGACGAGCCCAAAAATGCTCTTCCTCGCGCAGGCCGTGAAGAACAGCAATGAAGAAATGACTCAGTTGCGAATGCCGTTCAGTTGGTTCCAAACCGGACTTCTCGTGGTCGAGCAGAACAGCATGATGGAGCTGTCGACGGCGTCGATCCGATTTCTTCAGATGGTATCGAGCCATACGAACGATCTTCGGGACTTTCTCAAGGCATTGGACATTCCGGTCTCTATCATTGAGCTAAATTCAGACGAGGTCGATGCCATTCAGAACAATAAAGAACCTACCCTGAAGGAGATCTTCGCGGCAGTTCAAAAGAACAAGGTGACCCTCACACATTCCAGTCATTTAGGTACTGCGGAGTTTGATTTTTCGGAGGAGTCGTGCGGTACAAAGAACCTGATTGGCTTTTGGTTGCCCTGGTTCATGATGAATCAAGCGGGGGGCAGTGGAGTGCTTTGTGTCGATGAACTCAACAGCAGCCTTCATCCCGACATCGTCGCTGACTTGATCGACAAGCATCTGGACAGTGGCCTCGATACTCAGCTGATTTTTACAACGCACGATACTCATCTGATGAACGAAAAGATTTTGCGGCGGGATCAGTTCTGGATTACCGAACGTGATGCCAACGGCGCGACCAGTTTGTTTTCCATTCACGATTTTGAGGGGGGCGAAAGTGAGGATGTCGAGAAGCGCTACTTTGAAGGCCGTTATCGCGGGCTACCGTTGATAAGGCAGGGCTGAGCAATGGTGAGTTCAGGCAAGTCATTTGATCGCAGGCGTTCAGGGTACAAGCCTCAACCTAAGGTGTTGGTGCTCTGTGAAGACAGCAAGTCAGGAAAACGCTATCTGGAGGAGGCTGCCTTTTATTTTCGGGCCAAGGCCCAGGTGGAAATTGCTCACTGCGGCGTCACACATCCGAGTGGCATTGTTGAGCGAGCAATCAGCCGGCAGAAGTACTTCGACAAAGTGTTTTGTGTATTGGATCGAGATACACACCTTTGCTTTCAGCGTGCATTGAATGTTGCGCAGCCTCATCCAAAGATCAAAGTCATTGCATCGTATCCCTGTTTTGAGTTTTGGCTACTGCTGCACTTTGGTTTCAACCGAAAACCCTTCAGAGCTGTCGGGAAACATTCCCCTGGCGAGTTGGTGAGCAAGAGTTTGCGAGAAAAGCCAACCATGGAAAAATATGAGAAGGGCAAAGACATCAACTACTTTGCCCAGCTGTTGGGAGCGCCGTTCCAAACGGCAAGAACCTTGGCACCGAAGATCCTCGAGGACGTTGCCATCAGCGGCGAGCCAAACCCCAGCACCGAAATCCACTTGCTAATGGATGAATTCGAAAGCCTCTCCAAGCCGCAACCGATTTAACATCAAACCCTGCCCGCATCGCTGCGGGCAGGGTGCTCAATCAGCCCACTTCCCCCACCGCCCGATACGCCTCATCGATCGCCGCATGGGCATACGCACTCCACGCCGCGTCCGAGTTGGCGATGCTCACCCGTCCAACCGGCTGACGGGCCAGGTTCATCAGTTTTTCGCTTTCGTCGGCATCGTCGTACAGGCTGTTGGAGAAGTACGCGTAGCCGTGTGACCAGCGGTTGACGGTGATGGCGAGGATGTCGGTTTCGTGGTTGAAGCCGCCAGGGCCGAGCATGCGTTGCAGCTGGTCACGCAGTTGCGCTTCCAGTTGTTCGAAGCTCTGGCCGTACAGGCGGCCACGGCCGGCGCGGGCCTGGTCGCGGGCGTTCATGCCGCTGTTGGGGCTGGTGGGCACGTAGACCATGTGCAGGCCGATCGGCTGCGTCGGGTCTTTCGGGTGGTTGTAGCCGCCCATGCTTACCGGATAGTCGAGTTTGATCCGGCTGTAGGGTTGGGTCACCGCATAGATTTCGTGCACGCCGAGCTTCTGGAACGACTGCCAGTTGCGGATCACGACCTTGGTGTACACCAGCGGGAACTTCACGTTCTGGCTCAGGGCGTGGGATTGCTCCGGCGGCAGGTCGCGCAGCAGGTACGGAATGATCATGTTGTAGCAGGCCATGATGCAGTGCTTGCCGCGCACCTGGCTGAGCTGGCCGCCGCGGCTGTAGCCGACGTTCACGCCGCTGCCGACGTTGCGCACGCTCACCGCTGTACTGTTGAGGCGGATGCGCACCGGGGTTTTGGCCTGATCGAGTTTGGTGTAGTCGAACGGGGCGAGGACGATATCGTCCATGGTGTGCCCCGGTGCCACGGCCGGGATCAGGCTGCGCACCAGCAAGCGCGCCAGCGAGGCGTTGCCGTCGGGGAAGTGGTAGATATAGGGCTCTTCCATTTCCGCCTGGGCTTCTTCGCTGATCGGCTGCAGATTCATCGCGCTGAAGCCTGGGAAACCGACTGAGTAGGCGTCGGACGCGGCGACCGCATCGATGCTCAGGGCCATGAAGTCGTTGGTGCGGCTTTGGAAATACTTCACCGCCTGGGCCGACAGGCCTACGTCCTTGAGCAGGAAATCCTGGTAGCTGATGGCTTCCAGGTGCGCGGTTTTTTCCTCGGTGGTTTTGCCGGGCAGGTAATCCTTGGGCGTCATGTGCAAGGCGATCAGCGCCTGGCGGTCGGCTTGCGGCAGCGGGAAGTCGTTGATGAAGTCCGGGATGGCGCGGGCGTGCAACTGGTCCGGGGCGATGTCGTCGGCCACCATCGGCGTCGGGTCGCCGGTCACCAGTTTGTCTTCGCCGAAGTTTTCCTTGTCGAAGAACACCCCGCGCGACAGGCCCAGGCCCGGGTAGAACTGGCGATCGAACGCGGTCTCGAAGCGTTTGATGTTCACCCCGAGTTTCTTCAGCAGGCCGTTCACTTCCTGGCTGTACAGATGATTCGGCGACTGGAAGGCTTCACTGCCGCCGTAGCCGATGATCATGCGACCACCGGCGGAGAATTCATTGCGCTTGGCGTGGCCGCCGAAGTCGTCGTGGTTTTCCAGAATCAGGATGCGCGCTTTCGGATGTTTCTCACGGTAGAACCACGCAGCGGACAGTCCGCTGAGGCCGCCTCCTACCACCACCAGGTCATATTCCTCGGTGATCGGCAGTTTGTCGGTGTCGAAGACCTTTTTCTCCCACCCCATCTGGTGGGCCATTTCGAACGAGCCGACGTGGTTACCCCGCAGACCGGTCAGTGTTGGAGGGTAGTAGCGCCCGTCAGGGGCGGCCTGGAGAAGTTGCAGAGGGGTCATGCCGGCAGCGATGGTGACAGCGACGCCGTTGAGAAAGTCGCGGCGGGTGATATCCATATTCATTCCTTGTTGGTTTTTCAGATCGCCCCGGCGCCACGACGGCACCGGGGCGAATGCCGTTACCGGCTGACTTTCCAGGCATCGCCCGCCGGGGCGGTGCCGTGGTCATACGGTTTGGCGATCCACATGTAGAGCAGGCCCAGGCCAATCACGATGGCCGTGCTCAGTACCATGGCGTAGTTGATGTACCACGCGGCATCCGGTGTCCGTGGCCAGGCCATGTTGATAATGGCCCCGACACCATAGACCAGTGCGCCGATGTTCACCGCCCAGCCCCAGGCGCCGAGGGTGAATTTGCCGCTCGGTTTCCAGCCCTTCATGCGGGCGTACAGGGCCGCGAGCACGATCATCTGGAACGCCAGGTAGATGCCGATGGCCGCGAAGCTGACGATGGTGGCGACCGCATCCTGCAGGAAGAAGCCGAGGATGATGATGAGTGCGGGCAGGACACCGGACACGAACAGCGCGGCAACCGGAACCTGCGTTGTAGGGGAAATCTTCTTCAGCAGTCGGCTGCCGATGACCATTTCGTCACGGGCGTAGGAATACAGCAAGCGACTGGCCGCCGCTTGCAGGCTGATCACGCAGGAGATGAAGGAAATCATCACCACACCCATCACCACTTTCGAACCCATCGGCCCGAACGCGTTGTTGAGGATAGTGCTGACCGGGTCCTTGTCGGTGCCGTTGATCACCGCTTGCATGTCCGGTACGGCGAGGATCAGCGCCAGGCAAGCGAACATCGCCGCAATGCCGCCGATGTAGATGGTCATGCGCATCGCTACCGGAATCTGCTTGCTCGGGTTCGGGGTTTCTTCGGCCACATCGCCGCAGGCCTCGAAACCGTAGTACAGGAACATCCCTGCCAGCGAAGCGGTGAGGAACGCCGGCAGGTACGAGCCATCGATGCTGATATCGAAGGTGTTGAACAACACGCTGATCGATTGATGACGCTCGAAGATCAGCAGGTAAACGCCGACGATCACCGCGCCCACCAGTTCGCAGAGAAAGCCGAACATGGCGATGCGCGCCAGCGCTTTGGTGCCGCTGAGGTTGACCAGGGTGGCGAAGAGCGTCAGGAACAGGGCGATGATGATGTTGGTGTTGTTGCTCGGTTCAAAGCCCATCATGGCGGCGAGGTACGGACCGGCACCCACGGCAACCGCCGCGATGGTCACGCACAGGGCGATGGAGTAGATCCAGCCGACCATCCACGCCCATCGCTTGCCCACCAGACGACGGGCCCACGGGTACACGCCGCCGGAAATCGGGAACTGCGAAACCACTTCGCCGAAGATCAGGCACACCAGCAACTGGCCGCAACCGACCAGCAAGTAGGCCCAGAACATCGGTGGCCCGCCCGCGGCCAGGCACAGGCCGAACAGGGTATAAACCCCGACGACCGGGGACAGGTAGGTGAAGCCCAGGGCGAAGTTTTCCCACAGGCTCATGCTGCGATTGAAGTTGGAGGTGTAACCCAGTTTGCGCAGTTGCTCGGCATCGCTGTCGGCAAGGGCTGCAGAGAGATCGGGTGATGCACTCATGTGTGTTTGCTCCGGAAAATCGGCAGATTTCGGATGTCCGAAACCGTGACGGGGCCTTGAGGGCACCGCCAGGATCGGTGGTTATTGTTTTGTCTTCTTTGGGGTGAAGCCTGATGGTGCGTACTGCCGGTTTCTGCCTTGAAACCGAGGTGACCCATTCGCGAGCAAGCCCGCTCCCACAGTTGACCGCACTCTCCTGTGGGAGCGGGCT
>NZ_JBYSYZ010000032.1:0-70075 GCF_058783925.1 Pseudomonas sp. FW305-70
CGCCGCCTTCGGCAGCTCCTACAAGTTGAACGTTATCCCGTGTAGGAGCTGCCGAAGGCTGCGATCTTTTGATCTTCGGACATGAAAAAGGCCCTGACTCCATCGGACTCAGGGCCTGTTCAATTTGGGCCTTGCTTACTTGGCGGCTTTGGGGGCCTTGGCAGGCTTGGCCGGGGTGATCGGCTCAGCGGCTTCAACCACCTCAGGCGCTACAACCGGTTCCACGACTTCAACAGGTGCCGCAAGCAGTTCGGACAGGGCGTCCGGCTGGCTCTTGAACGCCTTGGCGAACACATCGCGATTCTTCGCCATGTAGATCCCGGCTTCTTCCACTTGCTGCTCGGTCAGGGACGGAACGGCTTTTTGCAACACTTCAGCCAGCAACTCGGCCAGTTCGAGCATTTTGTCATGACGGTCAGCTTCGGCTTTATCCATGAACAAGCGCTCCAGATCTCGGCTGCTGCGGTATACCACTTCGACGGCCATTCACCACCTCACATGCCTTCACATTGGTTGTCGGTTTCGACTACTGTATCTATATACAGCTAAAGGATAAGCGAAACCCTGTCGTTTGGGTAGTGGCTTTTTAATGTAGTCCGGTTTCGGCATTTGTCAGGCGAGGCCCTGCACAGGTGCGACCAAACGTCACGGCGCGCAATCCAGAACGCCTCGCCATCATGGGCTGGCCTTTTTTCTGCATACAGAAAAACCGTCACGTCCAACCCGCATCATCCGGTCGAACCGACCTAAGGAAGCATCATCGTGAAAATCAACTGGGCCGAGAAACTGCGGCAGAGCGTGCATGAACTGGCCGAGTCCCTGGGCAATCTGTTCGTCGAGACCTTTCATTACCTGGCGCTGTTCGCCATCGGTGCGGTGACCGCGTGGGCGGCGGTGATGGAGTTTCTCGGGATGATCGAAGAGGGGCACATCAAGATCGATGACATCCTGCTGCTGTTCATCTACCTGGAACTGGGGGCGATGGTCGGGATTTACTTCAAGACCAACCACATGCCCGTGCGCTTCCTGATCTACGTGGCGATTACCGCGCTGACGCGACTTCTGATTTCCAACGTATCGCACCACAACCCGCCGGACCTGGGGATCATTTACCTGTGCGGCGGGATCCTGCTGTTGGCGTTTGCGATTCTGGTGGTGCGTTACGCTTCGTCGCAATTTCCCTCGGTGAAGATTGAAAATCCGCATCGCAAGACCGGCGCGGGCTCCAGTGAACATCCAGAGGTCGAGAAGGGCGAAATCTAGAGCCCGAGCGTGGGGCGCAGCCGCCCTTTGACGGCAGGGGGCGGCAAGTTCCGTCCGCTGCCGGTGGTCATGGCTTCGAGGATGGCCACGGCGCTGTGGCCCTGTTCGATGGCAATGCCGAATTGAATGCTTTGAACCAATCGCTTGAGGCGTTGGGGGTCATTGCGTTGTTCGGCGCTGATCATGCGTTTGGCCACTACGCGCCCACTGTTGGAGAGGGTCAGCATGATGCTGCCGTCCAGGCCCTGAATGCTCAGGTTGATCTGGTAATCCGCTGCAAAGGCATCGGTAATGAGCTGGAAAGGGTTGTCCATGATGCGTCACCGCCTGATTGAACGTGCAGTTGTTGACCGGCCGATATCGGGATTAGTTCGCAACACCAGACCATCGGCCATCTCGCCATCATTGTTCCAATAGGGAAGTAGCAAGGCCCATGCCGGAAAAATTGTCGGACAAAGAACAAGTTCTGCAGGAGCGAGCTTGCTCGCGATGGTCGTCAACGATAACGCGTAAACCCAGACACCCCATGGTGCGTTTTGGTTTTCCGCGAGCAAGCTCGCTCCTACAGCGGGCCGCGTTTTCTGCACGTTTCAGGGCAATAACGGCGGGCGTGCAACCAAAACGGTCAGCACTCCACCCAGTTCACCGCCAGTCCGCCCCGTGACGTCTCCTTGTACTTGTCGTGCATGTCGGCTCCGGTGTCGCGCATGGTGCGGATCACCCGGTCCAGGGAAATGAAGTGCTTGCCGTCACCGCGCAGGGCCATTTGTGTGGCGTTGATGGCTTTCACGGCAGCGATTGCGTTGCGTTCGATGCACGGCACTTGCACTAGACCGCCAACCGGGTCGCAGGTGAGGCCGAGGTTGTGTTCCAGGCCGATTTCGGCGGCGTTTTCCAACTGTTCGGGGCTTGCGCCCAGCACCTCTGCCAACCCCGCGGCGGCCATGGCGCAGGCAGAGCCGACTTCGCCCTGGCAGCCGACTTCGGCCCCGGAGATCGATGCGTTTTTCTTGCACAGGATGCCAACGGCGGCTGCGCCCAGGAAGAACGCGACCACGTCGTCGTCAGACGCATCGGCATTGAATTTCATGTAGTAATGCAGCACCGCCGGGATGATGCCCGCTGCGCCGTTGGTCGGCGCCGTGACCATGCGCCCGCCTGCCGCGTTTTCTTCGTTCACGGCAAGGGCGTACAGGTTGACCCATTCCATCGCTGACAAGGTGGAGGTGATGACATTCGGCTTGCCGATTTCCTGCAGGCTGCGATGCAGTTTTGCCGCTCGGCGTGGAACATTCAGACCGCCGGGCAGGATGCCTTCGTGACGCAAGCCCTGCTCGACGCATTCGCGCATCACCGACCAGATATGCAACAGGCCCTCGCGGATCTCGGTATCACCACGCCACGCCCGCTCGTTGGCCATCATCAGTTCACTGACCCGCAGCCCGTGCTCGTTGCACAGCCTGAGCAATTCGGCGGCGCTGGAGAAATCGTAAGGCAGCACCACATCGCCGGCCGGTGCGATCCCGGACTCGGCTTCGGCGGCTTCGATGATGAAACCGCCGCCCACCGAGTAATAGGTTTGCTCGAACAGCTCGCCGGATTCACCGAAAGCCGTCATGGACATGGCATTGGGGTGGTAGGGCAGGCTTTCGTCACGCAGCAGGAGATCGTGTTGCCAGTCGAAGGCAATGTCCGCCACGCCTGCCAGACACAATTTGCCGGTTTCGCGCAGGGTGTGAATGCGGCTGTCGATGGTGGTGGGATCGATGCTGTCGGGCCATTCGCCCATCAGGCCCATGACGCAGGCGCGGTCCGTCGCGTGACCGACGCCGGTCGCCGACAGGGAACCGTAAAGGCGAATCTCCACGCGTCGCACGTCCGTCAGAAAACCCTGTTCGAGCAGTTGTTGAGCGAAGGTCGCGGCGGCGCGCATCGGACCGACGGTATGGGAACTGGACGGGCCGATGCCAACTTTGAAGAGATCGAAAACACTGATAGCCATGCTAAAGCCTGTACAAGCAATGGAAGAGGAATCGCCGCCATTTTTGTAGGACAAGCGCTATGTCGGCGATACTGCCCGCCAAGGTCCTACGTGACCAACGAAATTTCCTAAGACATCCTTTAGCAGGACTAAACGATGAGCCGTCAATTACATGCCCAGACCTATGTCTGGCTGAACGTGTTTGCCTGTGCCGCGCGGCACCTGTCGTTCACCCGTTGCGCCGAAGAACTGCACATCACAGCGGGAGCCGTCAGCCAGCAGATCCGCCAGCTGGAAGAACGCCTGGGCTTTCGCTTGTTTCACCGCCGTGCCCGTGGCGTGGAACTGAGCGCTGAGGGCCAGCGCCTGGCCATTACCGTCAACGAGGCTTTTGGCAGTATTGACGCGGAATTGCGACGACTGGATGCGGGCATGATCAGCGGGATTCTGCGGGTGCGTTCGATTCCGTCGTTCCTGAGCAAATGGCTGACGCCGCGCCTGCCGCGTTTGCAGCAGCGTTTTCCGGACATCCAGTTGCGCCTGGTGGCCGAGGACAGCAGCGTGCCGTTGCATGAAGGTGACTTCGATCTGGCGATCGACCTGAACGATGGCAGCTACCCGGGCCTGTTATCCACAGCCTTGCTCGATGAGCAGATTTTTCCGGTGTGCGCGCCGAGCCTGTTGCGGGGGCGTCCGCCGCTGCACGGTCCGGCAGACCTGATGCACTTTCCCTTGCTGCACGACATCACTGCCTGGCGCGGCAGCTACGAATATGCGGAATGGGAGTTTTACCTCAACGCCATCGGCTTCGAAGGGGCGGATGTGCGGCGCGGGCATACCTTCAATCGCAATCACCTGACCATCGAAGCGGCCATCGCCGGGATGGGCGTGGCAATTGCCCGACGAACCTTGCTCAATGATGAGCTGGAACGCGGGGCGTTGATCGTGCCGTTTGGCCTGGCGGTGCCCAATCACAAGCGCTACATGCTGCTTTACGCACCGGGGGCATTGAGCCATCCGGGTGTGCGCGCGGTGCACGATTGGTTGGTGGAGGAGGCGGGGGTTTTTCGCAGTCTGCATCCGTTGGGGGAGCAGCAAATGTGAGCAATTGTTACGCAAGAGCAGGGCGACCCAACTCCCGACCTTAACAGCGCTTTTACCGGTTGTCCGGCTTTTTTTGCGATTGAACATTTATCTTTTTTTAGGGGTTGAATTGTTCAGCGTACAGACCGATTGTGTAACCAAGAGGTCACGGTGATGACGCCCAAGGGCTTAGCTGACCGGCCTCTCGCGAGCTAGCTGAAATAAGGGATGAACTATGCAAATCCAAGTCAATAGCGATAACCATATTCAAGGCAGTAAACGACTGGAGGAGTGGGTACGTACGACCATTGAGAGCACGCTCGAACGCTACGAAGAGGACCTGACACGCGTCGAGGTTCACCTGCGGGACGAGAACGGCGACAAGCCGGGTCCCCACGACATGCGCTGCCAGCTGGAGGCGCGGCCAAAAGGCCATCAACCGGTTTCCGTCACCCATAAAGCCTCCACCATGGAGCAGGCGATCGACGGAGCAGCCACCAAACTTGAACATGCGCTGGAGCATATGTTCGGCAAATTACGCGGCAAACGAGCAAATGTGGTGCCCATCGAGAGTGGCGCCCATGCCGACCAGCTGCTGGAAGAAGAGTTTCTGGAAAACGAACAGGCGGCGCTTAACGGCTGACACCTGATTCACTTTTTACCTTCCCATGAGAACGGGCCTGCATTGCAGGCCCGTTCTCGTTTCGGTGGCTTTTGGATTCCATGGTCATTGGCATGGGCTGTAGTGAATCAACGGGCGAGATAGAGGGCTGCACCCGATCTTTTTGCATATGAGAATATTTATCATTAATATTGCGGCCTTGCCGGGCCCCTGACGCTGTCGTGGCCTCCCCGGTTTCCAGGTCGAAACATGAACGATGATGACTCTCCCACCCGACCCCCACGATATCGAGCGTGATCAACCGCGCGGCGACCGTGCACATTTTCTCCAGGTGTTTCTCTCCCAGCGTTCGCAAATGGAAGCGCTGGTGAGTCGGCGTGTCGGTTGCAAGGCGACGGCAGCGGACCTGGTTCAGGATTTGTTCCTGCGGTTCTGGCGGCGGCCGCTGGTGCAAGTCGAGGAGCTCAGTACCTACCTGTTGCGCTGCGCCGGCAACATCGCCATCGATCATTTGCGCAGTGAAGGCACGCGGGTGCGGGCCAGCGAAGGCATGCTGGTGGATTCACCGGACAGCCATGGCAGCGGACCGCAAGCGGCGCTGGAGGCGGGCAACGATCTGCGTCACGTCGAAGCCGCATTGCGCGCGTTACCGCAGCGCACGCGGCAGATCTTTCTGCTCAATCGCATTCACGGCCGTAAATACACCGAGATCGCCAAGGCCATGGGCTTGTCCCAAAGTGCCGTGGAAAAACATATGATGCGCGCCCTCGAAGCCTGCAAGGCTAGCCTTCGGGAACCCGAACCGCGTACGCCAGGGAAAGCACCGTGAACCACTTCGAACGCGTCACCCCGACGCCCGCTCAGGAACAGCAAGCGCTGGCCTGGCTGAGTCTGTTGCATGACCAGCCCGGCAGTGGTGATCAGGCGACTTTCAGTCATTGGTTGCAGGCCGATCCCGCTCATGCCGAGGCCTATGCCCGGGCGCAGGTCTTGTGGGAGCTGAGCGAAGGGCCGGCGCGCACGCTCGCCGATGAAGATGCCCTGGCCTTGCAGAGGTATCTCAACGCCATGGACAAGCCTCGGCGCAGCACGGTCGGGCGTTGGTCCGGTGCGCTGGCGATGGCGGCGTGTCTGCTGTTGATGGTCAGTCTCGGTACAGGCTGGCAGCCCTCGCGCTGGATCGATGACCTGGGTGCGGACTTCGTCTCGGCACCGGGGGAAATCCGCACCGTCACCCTGGCTGATCAGTCACAGGTGACACTGGATGCCGACAGTGCCATCGCCGTGGATTTCAGTCGCGGCGAGCGGCATGTGCAACTGCGCCGCGGCGCCGGGTTTTTCAGCGTTACTCACACCGGTGAGCCGTTTGTGGTGGACGCCGAGAAAGGCCAGGCACGGGTGCTGGGCACGCAGTTCGAAGTCCGCTTGCAACCTCGGGGAGCGCAGGTCACGGTGTTGTCCGGGCGAGTCGGGGTGACGGCGGACCAGGATGCCGAACAGCAAATCCTCACCGCCGGCCAGCAAGTCGCCTACGGCGAAGGCTCGGCGCAAAATCTCCACGCGGTGGACAGCGAAGCGCAGTTGGCCTGGCGCCAGGGCTGGCTCAATTACTACAAGGCGACGCTGGCCGATGTGGTGCGGGATCTGGGGCGCTATTACCCGGGACGGATTGTGTTGCTCAACGATGAACTGGCGGCACGCCGGGTCAGTGGCAGCTTCCCGAGCAGGGACCCGCAGGCGGTGTTGAGTTCGTTGCAGGGGGTGTTGGGGTTTGAGCAGCATCAGGTGTTGGGGCATCTGATTATTTTGCGTTGAAGCTGGCGGCCCCTTCGCGGGCAAGCCCGCTCCCACAGGTACTGAGTCGGTCACACGATTAGGGCAACACACAACCCTGTGGGAGCGGGCTTGCCCGCGAAGGGGCCAGTTCAAACACCACATCACCCGGAATAAAAATATTTTCACATTGTGATGAGGTAAACCCGATCGCCATCCGTGTAGTGACTGAAACTGCGAGTCATTCGCATCCGTTGCGGTTCTACACAGGTCATGAGTCATGAAGTCCAGGGCAAAATCGGGTTCGGTCAAACAATGGTTGGGTGTGTCTGCGTTGAGCTTTTCGGCATCGGCGTTGTTGCCGCTTGGCCTGGCGCTGGCGGCAGAGACGGGCAGCAGTCAACCGCGTGCGCAGTTCAGTTTCTCGCTGGCCGCCAAACCGCTGCCCCAGGCACTGAGTGATTTCAGCCGGGTAACCGGCATCAGCGTCGTTTATACCGATGAAGCGCCGTACGGCCTCAATGCACCGGCGGTCAATGGACAGATGAGTGCCGAACAGGCCCTGCAACGTCTGCTCACCGGCTCGGGATTGACGTTCCGCCGCACCGACGGCCATACCATGGCCCTGGAGCCGCAGCCGACTGAGGGTGCGTTGACACTGGGTGCGACCACCATCACCTCGGTGATGGATGAGTCCATGAGTTACCAGCCGCCACCGACCTCTTCGGTGATGCGCTCTTCGGCCCCGATTCAGGACATCCCGCAGACCATCAACGTCGTCCCGGCCCAGGTGATCCGCGATCAGGCACCGCGCTATCTCGATGACGCGCTGGCCAACGTCAGCGGAATCACCCAGGCCAACACCCTGGGCAGCACCCAGGACTCGGTGATGGTTCGCGGTTTTGGGGACAACCGTAACGGCTCGATCATGCGCGACGGCATGCCGATCGTGCAGGGCCGCGGTCTCAACGCCAGCGTGGACCGGGTCGAAGTGCTCAAGGGCCCGGCCTCGTTGCTCTACGGCATCCAGGATCCGGGCGGCGTGGTCAACATGGTCAGCAAGAAGCCCGAACTTGAGCGGTACAACGCGCTGACGGCGCGCGGTTCGAGCTATGACGACGGCAAGAACGGCAGCGGTGGCACTTTCGACAGCACCGGCGCCCTCGGCGATTCCGGGCTGGCCTACCGCATGGTGCTGGACTACGAAGACGAAGATTACTGGCGCAACTTCGGCGTGCATCGCGAAAGCCTGATTGCGCCGTCGCTGGCCTGGTACGGTGAAAGCACCCAGCTGCTGTTCGCCTATGAGCACCGCGAATTCCTCACGCCGTTCGACCGCGGTACGCTGATCGACCCACGGACCAACCACCCGCTGGATATCTCGCGCAACGAGCGTCTCGATGAGCCGTTCAACAACATGGAAGGGCGTTCGGACCTCTATCACTTCGAGGCCGATCACGAACTCAACGACAACTGGAAAGCCCATTTCGGCTACAGCTGGAACCGCGAAACCTACGACGCCAGCCAGGTGCGAGTGACCGCCATCGACACAAAAAAGGGCACCCTGACCCGCAGCATGGACGGCACGCAGAACGCGATCAGCACCGACCGATTCACCACCGCCAGCCTCGAAGGCAATGTGAATGTGCTCGGCATGCAGCACGACCTGCTGTTCGGCATCGATGACGAGTACCGCAAGATCTACCGCGAAGACCTGATCCGCCAGAAAAGCCTGACCACGTTCAGTTACGTCAATCCGGTCTATGGTCGGGAAGTGGCGGGTACCACCGTCAGTGCGCCCGACAGCGCGCAGACCGATGAACTGCGCAGCGATTCGGCCTTCCTGCAGGATTCCATCCACCTCAACGACCAATGGATTCTGGTGGCCGGCGCGCGTTTCCAGGTTTATGACCAGTACGCCGGCAAAGGCGTGCCGTTCCACGCCAACACCGACAGCAACGGGCAGAAATGGGTGCCGCGCGCGGGCCTTGTGTACAAGTACACCGATACCTTGTCGTTCTACGGCAGCTACACAGAATCGTTCAAACCCAACTCGACCATCGCACCGTTGAGCGGCAGCAGTACCGTGCTTGACGGTGGCATCGCGCCGGAAGAAGCCAAGTCCTGGGAGTTGGGGGCCAAGCTTGATCTGCCGGGCCGTGTCACCGGCAACATCGCGCTGTTCGACATCGAGAAGCGCAATGTGCTGGTGGCCAACGCGGAAGGCCCGACCACGATCTACAGCGCCGCTGGCGAAGTGCGCTCCCGCGGCCTGGAAGTGGACTTGAGCGGGCAGCTCACCGATCGCTGGAGCATGATCGGCAGCTACGCCTACACCGATGCCGAAGTCACCGAAGACCCGGTTTACAAGGGTAATCAACTGCAAAACGTGGCGAAGAACAGCGGCTCGTTGTCGGCCGTCTATGACTTCGGCAGCGTCATTGGCGCTGATCAACTGCGGGTCGGCGCCGGGGCGCGTTATGTGGGGGAGCGCGCGGGCAACGCGGTGAACGATTTCGACCTGCCGAGCTACACCGTGGCCGATGCGTTCGCCACCTACGACACCCAGGTCGACGGGCAGAAGGTCAAGTTGCAGCTCAACGTGAAGAACCTGTTCGACCGCACCTACTACACCTCGGCGGCGAGCCGGTTCTTTGTCTCCATGGGGGATTCGCGGCAGGTGACGTTGTCGAGCACCCTGGAGTTCTGACGATAGACTGTGTCATCGTTCATCGTCGGAACGCCGCCCGGAGCAAGCTCGCTCCCACAGGTTCAGAGGTTGCCTCAAAATCTGAGAGCAGCGCCAATTCCTGTGGGAGCGGGCTTGCCCGCGAAGACGGTAATTGAGGCGCCGAAAATCCCGGGCCTAGCGCAAAAACGCCTGTCGATATTCACCGGGCGTTCCACCCAATGCCTGGCGAAAGCGGTTGGTGAAGTGGCTGGCACTGGAGAAGCCGCAAGCCAGCGCAATCTCCCCCAGTGGCTGCGCTGTCGTGCGCAGCAATTCCCGCGCCCGGTTCAGGCGCCGCGCCAGCAGGTACTGGTGGGGTGGCAAGCCGAAGCTTTCGCGGAACATCCGCGCGAAGTGGTACTCCGACAACGCGCACAACGCCGCCAACTGACCGAGGCTGATGGCCTCGTCCAGATGGCTGTCGATGTACTCCACCAGATGCCGGCGCTGATGCGCGGCCAATCCACCTTTAAGGCGCAGGCCTTGTCGGGCGTTGACCTGGCTGAGCAGGGCATGGCTGAGCAGTTCGTGGGCCAGACTGCTGGTCAGCAGGCGCTCGCCCGGCTCGTCCCAGTTCAAACTGATCAATTGCCGAAAGCGCAGCGCCTGCTGCGGGTCATCGAGAAAGGTCTGCTCGCGCAGCTGCATTTCCCGTGGCTCGCGATCAAGCAGGGTGACGCAGCCGAGGGCAAATTGTTCGGGGCTGAAATACAGGTGTGCCAAGCGGATGTCGCCGTTGATCACCCAGCCTGACTGGTGGTCGGCGGGCAGGATGCACAGTTTGTCCGGGCCGCCCTTGTTGCCGGGCTGGTCGCGACGGAAGGTGCCGGTGCCGCCGGCTATGTAACAGGACAACGTGTGGTGGCTGGGCGCTTCGTATTCCTGGGCGTCGTGGTGATTGCTCCACAAGGCTGCAGACAAGCCGTCACCCAGCTCGGCGCTGTGCTCCAGACGAGCATTCGGCGAGCGGTTGAGGGCTTGAAAGACTTGTAGGGTATCCAGTGCAGCCATGATCGTTGCTCTCTAACACCTGCATCCAACGCCCTGCATCCTACTCCGTAGACGTGCGCCTGCCAGCCGGTCGCCAGACAAAAGCGCAAGTTTATGCAAGTGCGTCCAGGCGTGGCGCCGGACACTGGGCACCTATCGAGGAGCCTTTGTCATGAACCTTTCTTTGTACCTGCTGACCGTGCTGATCTGGGGCACCACCTGGATTGCCCTGAAATGGCAGCTGGGCGTGGTGGCGATTCCCGTGTCGATCGTCTATCGCTTCGGCCTCGCCGCGCTGGTGCTGTTCGTGATCCTGTTGCTCAGTCGGCGCCTGCAAGTGATGAACCGTCGCGGACACCTGATTTGCCTGGCTCAGGGCCTGTGCCTGTTCTGCGTCAACTTCATGTGCTTCCTCACCGCGAGCCAGTGGATCCCCAGCGGTCTGGTGGCCGTCGTGTTTTCCACCGCCACCTTGTGGAATGCCCTCAACGCGCGGGTGTTCTTCGGTCAGAGAATCGCCCGCAACGTGCTGATGGGCGGTGCGCTGGGCCTGCTAGGGCTGGGCCTTCTGTTCTGGCCGGAGCTGGCCGGGCATACCGCCAGTCCGGAAACCGTGCTCGGCCTTGGTCTGGCCCTGTGCGGCACCTTGTGTTTCTCGGCGGGCAACATGCTCTCAAGCCTGCAACAGAAGGCCGGTCTCAAGCCGCTGACCACCAATGCCTGGGGCATGGCCTACGGGGCGGCGATGCTCTCGGTGTGGTGTCTGGTCAAAGGCATTCCCTTCGACCTGGAAATGAGCGCGCGTTATATCGGCTCACTGTTGTACCTGGTGATTCCCGGGTCGGTGATCGGTTTCACCGCCTACCTGACGCTGGTCGGCCGCATGGGGCCGGAACGTGCTGCCTACTGCACTGTGCTGTTCCCTGTGGTGGCGCTAAATGTCTCGGCGTTCGCCGAGGGTTACCAGTGGACCGCTCCAGCAATGGCGGGGCTGGTGATGGTCATGTTGGGTAATGTGCTGGTGTTTCGCAAGCCCAAGGCAAGTGCCAGTCCGGTGGCGGGAAAGCTGGCCTGAAACTATTCAGGAATCCTTTGCCGCCAACAGATAAATAATACCGAAGAACATGTATTGAATGTGGGTTTGTGCCCATTCAAAGGCGTTGGCCTGTTTGGAGTACTCTAAGTCAAACCATTCGTTCAGTATGATGATGTAGATGGTCTGATACGCAAAAATGGCTGTAATAAAGCCGCTTATTGCGAATTTTTTGGCTTCGTGGAACTCGCTGAGTGGTGCGTTGAGTTTACGGTAGAGTTGATAGACTCCAACTATGCAGCTGCATGTGAATATGGTCTCGAGTGTGATCAGTGTCCAGTAAAAGCGGTGGTGAAACAGGGTTGAGCTGATGGCGCGGTAACGGCGGGAATCATTGCCGGTGGTGTCGCTCATGCTGATGATTCGCCCGATATACTCGGCGTATGCAGTGTAGTCGGTAATATTGTTGAGAAGGGTCGTTATACCGAATAATGCCGCCATGAAGACAACTATTAATTTGCTCCGCCTTACCAGGCAGGCTGTGGTGAAATAGCTCATGCAGGATGCTCTCCGAATGTACGGTTGATGCGTTATTGTTTTTCGGAGTTTATAGGTGTTTAGATGGTGTTGGGGGTGGAGTGCTTTGCGAGTTGTGTCGCTTGTTGTATGGGTTGGGTGGTAAGTTATTTAAGGGGATGTTTTCCAGGCTTTATATAAAGTGGCACGCCGATTATGACGTGCCATTGTTTAATCAGGCCTTCCACACCTGCGGATTGACCAGATCCTGTGGCCGTTCGCCCAACAGGGCACTGCGCAAGTTGGACAAGGCACGGTTGGCCATGGCATCGCGGGTCTCATGGGTGGCCGAGCCGATGTGCGGCAGGGTCACGGCGTTGTTCAGCTGGAACAGCGGTGACTCGGCCAGTGGTTCTTTTTCGTACACGTCCAGCCCGGCACCACGAATGCGCTTGTTTTGCAGGGCCTCGATCAGCGCCGGTTCATCCACCACCGGGCCACGAGAGATGTTCACCAGTATCGCGCTCGGCTTCATCAGCGCCAGTTCGCGATGACTGATCAGGTGCCTGGTTTTTTCGCTGAGCGGTACCACCAGGCAGACGAAATCAGCTTCGGCCAGCAACTGATCGAGGCTGCGAAACTGCGCGCCGAGTTCCTGTTCCAGCCCGGTCTTGCGACTGTTGCCGCTGTAGATGACCGGCATGTTGAACCCCAGGCGACCACGTCGGGCGATGGCCGCACCGATATTGCCCATGCCGACGATCCCCAGGGTCTTGCCATGCACATCGCAACCGAACAGCTGCGCACCGACAGTGGCCTGCCATTGCCCGGCTTTGGTCCAGGCATCCAGTTCGGCGACGCGACGCGCGCTGCTCATCAACAGCGCGAACGCCAGGTCGGCGGTGCTTTCGGTGAGCACGTCCGGTGTGTTGGTCAGCATGATTCCGCGTTCGTTGAAGTAGGCCAGGTCATAGTTGTCGTAGCCCACCGAGACGCTGGACACCACTTCCAGCCTGGCGGCGTTTTCCAGTTGGGCGCGGCCGAGTTTGCGCCCAACGCCGATCAGGCCGTGGGCGTGGGGCAGGGCTTCGTTGAACTGGGCGTTGATGTCGCCGTTTTTCGGATTCGGCACGATGACGTCGAAATCCTGTTGCAGGCGTTCGACCATTGCCGGAGTGACGCGGCTGAAGGCCAGGACAGTCTTTTTCATGAGAGGCGGGCTCGTCGGGCGGTGAAGAATGCTTAGCAAGCTACAAGTTTCAAGCGGCAAGCTGCAAGTTTAAAAGTCGCCCCCATCGTTTTTAACTTGAAGCTTGCCGCTTGAAGCTTGTCGCTGCCGTTCCGGTATACTGCCGCACTTCTTATACTGTGGCATGCGGCTCGCTCACCGGGCCCGACATTTCATGCATCACCCGGAGCTTTCATGACTTCCCCGAAACAACCGCCGGTCGCCGACGCCCAGAGCGACGTGCAGGCCGAGCTGCCAGTCAGCGTTGACTCCAGCACCGACAGCGAAGCCAAAGCCGAGATCCCGGCATTCAAGTTCCCGTTCAAGCCGGGCGAACTGGCGGCAGCCAAAGGCTCGAACCAGCCGTGGTACAAGAACGGCGCCAAGAACGGCCACACCAAGACGCCGGGCATGGCGCCGCCGGGGACTCGTCGGTCGATGGGTAAACGCTGAAATTTCCAGTGCCTGGCCTGCCGTCTTCGCGAGCTGGCCAATGCCGGTAGCACAAGTTATTGATCAAACTGCCCGTAACGAAATGTGCGCCACTCAATTGACCTTGGCGGCCGGGCGGATGGAGTCCCATTCGGTGACGTACGCGGTTTTGCTCTTTTTGTTGTAAAGGCACAGCTCGGCGCCTTGTGCACCTTTCATGTGTTTTTGCGGGTACTGGCCCTGGAGCAGGAGCGCGGTATAGCCAACCCGGTCATCGAACTGCGCGGCGTTGCCCACGGGTTTGGCGTCTTTCAGGCCGCTGGCCTTGGTGCAACTGGCGAGTACGGCCTTGTCGTAGGCGGCCCAGGCGTCGGGGCTGGAGGCGTAGGCCTGAGAGGTGAGGGCGGTGAGGCAGAGAAAAGTCAGGGTGGCTGCTTTCATGGTTCAGGCGTCCTTGGATGTACAATGGCCAAGGATGGAGTATGCCTGAAGGTTTTGAGGCGGTTTTGCCGGCCTCTTCGCGGGCAAGCCCGCTCCCACCGTGACCGAGTACGACCACAAATTCTGTGCATGACACATAACCCTGTGGGAGCAGCCCGCTCGCGATTGCGGCGTATCAGTCTGGAACCGGCTCCCGGCGAACGGCACGCATCCCGACACTTTCATACAATCGCCGCGCCCGGTGGTTGTCTTCCAGCACCTTCAAATCCACATATCCTTCGCGCCGTTGCTGGAACACCTTGAACGCCTGCAACAACAAGGCACGCCCCAATCCTCGGCCTTGGAACCGTGGATGCACTACCAGGTTCTTGATGTAAGCGCTGGTCCAGCACTGGCACACACCAACAATGCCTTCGGCATCCCGGGCGATGAAGCACAGCGCCGGGTCATATTCCGGGTCGCTTTCGAACTGCCATTGCCACATCTCCAGCGCTGCCACGCGACCGCCACCTTCGAGGTAACCGAACTCCATCAACCGGTGCACGGCTGCGCCGATTTCGGGATGGTATTCGCTCAGTTGCAGGCCGGCTGGCCAATCGGGTGACGGCACGACTTCAGTGAGGTCGCGCCGCATCAGCCAGCAAAAGTCCTCGGCCAAGGCTCAATATCCCTGTTCGGCGACAGCTTTGGCCGCAGTGATCAGGCACTGGGTCAATTCCGGCGAAGAGAACTTGGTCAGCACCGCGTTTGCCCCTGCCAGTCGTGCTTTCTCGGCGTTCATCGCACTGTCCAGCGACGTGTGCAGCAAGACATAAAGATGTGCGAAGTCCGGGGTTTCCCGCAGGGTGCGGGTGAAGGCGTAGCCGTCCATCTCGGACATTTCGATGTCCGAGACGATCAGGTTGATCTGCTGCGCGGTGCCTTGCAGATCCAGCAGGCAATCGATGGCTTCCTTGGCGCTGCGGGCGGTATGGCATTGCAGGCCAAGGTTGCGCAAGGTGTGCACCGATTGCTGCAAGGCGACCTGGCTGTCGTCGACCACCAGGATACGCGCGTTGCCGAGCAGTTCGGCGTCTTCCATGCTCAGTTCGGTCGGCGCCATTTCGATTTGTGCCGGGGCGATGCCGTGGATGACCTTTTCGATGTCCAGTACCTGCACCAGGGTGCCATCGACCGACGTCACGCCGGTGATGTAGGCGCGCAAACCACCGGAGCCGAAGGGCGGCGGGCGGATGTCGGTGGTCAGGCAATGGACGATCTTGCTCACGGCCTGCACGTGCAGGCCCTGCTTGGAGCGGCTGACATCGGTGACGATCAGGCAGCCGCCGTTCGGGTCTTCCAGCGGACGCTCGCCAATGGCGCGGCTGAGGTCGATCACCGACAGCGATGCACCACGCAGGGTGGCGATGCCTTTGACGTGGGGGTGTGACTCCGGCAACCGGGTCAGCGGCGGGCAGGGAATGATCTCACTGACCTTGAGCAGGTTGATCGCCATCAGTTTGCCGCTGCGCAGGGTAAACAGCAGAAGCGAAAGTGAATCTGCGCGGGCTTTGGTGGAGGACATAGGAACCTTCTCTGGAAAAAGGTGACGGGCAATCGCGGAATCGCCCTGACTTCGATGCCGGGTTATCGACTTGTTTGCAGCAGGCTTTAACTATTGCGGCGAACAGTAAGACGCCATCGCGAGCAAGCTCGCTCCCACAGGGATTGTCGCTGCCTTTGTGGGAGCGAGCCTGCTCGCGAAGCGGCCATCACTTCATGCCGAGCCTTTTGGCCATCCGCCCCAGGTTCGCCCGATCCAAGCCTAGCTCACGGGCCGCGCTTGCCCAGTTGTTGTTGTGCCGTTCCAGGCAGGCACCGATCATTTGACGCTGATAACGCTCGGTGGCCTCACGCAAATCGCCGGTCGGCGCTTGGGTGACGGTGGCGACAGGTTGTTCTGCAGCGGTTTCAACGCTGGCGTTGGGCAAGTCCAGGTCGGCGGCGCTCAGGCTGAGAATCTTCGGCCGTTCCTTGCAGTTGCCCAGGGCTTTCAAGGCGCTGCGGCCGATCAAATGTTCAAGCTCGCGCACATTGCCGGGCCAGTCGTAGGCCAATAACGCGGCCTGGGCGTCACTGTTCAGGCGCAGGCTGTTGAGGCCCATCCGCGAGCGGTTCTGCTCGAGGAAGTAACCGCTGAGCAGCAGCACATCGCGCCCGCGATCGCGCAGGGCCGGCACCAGCAGCGGATAAACGCTGAGGCGATGGTAGAAGTCGGCACGGTAACGACCGCTGCGCACTTCCTCGGCGAGGTCGCGGTTGGTCGCCGCGATCAGGCGCACGTCGACCTGATGCTCCTGGTCCGAACCCAGTCGCTGCAATTGACCGCTCTGCAACACGCGCAACAGCTTGGCCTGCACGGTCAGCGACAACTCACCGACTTCATCGAGAAACAGCGTGCCGCCATTGGCCAGCTCGAACTTGCCGCGGCGGTCGTTCATCGCCCCGGTAAAGGCGCCGCGGACATGGCCGAACAACTCGCTTTCCACCAAGGTATCGGGCAATGCGGCGCAGTTGAGGCTGATGATCGGCTTGTCGGCGCGGGGCGAGGCAGCATGGATGGCCTGGGCCACCAACTCCTTGCCGACCCCGGTTTCGCCGGTGATCAGCACGGTCAGGTCGCTGCCACCGACCAGGTTGATTTCTTCCACCAGTCTTTTATGGGCTTTGCTCTGGCCAATCATCTCGCGATTCTGCTGGCCACTGGCCTGGCGGTAGACCTCGGCGCGTTGATGCTCATCTTCGACCCGGTTATTCAATCGCTCGATGCGCTCGGCGGCGTTGACCGTGGCGGCCGCGAGGCTGGCGAAGGCTTGCAGGGCATCCAGTTCGATCGGTTCGAAGCGCTCCGGATCGAGGGCGTCGAGGGTCAACAGACCCCATGGGCGCTCGTCGATGAACAAGGGGCAACCCATGCAGTCGTGGACTTCCAGATGATCATCCAGGCCATCGACCAGGCCGTCATAAGGATCAGGCAAGTCGCTGTCGGCAGCGAAACGGGTCGGGCCGGGGCTGCCGAGCAGCGCTGCGAAACGCGGGTGCTCGCTGACCTTGAAGCGCCGACCGAGGGTGTCGGTACTCAAGCCGTCGACGGCCAGTGGCACCAGCCATTCACCATCAAGGCGCAGCAGGGCGGCGGCATCGCACGGGAGCAAGGCGCGCATGGCTTCCAGCAGGCGGCGATAACGCTCGCCCTCGGGCAGTTCGCGGGACAGGTCGGAGACCAGGGGCAGCAAAGCGGTGAGCAGTGGTTTTGCAGTCATAGTGACTCCGTGTAGTCGGTATGACTATAAATCAGGCAGTGTCGAAATGACTATAGCGTTCTTAACTTATTGAATTTTAACGATTAAATAGTTGGCACGAAAGCTGATATGCATAGGGTAATCCGTTAGCAACCCAAGAAGACCGGGAGTCACCTTATGCTGAGCGCTCAAGACCGTGCCATCGTCAAATCCACCGTACCGCTGCTCGAAAGCGGTGGTGAGGCGCTGATCACGCACTTCTACCGCATGATGCTTTCCGAATACCCGCAAGTCCGCCCGCTGTTCAACCAGGCCCACCAGGCCAGCGGTGACCAGCCGCGTGCCTTGGCCAACGGCGTATTGATGTATGCGCGCCATATCGATCAGCTCGACCAGTTGGGCGACCTGGTGGCCAAGATCATCAACAAGCACGTGGCCCTGCAGATCCTGCCTGAGCACTATCCGATTGTCGGCAGCTGCCTGCTGCGGGCCATCGCCGAAGTACTGGGCGAAGAGATCGCCACCCCTGAAGTGATCGCGGCCTGGGGCGCGGCCTACGGCCAACTGGCGGACATCCTGATCGGTGCCGAAGCCAGCGTTTACGACCAAAAAGAACAGGCCCACGGCGGCTGGCGCGGGGCGCGGGAATTCATCGTGGTGGACAAGGTCAAGGAGAGCGCCGAGATCACTTCGTTCTACTTCGAACCTGCGGACAAAGGTCCGATCCTCGCGGCAGAACCCGGCCAGTACATCGGCATGAAACTGATCCTCGACGGTGAAGAGATCCGTCGTAACTACTCGCTGTCGGCGCTGGCGAACAAAGGCCAGTACCGCATCAGCGTCAAGCGTGAAGCCGGTGGTCGCGCTTCCAACTACCTGCATGACCAGATGCATGTCGGCGACAGCATCCAGTTGTTCCCGCCATCGGGCGAGTTCACCCTGACCGCCAGCGACAAACCATTGGTACTGATCAGCGGCGGCGTTGGCATCACCCCGACCCTGGCGATGCTCGAAGCGGCGCTGGAGACTCGGCGGCCGGTGCATTTCATCCACTGCGCGCGCAACGGCAGCGTGCATGCCTTCCGCGACTGGATCGATGGCCTGGCCGAGCGTCACCCGCAACTCAAGCGCTTCTACTGCTATTCCGAGGACGATGGCGTGAGCCCGGCGGCGCACAAGGTCGGTTTGTTGAGCCAACAGCAGTTGAAGGCATGGTTGCCGGAGCAGCGTGACCTGGATGTTTACTTCCTGGGGCCGAAAGGTTTCATGGCGTCCATCAAGCGCCATCTCAAGACACTGGGTGTGCCGGAGAAGCAAAGCCGCTATGAGTTCTTCGGGCCGGCAGCGGCGCTGGAGTAAGTGGTTGCGGCGACTCGGGGGACCGAGTCGCCTGCTTCGCGAGCAAGCCCGCTCCCACAATTTGATCTGCATACGACGCGGACCAATGTGGGAGCGGGCTTGCTCGCGAATGCCGCACTGCGGTCCTGAATTGAAAAAAACGCTCGAAAGTTAATCCCTTCTTAACCGCGCTGTCGTCTATTTCCCCGAATCCCCCTCACATGCCCCAGACTCTCAAAGGTCCGGGCCAGCGTGTAGACTGGCGGGCACTCGAATCTTGAAGGGAAACGCGATGAGCGATGAATCCATGCGGTTGGGGCGTGAACGGCGCTACCTGGTGTTGTTGGGCATCATTTGCCTGGCGTTGATCGGCGGCGCGCTGTACATGCAAATTGTCCTGGGCGAGGCGCCTTGCCCGCTGTGCATCCTGCAACGTTATGCGCTGCTGCTGATCGCGATCTTCGCCTTCATCGGCGCGGCCATGCGCAACCGTCGCAGCATCACGGTGTTCGAAACCCTGGTGGTGATCTGCGCGTTGGCAGGTGCAGGCGTTGCCGGGCATCACGTCTATACGCAGTTCTATCCGGCGGTCAGCTGCGGTATCGATGTGTTGCAACCGATTGTCGATGATTTGCCGCTGGCGAAGATCTTCCCGCTGGGTTTCCAGGTCGATGGTTTCTGCTCCACGCCATACCCGCCGATCCTCGGTTTGTCGCTGGCGCAGTGGGCGCTGGTGGCGTTCGTACTGATCGTGGTGCTGGTGCCGCTGCTGACGTCGCGTAACCGCAAAGCGCTGCGCTGAGATCATCTGCCGCTACGTATTGTCGGACAAAAAAGCCCCGTTCCTTGCACAGAGGAGCGGGGCTTTTTTTGTGTTGAGCAGCGCATTCCAGAGACCAGGTAAAAAGACCCTGATGTGGGGCAGCCAGGGGTGCGACACATGTGCGACATGTTGTCACAGAGTCGGTGTCGCAGGGCGTTCATGGAAGCCGGATTGGCACATGGAATGGTAACGAAATTGGGCTGTTTTGCAGGCTCCCGGTTTTTTCCGTTCCGAACCCGAACAGGCAGTTTTAACAGGGGCTTACGAATGGCCAGAGTCCCCGTCATATCGGGCCTCTGGCAGGGTCAAGGGCACCAGGGAGGCACCCGATACTGTCTGAACTGTGGGCGGAAGACCTACTTATTTTGGTGTTTTTGTTGAGAATCAATTTCGATAAGATGCGCCACTTTTGCGAAAACAGTGAATGATTGTTGCCGGTTCGGATAAAAATTATTTCGGGATGAGACATGGTTTATAAAACGCTACATATCTACAATCGCCCGCACTGAATTCCCGACGCTGCTCAAATCTTAACCAGGTATGTGCAGGAACAGGGTGTCGAGAGGTCTGGTGGCTTCATGCGATGCCCAGGTGTCGGAGCCTCCAACTACCCGCACCAAATGGAATTGGTCTGTAACAAGGCCTTTGACCACGAATTCGAATAAGAACTCACCGCAGGCCCGGGATTTGTCGTACAGCGTCTGACGCACGACGGGCATGCCCTTATTCAATCCAAGAAAAATGCCAACCCTTGGCAGGGTGAAGTGTTGGCGATCAAAACCCAACTGCATTGCGCAAGCTGCTTTAGAGGTCGTGAGATGAGTAAAAACAGGTACCCCAGACTACTAGGCTTATTGCCGCTGATCGGCACGTTGTTGCTGTCAGGCTGCAACATGACCTTGCTCAATCCCAAGGGCCAGGTCGGTCTGGACGAGCGAAACCTGATCATCACCGCAACGCTGCTGATGCTGTTGGTCGTGGTTCCGGTCATCGTCATGACCTTCCTGTTCGCCTGGAAATACCGCGCGTCCAACACCAGCGCCACCTACACCCCGAAATGGAACCACTCCACCAAGATCGAGATCGCGGTGTGGGCCGTTCCGGTGCTGATCATCATTGCCCTGGGTTACGTCACCTACAAGTCGACCCACGCTCTGGACCCGTACAAGCCACTGGAATCGGACGTGAAGCCGGTGACCATCGAAGTGGTCGCGCTGGATTGGAAGTGGCTGTTCATCTACCCGGAACAAGGCATCGCCACGGTCAACAAGATCGTGTTCCCGGCGCACACCCCGATCAACTTCCGCATTACCTCTGACGCCGTGATGAACTCGTTCTTCATCCCTGCGCTGGGTGGCCAGATCTACGCGATGGCGGGCATGCAGACCAAGCTGCACCTGATCGCCAACGAAAACGCTGAGATGGACGGTATCTCCGCCAACTACAGCGGTGCTGGTTTCACCGGCATGAAATTCAAAGCGATCGCCACTTCCCAGGAAGAATTCGACGCCTGGGTAAGTGAAGTCAAAAAGGCACCTAAACAGCTTGAACAAGCTGAATACGCCGCCCTTGCCAAGCAGAGCCAGAACAACCCAGTCGAGCTCTACTCCTCGGTGACGCCGAACCTGTTCCAGACCATCGTCGACAAGTACGAAGGCATGAAACCGGGTCCGAAAGTGAAGCACGAGAAAGAAGAGAAAGAAGTGGCCGCTACGCAAGGAATGGACATGAACGCGCATTCAGCTGCCGGGGCAGAGGAGTAAACGATGTTTGGTAAATTAAGTTGGGAAGCGGTCCCGTTCCACGAGCCGATCGTGATGGTGACCATCGCCATGATCGCGCTCGGTGGTCTGGCGCTGTTCGCTGCAATCACCTACTTCAAGAAGTGGACCTACCTGTGGACCGAGTGGCTGACGTCGGTCGACCACAAGAAAATCGGCGTGATGTACATCATCGTCGCCATGGTCATGCTGCTGCGCGGTTTTGCCGACGCCATCATGATGCGTACCCAGCTGGCCATGGCCACCGAGGGTTCGCCTGGCTACCTGCCACCTGAACACTATGACCAGATCTTCACCGCCCACGGTGTGATCATGATCATCTTCATGGCGATGCCATTCTTCACCGGCCTGATGAACCTTGCAGTGCCGCTGCAGATCGGCGCACGTGACGTTGCCTATCCGTTCCTGAACTCCCTGAGCTTCTGGCTGCTGGTTTCCGGCGTGGTGCTGATCAACCTGTCTCTGGGCGTCGGCGAGTTCGCCAAGACCGGCTGGGTTGCCTATCCGCCGCTGTCGGGCCTGCAATACAGCCCTGGCGTGGGGATGGACTACTACATCTGGGCGCTACAGCTATCGGGTCTGGGGACAACGCTGACGGGGGTCAACTTCCTGGCCACCGTGCTGAAAATGCGTACCCCTGGCATGAAGCTGATGGACATGCCGATCTTCACCTGGACCTGCACCTGGGCCAACGTCCTGATCGTGGCTTCGTTCCCGATCCTGACCGCTACCCTGGCACTGCTGACGCTTGACCGTTACATGGATTTCCACATTTTCACCAACGAACTTGGTGGCAATCCGATGATGTACGTGAACCTGTTCTGGGCATGGGGTCACCCTGAGGTGTACATCCTGATCCTGCCAGCGTTCGGTATCTTCTCCGAAGTCATCTCGACCTTCACCGGCAAGAAACTGTTCGGCCACCACTCGATGGTCTACGCATCGGGTGCGATCTCGATCCTGGGCTTCATGGTTTGGCTGCACCACTTCTTCACCATGGGTTCGGGTGCCAGCGTCAACGCTTTCTTCGGTCTGGCGACGATGCTGATTTCCATCCCGACGGGTGTGAAACTGTTCAACTGGCTGTTCACCATCTACCAGGGCCGTCTGCGTTTCACCAGCCAGGTGCTGTGGACCCTGGGCTTCATGGTGACCTTCGCCATCGGTGGCATGACCGGCGTACTGCTGGCCATCCCGGGTGCCGACTTCGTTCTGCACAACAGCCTGTTCGTGATCGCGCACTTCCACAACGTGATCATCGGCGGTGCGGTATTCGGTTACATCGCAGGTTTCGCGTTCTACTTCCCTAAAGCGTTCGGCTTCAAGCTGCACGAAGGCTGGGGCAAGGCAGCGTTCTGGTTCTGGATCTCGGGCTTCTTCGTCGCATTCATGCCGCTCTACGCTCTGGGCTTCATGGGTATGACCCGTCGCCTGAACGCCACCACCAACCCTGAGTGGGTGCCGTACCTGTACGTCGCCATGTTCGGTGCGGTGATGATCGCCGTGGGTATCGCTTGCCAGCTGATCCAGCTGTACGTCAGCGTGCGTGACCGCAACAAGCCGGAAAACATGTGCGAACACGGTGACCCGTGGAATGCCCACACCCTGGAATGGTCGACTTCGTCGCCACCACCGTTCTACAACTTCGCCGTGCTGCCGAAAGCCGACTGCATCGACCCGTTCACCGAAGCCAAGGAAAACGGCACCGCTTACAAGGCTCCGGCCAAGTACCAGCCGATCCACATGCCTAACAACACCGCCACCGGTGTGGTCATGGGTGCTCTGTTGACCGTGTTCGGTTTCGCGATGATCTGGCACATCTGGTGGCTGGCAATCGCTAGCCTGGCCGGCACCGTGATCTACTTCGTGATCCACGCGGCCCGTGATGATCAAGGCTATATGGTGCCGGTCGATGTGATCGAGCGCATCGAAGCCGAGCAGCACAAGCGTCTGGTAGCGGCAGGGAAAATTCCGGCCACCGCCACCCGTGTTGAAACCTCGTTGGAACAGGCTTAAACCATGTCGAATTTAGTGACCAATGCTGGACACACCCATGTCGATGGACATGGGCATGATGACCACCACCACGACTCGGGCGAGATGACCGTATACGGTTTCTGGCTCTACCTGATGACCGACTGCATTCTGTTTGCGTCGATCTTCGCGGTGTACGCGGTACTGGTTAACAACGTAGCGGGTGGCCCGTCGGGTCACGACATCTTCGAACTGCCATACGTACTGGGCGAAACCGCTCTTCTGTTGTTCAGTTCGATCACCTACGGCTTCGCCATGCTGGCGTTGTACAAGGGTAACAAGAAGGCGGTGCTGGGCTGGCTGGGCATGACCTTCCTGTTAGGTGCAGGCTTTATCGCCATGGAGATCAATGAATTCCACATTTTGATCTCCGAAGGCTACGGCCCTAGCCGCTCAGGCTTCCTGTCTGCGTTCTTCACCCTGGTTGGTACCCACGGTCTGCACGTGACCGCCGGTCTGATCTGGATGGGCATCATGATGTACCAGGTGCAGAAAAACGGCCTGACGGCGACCAACAAGACCCGTCTGAGCTGCCTGAGCCTGTTCTGGCACTTCCTGGACGTTGTCTGGATCTGCGTATTCACCGTTGTTTATCTGATGGGGACTATGTAAATGGCTAACCCAGCTCATTCCCACCACGACGACGCCGGTCACGGCAGCTACAAGTCGTACGCCATCGGCTTCATCCTGTCGGTGATCCTGACCGTCATTCCATTCGGTCTGGTGATGTACCCGACGCTGCCGAAGTCGATCACCCTGTTGATCGTCCTGGCGTTCGCGATCGTCCAGGTGCTGGTGCACCTGGTGTACTTCCTGCACCTGGACCGTTCGGCCGCGCAGCGTAACAACGTGATTGCGTTTGTCTTCGCCGCGATCGTGATTGTCCTGCTGGTTGGCTTGTCGCTGTGGATCATGTTCAGCATCCACACGTTCATGATGGCGAAGTGAGGTAGATCCGCATGTCCCTTAAGCACTTTATCCAAATCACCAAACCGGGGATCATTTTCGGTAACGTGCTTTCTGTGGCAGGCGGATTTTTCCTGGCCTCCAAAGGGCATGTCGATCTGGCCATCTTCCTGGCCGCCATGATCGGCACGTCCCTGGTGGTTGCCTCCGGTTGCGTGTTCAACAACTGCATCGACCGCGACATCGACCTGAAGATGGAACGCACCAAGAACCGGGTGCTGGTCCAGGGCTTGATCTCCCTGAAACTGGCGCTGGTTTATGCAACTGTCCTGGGTGTCGCCGGCGTTGCGCTGTTGTACAAGGTGGCCAACCCGTTGGCCGCGTTGTTCGCGGTCATCGGCTTCGTGATCTACGTCGGCTTCTACAGCCTGTACCTCAAGCGCAAGTCGGTTCACGGCACGCTGGTGGGCAGCCTGTCGGGCGCCATGCCGCCGGTCATCGGCTACGTCGCGGTGAGCAACACCTTCGACATGGCCGCGCTGACCCTGCTGGTGATGTTCAGCCTGTGGCAGATGCCGCACTCCTACGCCATCGCGATCTTCCGCTTCAACGATTACCTGGCCGCATCGATTCCGGTGCTGCCAGTGAAGCGCGGTATCCAGGTGGCCAAGAAGCACATCCTGATCTACATCCTGGCCTTCCTCGTGGCGACCTTGATGCTGACCTTCAGCGGCTACGCCGGCATGAGCTACCTCGCTGTCGCCGCGGCCATGGGCATGTACTGGCTGTACATGGCCTGGACCGGCTACAAGGCAGTGGATGACACGGTCTGGGCACGCAAGCTGTTCGTGTTCTCGATCTTCACCATTACCGCGTTGAGCGTGATGATGTCCCTGGACTTCAAAGTGCCGACCGAGTTGCTGCTGACGTACGCGCCTTAAGCGTCGGATGCTGTAAAAAAAGCCCCGCCTTCGAGAGAAGAGCGGGGCTTTTTGTTGGGGTTTTTCTGGTGCCGCCGCCGCGAGCAGGCTCGCTGACCATGGGGCGAACGGACAGGCGAAAATGCTTACGAATGTACCAGCACTGTCCTACGGGGCTTTCAGGTTGAGGGTCGGAAGTCGTATCTCTAGCCTCGGAATGCTGTCATCACAAGCATCCCAGAGGCTCTACGATGGAACTGCCAGAGGTAATCACCCCGCGCGTTAATACGAATACAGCGTTAGGGCAGGCTTTGATTTCGATGTTCAAATCTGTCGAAGCGGAGTTGGAACTTGAGAACGCAGGACCCGGGGCGGTCAAAATCATCGTCTTCGGTGGCTGCGCTGTTCACCTTTACACCCATCATCGCGTTTCCACCGACGTCGATGCCGAGATTTATGAGGCTCATGTCCCCGACGGTTTGCACCTGCAAACCATGCTTGCAGAGATACCCGAACAATATGTCGATGAGCGATCAGGTCGTTTGATGGAGCTGAACTACGACCTTCAATACAACACCAGTTTTGGCCCGATTCACGAGGACTATTGGGAGCGGAGCCTTCCCTTTGAGGAATTTCCGGTTGAATCCCCGCTGCACGTTCATATTGCAGCACCTGTCGACATTGCCATCTCCAAACTGGGCAGAGCGACTGATCAGGACATTGGTGATATCAAGGCACTTCTCAGGGCGGGCTTCATACTGACCAGCGAATTCCGTCGACTGGCGTTGCAGGCAATTGATGTATATGTTGGCAATAAAGAGCCACCCATCTCCGTTCTTACGAATATTTTGCACGATTACCTGGAGAACCCAGATGACGAAGCCCCTTAACGGCCACGTCCTCTCATCCGCATTGGACACGCTGGTAACAAGACCTTTGAATCAAGCGGATGACGCAGCGCTCGTGAGCGCCGCCAAAGCGGTCTGGTACTCGAATTCAAACCTGGAAAGCGAGATAACCGCTTTTTTGAATCGTCACACTGACGAAGTTGAGGTTCGGCGCGCGGGCTATCTGCTCGAGCGATTCACTCGATTTACTTGCTTATCGGATCTCCGGGTGTCGGAGACCCTAAATGTCCTCGAGCTATTTGCACATTCGACTTCCAGGCAAGTTGCGACGCTACAAGCCGTCACGCCATTACGTCGACGTCGTGATGAGCTCGCTGTCTCTTGGGGATTGAGTGAGGGCCTCGGCCTGAAAGCCCAAACCCTCATGCCTTTCCAGACCCGGCACTACGAAGCTGAGCAGCGGGCAATGTTTTCCTGAACCCAGCTTGCAACAAAACGACTGCCTCGTTCCGCCCTGAAGTGACAACAATCGTCAGCTTGTAAGCCCCACCCTTCGAGAGGAGGGTGGGGTTTTTTGTTTATGCGCGGTTGTTACACGGCGCATCGAGCACCTTCACCACGTCATCGATGATCGCCTTGCTCATGTCCTGCAAAAAGTGCGACGCCCAGGCGTGCCGGTCGGAGTCGCGAACCGTGGCGGCGTCTGAGGCGAGCAGTTTGGCGAGGTGGAGCAGGTCGGAGGCGTGGTAGAGGGCTTCGATCACCGGGACACCGGCGTTGATGCGGAACAGTGGTTCGTTGGCGTGGTAGGAGAAGGGGGTGAGGCCGATGGTTTTCAGGTCTTGGGGGTTGGTCATTGGGCTTCACCTCCTGTTGGGCTGGAGGTGGAGGGGCATGACTGGTGTAGCAGACGGATCGATAGCGTTCATTTGTAACTCCTGCATAAGTGAAGCTGTCCCGTTCGTTCTCAGGCGAATGGGTGGCAGCTGTGCGCAGGCTGAGAAACCGGAGATGCAGGACCCGGCAGACCCTAAGGTCTCCCACACACAGCCGCCATAGCACGAAAATTCAGGCGTAAAAAAACGCCAACAATCGTGGGGCGTAGCTGCGTGGCATCTTACTCGGGTTCTCAGGCCCGGTCGCTGAATTGGCAGCGACGGGGGGCGAAGTTAGCCGGCAAGGATGAGGTCGGCAATCGTAGCGATCTGCTGGCCGGGGATGGCCGGGACACCACAACCCCTGTGGGAGCGGGCTTGCTCGCGAAGGCGGTGTGCCAGGCAACATTGATGCTGGATGTGACGGCCTCTTCGCGAGCAAGCCCGCTCCCACATTGGATTGGTGGTGCCGTCACTTTTATGTACGACGCTGACCCCCTGTGGGAGCGGGCTTGCCCGCGAAGGCGGTGCGTCAGGCGACATTGATGCTGGATGTGACGGCCTCTTCGCGAGCCCGCTCCCACAGGATTGAGAGCAGTCAGTTATTTATGGGGTTTATCCAGCAAGCGGAAAAACCGCTCACGCACCTGCAGACTATCGCTGTGCGCCACGTTGAAGCGCAGGAACTGACTGGCATTCGGCCCTTTGCTCAGCAAGGTACCCGGTGCCAATACCATGTTATTTTCCAGGCCTTGGCGAGCCAGATTCTCGGCGTGCAAGCCCTCCGGCAACTGCGCCCAGATAAACACGCCTTCGCCGGGCAACGAGGAAAGCGAACACCCGGCCTGAGCCAACCAACTGGCCACTCGACTGTTGGATTCATACAACCGGTCCACCGTGCGCCGCGCATGCTTGGCGTAGCTGCCGTCGCTGAGCATGGTGCAGGTAATCTGCTCCGCCAGTTCCGAGGTCACGCCACCACAGGCCATTTTCAGGGCGACCATCCGTGCCGCCAGTTGTGGCGAGAGCACGGTGTAGCTGACGCGGCTGTTGGCGGTCAGGGTCTTGGAGAAGCCGGACACATAACTCACATTGTCCAGCCCGCTGGCCGCCAGGCGCGGGGTGCGGCGTTGCTGGATATCGCAATACAGATCGTCTTCGACGATGTGGAAGCCATGGCGGTGGCTCAGTTCCAGCAAGCGGTAGACCTGGGCCGGGGTGAACGAGTGGCCGGTGGGGTTATGCAGTGTGCTGTTGGTCATGTACAGCACGGGTTTGTGGGCGATCAGCAGTTGCTCGAGCGCGTCGAGGTCCATGCCGTCGCAATCCCGGGCGATGGTGATGACTTTGGCCCCGTGCAGCGCCAGGTTGGCGTGCATGTTGAAGTAGCAGGGGGCATCGAGCAGTACGGTGTCGCCGGGTTTGACCAGCAGGCGCATCAGCAGGTCGATGGCCTGCATGGTGTTGGCGGTGGTGATGATCTGGTCCACCGGCGCTTCGATGCCGAAGGTCGCCAGTTTGACCCGCAAGGCCTGGCGCAACGGCAAGTAACCGCCGGCCACGCCGTACTCGCCCATGCGCAACGATGTCGCTCGCAGGGTACTGCGCACGGCTTTCTGCAATTCTTCGGCGGGTAGCCACGAGGTCGGCAGGAAACCGCAGCCGGGGCGCAGCGCACCGTTGTCCAACAGCAGTGCGCGGCGAATCACGCTGAGGGTGTCCTGGGGTTGCAGGTCCGGGCCGGTACCACTTTTCAGCGCCGCTTCGGAGCGATGCACGTAATGCCCCGAGCCCTGGCGCGACACCACCAGCCCCTTGGCCCGCATCCGGTCCAGGGCATCGACCACCGTGGACTTGCCCACGTTCATCAAGTCGGAGAGTTCGCGAATCGGCGGCAGCTTGGCGCCGTGGGGCAGGCCCCCGGTGCTGATGGCTTGCGTCAGCTGATCGACGATCTGCTGCACCAGCGGCGCGCCGGGCTGGAATTCAATGGCGGCAATGACTGCACGTTGAACCTGCATTTTACTGGTCTCTCCGGCAGTAAAGTTCGTTGGATTCTATACGAACTTGCCCTGATCAGGACAAGCCTCTCTCTCTACCATGCCCTTACAGACTTTTCTGAATGTCGGCCTTGGTTGGCGGGCGTTCATCCGGTTCCTGAGGTGCTGCATGAGTGTCGAAACAACGGTCGCGGTGGCCAAACCGGTCATTAACCTGCGGTTATTCACGATCCGGATCATCACGGCTGTCTCGCTGTTCGCGGTGCTGGGCAAGGCCAACGTCTGGCTCGACACGGCCACCAACAGCATCCTGGCCCTTGGATATCGCGCCTTGTTGCTGCTGTTGCCCCTGACTTTACTGGTGCTTGGCCGCCGCTCCCTGAGCGTCACGCTGCTGTGTGCCGGCCTGGGCCTGGTGCTGCTGGCGCTGACCAGCAATCAAGGCATGGTGATGTTTGCCGCCGCACTCTTTGCCTACGGCATTGCCATAGCCGGTTACCTGATCAAGAGCGAAGCGGCCCAGACCAAGGAAGGTGCGGCCTACAACCGCGTGGCCATGAACATGGGCAGCCTGGTGGCCGGTTTGATCCTGCTGTCGCCGCTACTCACCCCAACGATGTTTTTCCTCGGTGCGGCGGCGTTCGTGTTGCTGTGCCTGCCGATCGCCCTCGGCGCGACCTTCACCAGCGAACCGGTGCTGGCCCGTCCGGCCAGTCAGGTCGGCAGCCGCTGGGGTAACAAACTGCCGTGGGTGATCGCCGGGATCATCATGGGCATCAAGCTGTTCGGGGTGTTCTCGATCCTGCCACAGGCGATCCTGCTCAAGACCGGCGAGTTGCCGGCCTGGTACGGCTTGATGCTGATCCTCAACAGCGCCGTGGTGGTGTTCGCCCAGGTGCCGGTGATGAAGCTGATCGAGCGCACCGGGCGCTTCAAGGTCGTGGCGGTGATCGGGATCATCGTCGGCGGCTTTGCCGTGCTGTCTTCGCCCGCCGCGTTCCACGTCGAAACCCTTGTCGGGGCGCTGATCTGGGTGGCGTTGCTGTCGATCGCCGAATGCGCCTTCAGCTACCTCGATTACTTCTCGGTCAAGCAAAACAACATGTTCGTCAAGGAAGTGTCCCTGGGTGTGGGGGCCGGGCTGACCGTGTTGATCATGCGAGTGGTGCCGGCGCCGTACAACGCGCTGGTCCTCGCCGCCATCGGCGCCGGCGGGATCCTGGCCTGGTACTGGCTCAACCGTCAATCCAATGCGTCGTTGCATGACTGAGTCATCGCCGTTGCGGTTTTCACTTTGCAGGTCGGGGGCATTAATGAATACGACTTCATGCGTGGTAGTGGTCGGGTACAACGGCAATCGGGTTCACGACATCCAGAAACTGCGCGAGCTGTGCAAGTCGCTCTACAACGCCAGGCTCATCCTGCTGGTCGAGAAAATTCAGCCGCATGACGACCAGGTGGCCGATCACGTCTGCAGCACTTCGCTGGCCGAGAAAGATGTGGCGGCATCCCTTGAACTGGTGGTGGGGTGCCTGAATGCCGACAACTGGAAACTGATCGGCGTACTACCGTTCTCCGATCGCGGCGTGCTGCTTGGTGCAGCGCTGGCCAGCCACTTCGGCCTGCCGGGCATTACCCCGGACGAAGCGCGGGCGGGGCTGGACAAGCAGATCTTTCGCCGGCTCGAAGCGGCGGCCGGCACCTCCCCTGAAGAATACCGGCCAGTGTTTTCCGCACGAGTCGAAAGCCTGCCGGAACTGCGCCAGCGCGTCGTCGAACTGGGCGGCAAGGCCTTCATCAAACCGGCCTGCGAAGGCGCCAGCCGAGGCTGTCGCGTCATCCATCACCCTTCGGAATGCGATGACGCCTGGCTCGCCCTGAAGCCTTATCGCGAAGGCGGCATCGTCCTTGAAGAGCTGGTGCAGAACGCACGCGAATACAGCTGGGACTACGTGGCCGGCAGCACCTGGGTGACTGAAAAAACCACCACCGAAGGCGCCTACCGCGCCGAGATCCAGCAAGTCGTCCCTGCACCGCTTGCGGCGCAGGTTCAGGCACGCTTGATGGCTGCCGGTCGGCATATGGCGGGTCTGGTGTCCGGGGACAACGGTGCCTGGCACAACGAAGTGTTCCTGCGCCGCGACAACCTGACCAGCGCCGTGGAAACCAACATGCGCCCTGGCGGCATGCACATCTGGGACCTGGCCAAGCGCGCCTTCGTCAATTTCGATCCGTGGGAACGCTGGGTGCGCTGGGCGGTGGAAGGCAAGACCGAGCAGCATGAGCCAGTGGCTCGCGGCTACTGCGGCATTCGCCTGCTAAGAGCGCCAGCCGGCGGCATCCTGCGGGCAACACCAGACATCGAGGCCCTGGCCCGCGTACTGCGCATCGACCTGGTGGAAGGGCAGTACGCCAAGCGGATTGGCGACTCGGTCAGCGCGCTGGTCAAAGACAACTTCTCATTCATCGGCCACATCGTGTTGTTCAACGAACACTACGGGCAACTGAGCAACGACCTGTTGCGCCTGGCCGAGTCGATTGAGTCACGCATTGAGGTGACTAGCCTGGCACCGGCCACCCGCGCCGTGTGCTGAGTCCGCAAGCACCCGTTTTTTGCATTACTGATCAAGAGGGTTCGATCAATGATCCAGCACATGACCTGCGATGAACGCTTCATCGCCCTGGCCAAAGAGTTTGGTTATGACATCTACGGCGAAAACACCGCAGGCGGGCATTACGCGCCGCTGATCCGTCATCACGATGAGCTGTACATCAGCGGCCTGGTGCCACGCATGAACGGCAAGATCCATTACCCCGGCCGCGTCGGGCTGGACCTCAGCATGGCCGATGCGCAAGCGGCCGCCAGCATCAGTGCGATGCGCGGACTGGCGTTGATCGTCGATGCCATCGGTTCGCTGGACAAGATCAAGTCATTGATCCGGGTAACGGTCTATGTGAAGTCCACGGCGGATTTTGTCGACTTGAGCGAAGTGGCCAACGGCGCCTCGGATGTGTTCAGCCACGTGTTGGGCGATGCCGGTAAACATACGCGCACTACAGTCGGTGTTTATCAATTACCCAAGAATGCCGCGATAGAAGTGGATATGATCGCCGCCTTGCGCCCATCGGTTTTGTAAATTAATTTCAGACTTTACAGCGCTGAACCCTATAACTTAAGGTTTAGCGCTAAAGTGTGGGAAATAAAAAGAAAGGGCGTGCGAATGGATAACTTTCAAGGTGCGTTTTTTTCATATAAGGACTTTCGTCAGAGCCTGCATCATCGACCGCAAAGTGCCAAGGTGTGGAAAGGCACTGAGTTGGCGGGAATGCGTCAGACCCTTGAGGCCAGCGACGTGGATATTGTCGCCTTGGCTCACGACAAGAGCATTGACGGCTGTGCAGTGACGCCCGGGATGGCGATCGCCATGCAATGGCTGAACCCCGGTGTGACGCTCAACGGTCACGCCCATTCCTGGTGGCATCTGTTCGTTATCCAGTGTGGCAGTGGCGTGCTGAGCCTCGGCGATGCCGATGGGGTCAACATCAGCAGCGGCGACGTGCTGCTGGTGCCGGCCTGGACCCGGCATGGCTTCGTCAACACCAGCAAACACGAGCCTCTGGCGATGCTGAACATGAGCAACATGCCACAAATGGCACTGCTCTCGAACTTTGCCGACAGCCATGGCCTGATCACCACCCAGCCGTAATTACCCAACGAATCAACCCAGGGAGCCAACCTTCGTTGGCTCCCTTTTTTTGTTTTACAGGCCTGCCCCTGTATCTCCATTTGCAGCGCTTTTGGCGGCGTGTCTGCCGGTAAAGAGCCACTTTCTGTATCGATTGAAACGGACAAATTCTGTATCTATTCAGCCTTCATTCAACTAACTACGATCACTTCCAATGCACGTTAATCCCTGCAGTCAGTCAATGGAGTGCTCTATGGAAAACAGGAAGCTAAAACTGTATGTCGGCGCCGATCATGTCAGCGCTTTCGCGATGTCGGCTTTTGTCGCGCTCAAGGAAAAGCAACTTTCATTTGAACTTGTCACGGTTGATCTGAAATCACGCGAAAACTATGGGGCGAGTTATCGCGATCTTTCGCTGACCTGCAAAATTCCAACGTTAGTTCACGACGATTTTGCCTTGTCGGAATCATCGGCGATTGCCGAGTACCTCGATGAACTCTGCCCGGGGCATAAAAAACTCTATCCGCAAGGCCTCCAGCAGCGTGCCCGCGCCCGTCAATTGCAGGCCTGGCTGCGCAGTGACTTGCTGGTGGTGCGCAAGGAGCGCCCGTTTGACCTGGTGTACTTCGGCAAGAAAAACACCGCGCTGTCCGACGAGGCCCAAGCCGCCGTCGAACGCCTGTCGTTCGTCGCCGACCATTTGCTGGAGGAGGGCGCCGAGCATCTGTTCGGTGACTGGAGCATTGCCGACACCGACCTGGCAATCATGCTCAACCGCCTGGTTGCCAACGGCGATCCGGTGCCGGCACGGCTCCAAGCCTATGTGCGTCGCCAGTGGGACCGCGACAGCGTTCGGGCGTGGATGGACATAGAGCGCAAAGCGCCGGCCATCGCCTAACAACACTCAGGGCAACCACCAGGAGCGCGGCCATGCAAGGACTGTCGGAGCACGAACGCTACAAACCCTATAACTCACGCACCATCCGCGACACACCTTACTGGCACAAGCTGACGCCGGCGTTGCAGGAGGCCATGACCGTCGTGGCCCGGGTCATGCCGTTTCGCACCAACGACTATGTGCTGGGCACGCTGATCGACTGGGACAACATTCCGGACGATCCGGTTTTCCGCATGACCTTCCCCCACAAGGACATGTTGCTGCCAGAGGAATACGCCTCGCTCAAACAACTGATCGAGCTGGATGACAGCGCGGCGATCAAGCGCCGGATCGAGGCGATCTGGCTGCGCATGAACCCGCATCCGGCCGGACAGTTGACCCACAACGGCGTCACGCTCAACGGCAAAGTCCTACCGGGCATCCAGCACAAGTACCGCGAGACCGTGCTGTTTTTCCCCGGTGCCGGTCAGACCTGTCACGCGTACTGCACCTTCTGTTTCCGCTGGGCGCAGTTCATCGGCGAAGAAGAGCTCAAGTTCAACGCCCGAGAGTCCCAGGAGCTGGTCAGTTACCTGCGGGTGCATACCGAAGTCACGGACGTGCTGATTACCGGCGGCGACCCGATGATCATGAACACCCGCTCGCTGGCCGGTTACATCGAGCCGCTGCTGCACTTGCCACACCTCAAGAGCATCCGCATCGGCACCAAATCGGTGGCGTACTGGCCGCAGCGTTTTGTCAGCGACAAGGATGCGCCCGAGTTGCTGGAGCTGTTCCGGCGCATCGTCGCGGCGGGAAAAAACCTGTCGATCATGGGCCACTACAACCACCCGGTGGAGATCCGCCAGGCCATCGCCCGCCAGGCCATCGAGCGCATTCGCTCGACGGGCGCGACGGTGCGCATGCAGGCGCCGGTGATCCGCCACATCAACGAAAACCCCGCCGATTGGGCCGCGCTGTGGACCGAAGGTGTGCGGCTCGGGGCCGTGCCTTATTACATGTTCGTCGAGCGTGACACCGGTCCCAGCCACTACTTCGCGATGCCGCTGGCCCGGGCCTTCGAGATCTTCCAGGCCGCGTACCGCACGGTGTCCGGGCTGGCGCGCACAGTGCGCGGGCCGTCCATGAGCACCTTCTACGGCAAGGTGTTGATCAACGGCATCGAGACTGTCGCCGGGGAAAAAGTCTTTGTCCTGCAGTTCCTCCAGGCACGCAATCCGCAATGGGTGTTGCGCACGTTCTACGCGCGCTTCGATCCGCAGGTGACCTGGTTCGACGACTTGCAACCGGCCTTCGGCGAGCGCTCGTTCTTCTTTCAGACCGAGCTCGCCACCGTGCCGGAATTGATACCGGTGTTGCTGGAAACGGCGTAGGAACATTCATGAACAATGGGGAGATATGGATATGAGCGGTATCCCGTTTGATCAGCGCGAGGGTGTCATCTGGCTCGACGGCGAGTTCGTCGAGTGGTCCCGGGCGCAGTTGCATGTGCTGACCCATGGCCTGCATTACGCGAGCACCGTGTATGAAGGCGAGCGGGTCTACAACGGCAGGATCTTCAAGCTGCGCGAGCACAGTGAGCGGCTGTACCGCTCGGCGCACCTGATGGATTTTGCCATCCCCTATGAGCTGGCCGAACTGGAAGCGGCGAGCCATGAACTGCTGCAACGCAACAAGGTGGTCGAGGGTTATCTGCGCCCGGTGGCCTGGCGCGGCAGTGAAATGATCTCCACCTCGGCGCGCTTCAACCGTGTGCACGTGGCCATCGCCTGCTGGCAGTGGCCGAGCTATTTCGACCCGGCGGCGCGCATGGCCGGCATCCGCTTGAAAACCGCGAGCTGGCGCCGTCCGCCACCCTGCAGCAGCCCGTTCGAGGCCAAGGCTTCCGGGCATTACCAGATCGCCACGCTGAGCAAGCACGACGCCGAGAACACGGGTTACCACGATGCGCTGATGCTCGACTGGCGCGGCCACGTCGCCGAAGCCACCAGCGCCAATGTGTTCTTCGTCAAAGGCCGGACGCTGCATACGCCGCTGCCGGATTGTTTTCTCAACGGCATTACCCGGCAAACCGTAATCGAACTGGCCAGGGCGTTGGATTATCAGGTGGTTGAGCGGACGATTCTGCCTACGGAGCTTGGCGACTTCGATGAATGTTTTCTCACCGGCACCGCCGCCGAAATCACCCCGGTGCAGAGCATCGATGAGCGCCGCTATCGACCGGGCGACGCCTGCCGCGACTTCATTGCCGCCTACACCTCAACCGTAAACGCCTGATCACCTGCCAGGAATCTCACCATGTCGGATCAAGGGATTGTTGCGTCTCAACCTTACATTTTGCTTGGCCATCGCCATGAAGAACTGTCGACGCTGGGCTGGACTGTGCTGACTGCGGACGAATTTGCCGATGATGTCACCGGCACCTTGCAGGCGTTCGGTCGGATCATTCCGCAGTTCAACGGCCAGACGGCCTTTGCCATTACCCGCAAGCCAGGCTACGAAGACTTGCCCTATTCCCAGAGCATGAACGGCATTGGCCCGCACACTGAGGCGCCGGTGTACGGCCCGCCGCCGCGTTATCTGGCGTTGCATTGCCATAAGCAGGCCACGTGCGGGGGCGGGCACACCGGTTTGGTGGACGGCTACGAATTTCTCAAGTCCCTGGAGCGCAGTGAACCAGAACTGCGTGAGTGGCTGGATGACACGCCGGTAGAATTTGTCGCCACCGCCAAACCGGGCGAACCGGGACAACGGCGGGTCAAGGAGTACATCCTCACGCCTACGGAGGACGGGGATATTTTCCGCTTCAGTTACAACCAGTTTCACTATGGCGATGTAAACCCGTCAAAGGAAGCTCTACAACAATCCCTGGTCGCCAACAGCTCCTCGCCGCTGGCCAGGTTTGCCGCGCTCGGCGAGGCGTACTTCGTCGAGCACAACATTCCGGTGCTGATTCCCGACGGATGCCTGCTGATTTGGGACAACTGGCGGATGATTCACGCCCGCAGTCGTTACACTGATCCGGCGCGCAACCTGACCCGCTATTGGTTGGCCTGATTTTTCCGGCGCCCTTCATTCTTTTGGCGTACCCCTTGGCGGGTACGCGTCTTACAGGTATCGCGTCATGCAAACAGCAATCGAGATCGCCCAGGTCGATCATCAACTGATCGTGCGGCTCAACCAGGCCTGGACCAGGCGCGCCTCCGTCTGTGCGCCGGACAGGGCCCAGATCATTGAAGCGTTCGACCCGCTGCGCCCGGATTACCCGGAGTGCATGGTGCCGTTTTTCCATCACCCGACATTCCAGGCCTTGAGTGACGAGCTCAAAAGCAGCGTGGTGACCTGGGGCTGGATCGGCTACAACCTGCGCACCGTCACCGCCGAAGAACACATTGTCAATCCGGCCCTCAGCGTCATTGCCAATCAGTACCTGGGCAAGGACGACTGGCATTTTCGCGAGGCCATGCAACAGACCCTGATCGACGAGCACTACCACACACTGATGCACCTGCGCGCCATCGAACGGACCAGACTGGAGCGGGCGCTGGATCAGAATCTGGATCTGCCGCCGTCCGTCACTTACCTGCGCCTGAAGGCCTTGCAGGCAGAGCTGACCGAGCCATGGCAGCGGGATCTGGCGGCGATCACCTTTGCGGTGGTGGCCGAAATCAGCGTCAACGCCTATCTGGATCTGCTGGCGGATGACCAGACCATCCAGCCGCAGAACCGCCAGGTGGCCGAGCAGCACAACCGCGACGAATACGCCCACAGCAAGGTGCTGGCTGAAGTGGCGAAGGTCATGTACGCGAACATGCAGCCGACCCAGCGGGAGTTTTTCGCTCGCAACCTGTCGGTGGCGCTGAGTGCTTTTATCGCTCAGGACTACTCGATGTGGGAGGCGATTCTGACGCAACTCGGGGTCGAGGAGGCGGTGTTGATCATTGCCGACACCCGCGAGAGCAACAAGAACGCGACCATCATGCGCGACTACAGCGGCCTGCATAAGCTGGCACAGGACCTGGGCATCAGCGACCAGATCGATTTCGACTTCCGTCCGACCCTCAAAACCACGGCGGCCGCCTGAGCCCGGAGGTGTCTATGTCCATGCCTGTGTACGAAGTGTTCGCCATCCGTGTCGGCGCAAACGCCCAGCGCACCGCCAGGGAGAATTTTCTCTACGACGCCTGTTGCGGTGATCCGAATGCGCCGATGCCGCTGGATTACTACTTCTGGGTCATCCGCAACGAGCAGCAGGTGATCGTGGTCGACACCTGTTTCCAACCGGCCACGGCGGATCGGCGCAATCGCCAGATGTACCGCCTGCCGGAGGAATCCCTGCGACAGCTGGACATCGATCCGGCCCGGGTCGAACACCTGATTCTGACCCATTTGCATTGGGACCATGCCGGCAACCTCGGGCTGTTTCCGAAGGCGACCGTGCATTTGCAGGAAGCGGAACTGCGTTTTTGCACCGGGCCGAAAATGTCCCATCGCACGGTGAACAAAACCTACGAGGTCGAGGACGTGATGTCGGCGCTGCCGCCGCTGTTCGAAGGGCGGATGCGTTTGCACAGCGGCACGGTCGAAGTGTTGCCAGGTGTGACCCTGCACCCCGTGGGCGGACACACGCCGGGCAGCCAGGTGGTGCGCGTGAACACTGAGCGCGGCTGGATTGTACTGGCCTCGGATGCCGCGCACCTGTGGGTGAATATTCGTGAGCGCAGTCCGTTCCCGATCCTCGATGACCTGGCGCAAACCCTCGAAGCCTTCACCGAGATAGACCGCCTGGCCGATGGCGAAGACCACGTCATCCCCGGCCACGACCCGCTGATCGCCGAGCGCTTCCCGCACTGGAATGACGATCCGCATATCGTTTGTCTGCACCAACCCCCGATCTGAAGATCACCTCAAACCCTGTGGGAGCGGGCTTGCTCGCGAAAGCGGTGTGTCAGACACATCAATTTTGAACGTACTGACGCCTTCGCGAGCAAGCCCGCTCCCACAGTGCCGGTGTTAACCCTGAGCTTTCAGGATACGTCCCAACGTCTGCAGTGCCTCATCAATCCGTGGCGAATACGGCGCACCGCAGCCAATGCGCACAAAGTGATCGAAACGCTCGGTGTTGGAAAAGATATCCCCAGGGGAAATCTGGATGCCGACCTTCAGCGCTTCGTGAAAAAACGCCATGGATGAATGTCGGCGAGGCAATTCCACCCATAACAGCGTGCCGCCTTGCGGGTGGGTCATGCTGGTGCCGATGGGAAAATAGCGGGCGATTGCCGTGCTCATCTGCGCGCGTTGTACGGTCAGGGTTTTCCTCAACCGTCGCAGGTAACGTTCATAAGAGGGTGTGCGCATGAATTCGCTGACCGCCAGTTGCGATAACAGCTCGCACCCCCGCGACTGCGTATGCTTGAGCATCTCCACACGGTCGTGCCATTTGCCGGCGCTGATCCAGCCCAGGCGCATGCCCGGTGCCAGGGTTTTGTTCAGCGAGGCGCAATAGATCACGTTGTCGGTGCGGTCCCAGTGTTTGAGCGTGGACAGCGGCTGCTCGGTGTCCACCAGGTCGCCGTAGGTGTCGTCTTCGATCAGCACGGTGTTGTGCTCGGCGCACAGTTTCACCAGCCGTGCCTTGTTGGCGTCGGGCATGATGCTGCCCAGCGGGTTTTGCAGGTTGGGAATGACGATCAACGCCGTGACCCGTTCAGGGCCTTGCAGCAGCAGTTCCAGGGCCGCCAGATTGAGCCCGGTGTGAGCCGAGGCCGGGACTTCCAGTACTCGCAGGCTCAGGCTTTCGATAATTTGCAGCAGACCGTAGAAGGTCGGCGACTCCACGGCCACGGTGTCGCCGGGGCGGGTGATTGCACGCAAGGCCAGGTTGATCGCTTCGGTGGCGCCGTTGGTGATCACGATCCGCTCGGGGGCCAGGTGGGTCTTGCTGACTAGCGCCCGCCGCGCCAGGAGGTGGCGCAATGCGCTGTTTCCGCAGGTCGAGCCCGCGACGCCGAGCAGGCGGGTGTCGTAGCGCAGCGACTTGATCATGTTGTCTTGCAAGGTCTTCAGCGGATAAAGCTCCGGCGCGCAGTAGGCGCTGGCAAAATTGACCTTGATCGTTGCGCGCTGACTGGCCTTGAGCACCGTTGAAACCTGTTGATGAATGCCGACATAGGCGCTGGTATCCAGCGCTGGCGCCGAGGCAACCGGGGCGGGCCTGGGCAGGGCGTCGGGCTGGCGAATGTAGTTGCCGGAACGCGGTCGGGCTTCCAGCACGCCGCAGTCTTCCAGTTCCCGGCACACCTGTACCGCGGTCGACAGGCTGACGGCGTGTTTTTCCATCATCAAGCGGATCGAGGGCAAGCGCTCACCGGTTTTCAAGGTGCCGCTGCGGATAGCGTCCAGATAGTGATTGGCCAGTTGGCGATACAAAGGGGTCGTGTTCATGATGACCTCAGCAGTTGCACCACCGAGGTCTGGGCTGGAAAGTGAGTTGACGCTCCCCGCAGGCGGACCCGTGGTGCTCATGGGTGAAGGGAAGGGTTGTTCAGCGTCGATACTGGAAGAGTAATCGCGGTTTTGCCCGAATCACGGGCAATAAAAAGCCCCGCACGGATGGCGGGGCTCTTGAGTCAGTCGCTGAGGACCTTGTGGTGAAGGGGGTTGCCTGTGGCGAGGGGGCTTGCCCCCGTTCGGCGGCGAAGCCGTCGTAAACTCGGTGAATGCGGTTTTCCTGAAAGACTCAAATAGGTTGATTGGGGTGGCTGCGCCACCCAACGGGGGCAAGCCCCCTCGCCACAGGCAAGCTCCTCAGCACAGGCAAGCCCCTGACCACAACTGCCGCGATTACTGCGCGGCGATGCTATACCCATCGAACGCCGTCTGCTGTTGCAGGGCGGTGATGATGTTCTTGCGGTTGACCGCTTGCTCGGCGCCGCTGTTGTCCAGGAACGTCTCGCTTTCCAGTTCCGCCTCATCGCCTTCGCCAACGAAGGTGAAACCGAGGAACTCCAGGGCTTCACGGTCGACGTTCAGGCGCGAGCGCGGGGTGCGCAGCGGCAGGGTGACGCTGATGCCGTCCTTGCTGATGGTGAACACTTCGACTTCTTTCTTGGCCTTGGCGGCCTTGCTCTTGCCGCCGCTCGGGTTGCTGATGGCCTGGTGCGTCTGGTTCAGCACCTTCAGGGCCAGGCCGTAGACGATCTCCTGGAACGCCGGGTCGTCCTTGAAGCTGGAGAGGATGCGGCTGATCGGAAACTTGCTGCTCAGGTCTTCCAGCGCGGCGATGTCGGCGGCTTCGGCGTCCTTGAGTTGCTTGAGCTGGCCCATCAGTTCATAGGCCTTGTCGTCGTCGAAGCTGTCGTGGGCCTGCCGAATGGCGGCGCGCAGTTCGCGGATCTGGTCACTTTCGCGGGTGGACTGGAAAGCGTCCAGCACCATCTCGCTGATGGTTTTCGCCTGGGGTACGTGTTGTGAAAGATTGATGGAGTTTTCGTATTCCGCTTTGGACGACAAGGTGACTACGGATTCAGCGGTGTTGGAATCGGACATTGAAATTTCACTACTTCTTTGAACTTGAATAGGGGCGAGAAAGCCCGGGGGCTTTTTCAGGCCGCCTAATCTATTGGACCGGGACGGCGTTGTCACGGATGAACAGGCGGCTGGTCATGATTTCGCTTTCTGTAGGAGCGAGCTTGCTCGCGATGGACGTTAACGATGACGCGTTCATTCTGGATGAGCGCGGTGCCTTTGAGATCATCGCGAGCAAGCTCGCTCCTACAGGGGATTGCGGCGGTTGAACGAAAAAAGCCCCGCGCTTGTATGGCAAGCGCAGGGCTTTTTTTGAAGTGCTTACGGATGCAGGAGTTTCTGCGCCCGCTTATCCGCCAGATGCTGAACCACCAACCGTCCGATCAGCACCAGCAACGTCAGCGAGATCAACAACACCGAGATCGCCGCGACGCTCGGGTCGACGTTATCGCGCAAGCCGCTCCAGATGCGCTTGGGCAGGGTGTCGACGTTGACACTGGTGATGAACAGCGTCACCGCCACTTCTTCCCAGGACAGGGCGAAACCCAACAGCGCGGTGGAGGCCAGACCCAGTTTCAGGTTCGGCAGGATCACCATGAACGTGGTCTGCATCAGGCTGGCGCCAAGGTTGCGCGAGGCCAGTTCGATGCGCCGGTCGATCTGGCTGAGGGCCACCAGCATGGTCACTACACCGTACGGCACCACCATGATCACGTGGGCAATCACCACGCCGGTCAGGGTGTCGTAGCCCATGCCCGGCGCGAAGCGACCGAGCTTGGTCTCCATGAAGTACAGCACCAGTGCGGAAATCACCGGCGGGATCGCCATCGGCAACAGCACCAGGCCGATCAGGGCCGTGGCCCATTTGGAGCGCATGTACCAGATGCCGAGGCTGAAACTGGCGGCCAGCAGGGTGGCGATGAGGCTGGTGGCGAAGGCGATGCTCAGGCTCTGGCTGATGGCGTGGAACCAGTCCGGGTTGCTCACCAGCGCTTCGTAGTGGCGCAGCGACCAGTTGCCTTCGGGCATCGACAGGAAGCGCTTGCTGGTGAACGACACCGGAATGACCGTCAGCAGCGGGAACAGCATGAAGGCCATGGCGACCACGGCCAACAGCCGCGTACTCAGGCTTGTGCGATGGGTATTCATAGTGATCTCAGCCTACCAGTCGGTTGACGCGGGTCATTTTCAACAGCACCCAGATCAGCGCGCTGACCAGGGCCAGCAACACCACGCTCAGTGCCGCGCCCAGGCCCCAGTTGCTGGTCTGGAACATTTGCAGGAACACATACTCGGCGATCATCACCGTTTGCCCGCCACCCAACAGCACCGGGGTGATGAAGAAGCCCAGGCAGAACACGAAGACCATGATGAACGCGCCCAGAATGCCCGGCAGGGTCTGCGGCAGCAGCACTTGCCAGAAGGTGCGCAAGGCACCGGCCCCCAGGCCGCGCGAGGCCATGAGCACACGCTGGTCGAGTTGACGCATGGTCGACAGCAGCGGGAACACCGCATACGGAATCATCACGTGGAGCATGCCGATGACCACGCCTATCTCATTGCGGCTCAGTTGCAGCGGCTGGTCGATCAGCCCCATGCCCATCAGGCCGTTGTTGAGCACGCCGTTGCTGCGCAGGGCGATCAACCAGCCGAAGGCCCGCACCAGCACGGAAATCCAGAACGGAATGAAGATGCAGATCTCCACCACGCGCTGCCAGAACGGCGGGCTGAACACCCAGCAGTAGGCCAGCAGGTAACCGATCATCAAGGCCAGGCCACTGACGGTCAGGCACAGGCGCAACGTGCGCCAGAGCATTTCGTGGATCGCCGGGTCGGTGGCGATGCGCTGGTACTGCTCGATGCCCGGCGTCGGCAGCGAGAAGCTCCAGCCGACCACGCCGAGGAATGGCAGCACGTAGAAGACCAGCAGCAACACCGGCAGCGGAAACAGCAACAGGCCGCGCTCCAGGCCCGGCGAGCTGAAGCGGGGCTTGGGGGCGGTCAGGGTCGAGGTCAGGGTGGTGGTCATGGTCACAGGCTCACTTGGACAACCGCGTCAGGTACTCTTCCAGGGCTTTGGAGTAGTTGTCGGCGTACCACTGGGCGTTGAGAGCGATCTGCTTTTTCAGGTTTTCTTCGGAGGCGCAGTTGGCTTCCAGTTGCTTGGTCGACATCAGCTTTTCCGTGGCGCTGTTGGAAGGCCCGTTGCCCAGCAGTTCGAACAGCTTGAGCTGGCCTTCAGGCTGCAAGGCTTGCTGGATGAACTGCATGGTCGGTTGAGTGCCGCCGGGGTTGCCGTTCAATACCGCCCAACTGCTGGAGTTGATGAAACCGTTGTCGAAGCTCCAGCGCACGCGGTTGTCGGTGTCTTCGCTGAGCAGCTTGGCGCGGGTGTGCCAGATCGCACCCACCGACACCTCGCCGTCGACCATCAGTTGCTGGCTCTCGGCCCCCGAACTCCAGAACGACAAGACGTGCGGCTTGATCTCGTCGATCTTCTTCAGGGCCCGTGGCACGTCCAGCGGGTACAGCTTGTCAGCTGGAACGCCGTCGGCCAGCAACGCCGCTTCGAGCATGCCGTTCATCCATTTGTACAGCGTGCGCTTGCCGGGGAATTTCTTCACGTCCCAGAAATCGGCCCAGGTCTTGGGCCCGTTTTCACCGAATTTTTCGCTGTCCCAGGCCATCACGTAGCTGAACTGGTAGCTGGCGATGCCGTAATCGGAAGAGAGCGCCGGGGCCACCTGATCGCGCTTGATGGTGTTGTAGTCCAGTGGCTGCAGGATCTTTTCCCGGCCCAGCACGATGGCGCTGTAGCTCTCGACGTCGACCACGTCCCAGCTCGGTTGGCCGCTGGCCAGTTGCGAGCGGATGGCGCCTTCGGTCGGGCCGGCTCCGTCGATGCGCACCTGGATGCCGGTGTTCTTGGTGAAGGTGTCGGTCCACGCCGAGCGGAACGCGTTCAGGGCGTCGCCGCCCCAGTTGACCACCACCAGCGGCTTGTCCGCCGACCAGCTGATGCCGCTGCGCAGCGCCAATGGCACCGCGGCCAGCAGGCCCATGGCCTGGATGAAGGTGCGGCGGTTGATCTGACCGTCGCGGGCCTTTTCGATAAGCACTTCGATGCAGTCTTGTTGGTGATCCTGGCGCATGGGCAAGTCCTCAGTTGGCGGGTGCCTGCATGGGCACCGGCCTTTTTGTTGTCATTGGAAGAGAGCTTTGTGACGCAGTTTTTTGCGGTTCAGGCCTGTAGCAGGAAGCTTTGCTGCACCGGCCAGCTCAGCCACACCGGCGCGCCGCCGGGCATCGACGCCCCCGGGTGATTGCCGGGTACGGACAGGTTGATCGGTAGCGTGTCGCCGCCGACCTTGAGCGCCAGATGGGTGCTGGAGCCTTGATAAACCTTGTCGGTGAGTTGCGCGGGCATCACGTTGTAGCCCTCCCGGGTCGGGCACTCGCTGTGCAGCTCCATGTGCTCGGGGCGCACGGCCAGCACGATCGGTGCCGCACTCAGTGCGTTCGGCGCCTGGGCATGCAATACGCTGGTGCCGCAGCGGCCGCTGGCGGTCTGGCCGTTGCGGGTCAGGTTGTCCAGCGGGAACAGGTTCATCTTGCCCAGGAACTCGGCGACGAAACGGCTCTCGGGGCGGTTGTAGATGTTCTCCGGGGTGTCGACCTGGGTCAGCTTGCCGTGGTTGAAAATCGCGATGCGCGAGGACAGCGCCAGCGCTTCGTTCTGGTCGTGGGTGACGAACACGAAACTGGTACCGACCTGACGGTGGATGCGTTGCAGCTCGGTTTGCAGTTGTTCGCGCAGGTTCTTGTCCAGCGCCGACAGTGGCTCGTCGAGCAGCAGAAGTTCCGGCTCGAACACCAGCGCCCGGGCAATCGCCACGCGCTGCTGCTGGCCGCCGGACATCTCGGCGGGTTTCTTGTGCATGTGTGCACCGAGGCCGACCACTTCAAGGATGTGCTTGACCCGGCGATTGCGTTCTTCAACGGGGACTTTGCGGATGCGCAGCGGGTAGGCCACGTTGTCGGCCACGCTCATGTGCGGGAACAGCGCATAACCCTGGAACACCATGCCGTAGTTCCGCTTCTCGGCGGAACGCCGGATGATGTCGACGCCTTGCTCCATCAGCTTGCCCGAGGTCGGGCTGAGGAAACCGGCCAGAATCATCAGCAAGGTGGTTTTGCCCGAGCCGGACGGACCCAGCAGGGTAAGAAATTCACCTTGGCGAACGTCGAGATCGACGTTATCCAGCGCCGCGAAACGGCCGTAATACTGGCTGATACCTTGAGCGCTGAGCTGAATCGCTGAACGGCTGGACACTATGGAGTTCCTCTTTTTATTGCCCATAAGACGTACGAGGACGGATGCGAATCCGAAATGGGCTTTGGGCTTATTATTGTTAAAAATATCGCTACATCAATGGAATTATTTTGCTCGTATTGGTTAGTTTTTTTACCCAATTTGAGGGCCTGTAGGAGCGAGCTTGCTCGCGATGGTCGCCAACGATTACGCGCCCAAACTGACACCCAACGGTGTTCTCTGGTTTTTCGCGAGCAAGCTCGCTCCTACAGGGGAATGGGGTGTCAGAGGGTGTCCTGCCAGGTCTGGCGGGACGATTGCAGCTGGGTCTTGACCCAGTTGCCGAAGGCCTGGACCACGGCGCGGTCGGCCTTTTGCGGGTCTGCCGCCAGGTAGTAGCCACGGTGCAAATCGATGGTGATGTCGAACGGGCGCACCAGCAAACCCTTGGATAACGCATCACCGCTGATCAGGTTGTCACCAATGGCGATGCCCTGGCCGGCAATGCACGCGGACTGGGCGCAGTGCGCATCGGAGAACAGGATGCCGCCCGTCGCGTTGACCGCGGAAGCCCCCGCGGCGGTCAGCCACACGCGCCAGTCCGAGTAGTCGGTCATGTGCAGCAAGGGGTAGCTGCTCAGTTCCTGCGGGCTTTTCAGACCGCCCAAGGCGTTGATCAGGCGCGGGCTGCACACCGGAAAGAAACGCAATGCCACGATCTCCTCGACGATCATTTCCGGCCAGTCGCCAATCCCGTAGGCGATGCACAGGTCGGCAGCCGCGTTGGTTACGTCATCCGGCGTGCGGGGCGAAATCAGCTGCAGTTGCACTTGCGGGTACTGACGCAGAAACGCACCGATGTGGTGGCACAACCAATAGGTGGCGAACCCCGGCGCACAACTGACGCACAGCCGCCCGGAGATTTCCTGGTCGTCGACCAACTGCCCGGCGTCGAGCAGGTTCAACAGAATCCCGTGCACTTCCCGCGCATAGCGTTCGCCCTGATACGTCAGGCCGATGCCTCGGCCAATGCGCTCGGTCAGGGCGAAACCGACACACTCCTCGAGCTTGCTGATCTGGTGGCTGATGGCGCTGCGGGTCAGGTTCAGTTCACGGGCCGCGACCGACACGCTGCCCAGACGGGCAACCGCATCCAGCGCACGAAGGGCTGTCATCGAAGGGAAACGCATAAATCATCCCGCTGAAAGTTGAAAGAAACAGGCAATCGCTGAACCCCTGTGGCGAGGGAGCTTGCTCCCGCTCGACTGCGCAGCAGTCGCTGGTAATGGGGCCCTACGCGACCCAGCGGGAGCAAGCTCCCTCGCCACAAGGTTAGCGCTTGCTCTTCTGTATGGTGACGTAAATCGAACAGTCAGGCCAAAAAAAATCGATTGTTGTATCGGTTGATTCAACAATACTAGCCCCATTCGTCGTTGGGCCGAGCTGGCCCCTTATCCAAGAGGTGCTGCATGACCCGTTGTGCCGAGGCGCTCGTTCAGTTGCTGGAAGGCTATGGTGTTGAAACCGTCTTCGGTATTCCCGGCGTGCACACCGTCGAGTTGTATCGTGGCCTGCACGGCAGTCGCCTGAAGCACATCAGCCCGCGCCACGAACAGGGCGCCGGGTTCATGGCGGACGGTTATGCCCGTGCCAGCGGCAAGCCCGGGGTGTGCTTCATCATCACCGGACCGGGCATGACCAACATCATCACCGCCATGGGCCAGGCCTATGCCGACTCGGTGCCGATGCTGGTGATTTCCACCTGCAACCGTCGCGAACACCTGCGCCTGGGCCATGGCCACCTGCATGAAATGCCGGATCAGCGCGCGCTGGTCGCCGGGGTCTGTGCCTTCAGCCATACGCTGCAACACCCGTCGCAATTGCCGGAAGTGCTGGCACGGGCCTTTGCCTTGTTCGGCTGTACGCGGCCGCGGCCGGTGCACATCGAGATTCCGCTGGATGTGCTGGAGATGTCTGCCGACGGGCTGGACTTGCGTGCGCGTTCATTGCCTGCCGCGCCGGCCCCTGCGCCGCAAGCCATTGATGACGCCGTGGCCCTGATCAACAACGCCAAGCGTCCGTTGATTCTCGCCGGTGGCGGTGCGCGCCGGGCCAGTGAGGCCCTGACCGCACTCGCCGAACGCCTGCAGGCCCCCGTGGCGCTGACCACCAACGCCCGCGGTTTGCTGGCCCCCGAACATCCTTTGTTGCTCGACGGTGTGCAGTCCTCGGCCCATGGTCGCGAACTGTTTGCCGAGGCCGACCTGGTGCTGGCCGTCGGCACCGAGCTCGGGGAAACCGACTACGACTTTTTCGGTCTTGGCCCTATGCAGTTCAAGGCACCACTGATTCGACTGGATATCGATCCCATGCAAATACTCGGCGTACAAGCGGCCGCGGTCGGCTTGCTGGGCGATGCCGGGCAAGGCTTGCTGTTGTTGCTCGATCGACTGCCGCAGCGCCAGGCCGATCCAGCCTGGGCGGCTGAGCGAGTGGGCAAGGTCAACGCCCTCGAACACGCCGGCTGGAGCGCCAGACAATCACGTATGCAAGCGCTGCTCGATACCCTGCGCGATCACTTGCCGCAGCCACTGATCGTCGGCGATTCGACCCAACCGGTGTACCAGGGCGCCCTCGGCTACCGGGCGCCAACCCCCAATAGCTGGTTCAACGCCGGCAGCGGCTACGGCACCCTCGGCTACGGTTTGCCCGCCGCCATCGGCGCCAAACTGGCCCAACCTTTGCGCCCGGTGGTGGCGTTGGTCGGCGACGGTGGCTTGCAGTTTTCCAGCGCCGAACTGATCGCCGCCAAAGAGGCCGGCGTCGGCGTGATCCTGCTGCTGTGGAACAACAGCAGCTACGCCGAGATTCGCGACTACATGAACGCCAAGGCGGTGCCGTTGCTAGGGGTGGACATCCTCACGCCGGACTTCGCTACGCTGGCGCAAAGCTGCCACGTCAGCCATCACCGGGCACGTGATTTGGACGGCTTGCGCGAGCTGCTGGGGCAACTCGGCAGTAGCGATGAGCCGGTGATGATCGAGGTCGACGCCGCCATGTTTCTGGCTGACTAAAACAACAACAATTTTTTCAGGTCGCCGAAACGTAGATCGTCCGGCAGACCTTTCAATCTCCTGAACTCAAAGGTGGCTTACATGGCTGAGTCCGATAACTTTTCCTCTACCCATTCCGTGCAGGGGACCTACGCCGACCTGATCCTCGCCAACGGGCGTATCTACACCCAGGACCCGGCCAACCCGTGGGCCGAGGCCGTGGCCATCCGCGACGGCAAGTTGATCGCAGTCGCCAGCCTCGGCCAGATCGAGATGTTCAAGGGCCCGACCACTCGCGTGCACGACCTGCAAGGCGCATTCTGCATGCCGGGCCTGCACGACATGCACACGCACCCCGACCTCGCGCTGGCGCCGCGCTACGCCGATGACCTCGACGTCGGCATCGAAGACCCGACCCCGGAGCAGTTGCGCGAAAGCATCCTCGCCTATGCCGACAGTCATCCCGGCGACGGCTGGATCTACGGTCAGTACTGGGTGCGCTACACCTTCCGCGAGGCCGGCCTGACCCCGGGCCGCGAGTGGCTCGACAGCGTCATGCCGGACCGTCCGGTGGCTCTGCTCGACCGCATGTGGGGCACCATGATGGTCAACTCCAAGGCCCTGGAGCTGGCCGGCATCGATCGCCACACGTCCGACCCGCGTAACGGTTATTTCGAGCGTGACGAGCTGAGCGGCGAACCTACCGGCCTGATGATCGACGGTGCCTACGCGATGATCCACGCCGCCATGCCACCGACACCGGTCAGCGTGCTGCGTCGCGCCTACCGCGATGGCGTGCACTTCCAGAGCTCGCGCGGCGTCACGGCGAGCAAATACGTGCACGTCTGCGAACAGCGTTTGCAGGCCCTCAAGGAACTCGACGACTGCGGCGAACTGACGGTGCGCATCGAAGCGGCGATCAGTTGGCAGGACGACATCTTCCCGGTGCGTCGTCGCTGGGAGCTGCTGGCCGGCGAACGTCACTACTACCGCAGCGCGCGCCTGAGCGCCAACGCGGTGAAGTTTCACTTCGACGGCACCGTGGAGCCGAAGTCTTCGTACCTGCTGACCCCGTGGCCGCAGGAGTCGAGCTGGCGCGGCAAGCTCAACCTGACCCCGGAACACATCACCGACATGGTGGTGGACATGGACCGCAAGGGCATCCGCGTGATCGCCCACTGCACCGGTGACGGCGCGTCCGATGTGTTCCTCGATGCCGTGGCCGAGGCCCGTCGTCGCAACGGTTTCAGCGGTGTGCGCCACCAGTGCGCCCACAGCACCTTGCTGCACCCCGGCAACCTGCCGCGCTTCAAGGAGCTGAATGTCATCGCCGAATTTTCCCCGGCCGCCTGGTACCCGACGCCGTTTGCCAGCGGCGCGCGTTCCGGTTACGGCCAGGAACGCCTCAAGCGCATCTACGATTTCAAAGGCGTGCTCGCCGCCGGTGGCACTGCGGTGATGGGCACCGACTGGCCGGTGGCGTCCATCGACCCGTGGCTGGCGCTGGAAACTATGATCACCCGGCAGAACCCATGGAACGACGACCCGGCGTGCTTCGGCGACCCGATCAGCCTCGAACAGGCGCTGACCGTGATCACCAGCAACGGCGCCGTGGCCATGGGCCTGGAACACAGCACCGGCAGCCTGCAAGTGGGCAAGTCGGCGGACCTGATCGTCATCGACCGCGACCTGTTCGCTGCACCGGCACGCAACTACATCCACAAGACCCAGGTGCTGCTGACCTTCGTTGAAGGGCAGCTGGTCTACGACCGCCACTCAACCCTGGAAACCGTCGGCCTCAAAGCCGTCTGGCAAGGCGAACCACCGGTGCTGGAGGGCAAGGCAGAATGACTTCCCCACGTATCGCCGTGACCGTGGTGTCGGGTTTTCTCGGCGCCGGTAAAACCACACTACTCAACCGCATGGTGCGCCGTGCCGAAGGCAGTCGGCTGGCGGTGATCGTCAACGATTTCGGCGAGCTGAACATCGATGCGGCCATCGTTTCCGAAGTCACCGACGCGGTGTACAGCCTGCAAAACGGCTGCATCTGCTGCACGGTGCAGGAAGACCTGCTGGCGCAACTCGCCAGCCTGGCGCAGCTTGAACCAAGGTTGGAGCGTATCGTCATCGAGTGCAGCGGTGTGTCCGATCCGCAGCGCATCGTGCAAACCCTGGCCTACCCGCAACTGCGCAGCCAGATGCAACTGGACATGGTGATTACGGTGGTCGACGTCACCCGCCATCTGCAACTCGACGGTGAATACGCGCGCCTGGCTCGGGCGCAGGTGGCCGCTGCCGACCTGCTGTTGCTGAACAAGACCGACCTGGTCGACGAGGCGCAGTTGCAGGCGTTGCGCAATGCACTGGGCGCCAGGACGCGTGTGCATGAAAGTGTGCAAGCCGAGTTGCCCGATGCGTTGTGGCTGGATACCGATCTGGACCTTGAGCCTCGGGCGCAGAAACCGCTGACCCGGGTGTCCGATGGCGATCACGGCGAGATGTTCAGCAGCTGGTTGTGGCAGAGCAACGCGGCCCTCGATGTCGAGTGCTTGCGTGGCTGGTTGAGGGCGCTGCCCAGTGATGTATTCCGGGTCAAAGGCCTGGTGTTGCTGACGCCGGGCAGCACGGCGCACTGGCTGCAACATGTCGGCACCCGCAGTCAGTTTCTGCCGGCGCTGGATGACGCCCAGGCCAACACCACACGCCTGGTGTTCATCGCTCGCCGGGGCTTCGATGGCTGGGAGGCCTTGGGGCAAGGGCTGGAAGATTGCACTGCGAAAGAGGTAGCCGGGGTATGACATCGACAGAGCAACGTCTGCGTGAAGAGTTGGCCGCCTGCTACCGCTTGATTGCGCACTTTCGCATGACCGATTTGATCTTCACCCACATCTCGGTGCGCATTCCGGGGCCGGAGCATCACTTTCTGATCAACCCCTACGGGCTGATGTTCGACGAAATCACCGCGTCCAATCTGGTCAAGATCGACCTCGATGGCCACGCTGTGGAGTCGTCGCCGTACCCGGTGAACCCGGCCGGTTTCGTGATCCACAGTGCCATCCATGGTGCCCGTGACGATGCGCAATGTGTGCTGCACACCCACACCAAATCCGGGTGTGCGGTGGCGGCGTTGAAGTGCGGGTTGTTGCCGGTCAATCAGATTTCCATGGAGTTCTACGGTCGCGTCGCTTATCACGATTACGAAGGGGTGGCGCTGGACCTGAGTGAGCAGCAACGGCTGGTGGCGGACCTGGGTGACAAGCCGGTGTTGATGCTGCGCAACCATGGCTTGCTGACGGTGGGCGAAACGGTGAGCCAGGCGTTCCTGCGCATGTACTACCTGGAAAAAGCCTGCGAAATCCAGTTGGCCGCGCAAGCGGCCGGTGAAGTTGTTCTGCCGTCGCACGAGGTCTGCGCGCATACCGAACGCCAGTTCAATGATCCGGGGCGGCCGTTGGATGAGGGCGAGTTCGATGACCCGGATGCCATGCAACTGGCCTGGGCGGCCTTGTTGCGGATGCTGGATCGAGTGGCGCCGGGTTATCGCGACTGATCCAGATCCTGTGTTGTTTGAGCCGGCCTCTTCGCGAGCAAGTCGGATCGCCGCACCGCCGCTCCCACAGGGGAATGCATTCCAAATGTGGGAGCGGGCTTGCTCGCGAAGCAGGCGCCGCGGTCTGTCAGGCCTGCCTCGGCGTATTGAGGTTCATCGACCGCACCGCCAGCGCCGACGCTGTCTCTTCATCGATCGGCAACGAAAAACGAAAGGTCGCCCCCCGTCCCGGCACATCGATCAACTGAATCTCGCGCCCGTGCAATTGCAGGATGCGATGCACGATCCGCAGCCCCAGCCCGCCATCACGCCGTGCGCCGCCGATATTGAACGGGCGCAGGAACAAGCCTTCGCGCAGTTCCGGGGCAATGCCCGGGCCGGTGTCGCTGACCGTGACCTCGATGAATGACCCTTGCGGGCGCAGGCCCAGTTCGATGTCTCCACCTGGCGGTGTATGGCGCAGGGCATTGTCGAACAGGTTGGTCAGCACCCGCTCGATCAAGCCGAGATCCGCGCAGGCCGCCGAGGCGTTTGGCGCGAACCTGGCCTTGAGTTCGACCTGGCGCGCTTCGGCGGTGAGTTCGAATTTCTGGAAGATGTCCTGGGCCAGGTCGGTCAGGGAAAAGCGTTCCAGCACTGGCTGCACGAAGCCGTGTTCCAGCCGCACCAGTTCCAGCAACGACTGCGCCAGACCTCCGACCTTGCGGCTCTGGTCCAGTGCGATGCCGAGGTAGCGACGGCGGTCGGCAGGGGACAGCGTGGCGTCCTTGAGCGACAGGGTTTCCAGATAACCGTGCAGCGAGGCCAGCGGCGTGCGCAAGTCGTGGGAGATGTTCGCAACCAGTTCGCGGCGCTCCTGGTCCTGGCGGGTCAACGAGCGCCATTGTTCGCCCAGGCGGGCCTGCATCTGCCGGAACGCGGCATCGAGCACGGCGATTTCATCGTGGCTGGCGGCTTTTTCCACCGCGACGGGCAGGGCCGGTGTGACTGGTACGCCGTCGATGTCGAACTGGCTGACGGTTTCGGTCAGGCGGCGCAACGGCCGGGTGATCAGGGCAAACGCGGTGAGGCCGGCAATCAGGCACAGCAATGCCACAAGGCCAATGGACAGCAGCGCTGTGTTGAGCGCCGCGCTGGTTGCACCGCGTTCGGCCAGGCGGTCGTGATCCTCACCGAGCAGCACCACGTAGAGATAGCCCACCGGCTTGCCATCCACCTTCAGCGGTGCTGCGCTGAACACCTTGCGCGCATCGACGCTGCGCGGGTCGTCGCCGGGAATGGGCAGCGGATCGCCCCGCAGCAGGCGCTGGATCGGCGCGAGGTCGACCCGCTCCCGACGGATCCGGCCTTCGGGCGCGGCACTGCCGATAAGCTTGCCCTCGGTGTCGAGCAGGTACACCTCGACACTGGGGTTGACCTGCATCAGCTTGCTGAACAAATCACGCACGGCATTGGGCATCAGGCCCTGGGTGTCCATCAGCACCGTGTCGCTGGCGATGTGCTGCGCCAGGTCCCGGGACAAGCCTTGCACCACTTCCTGTTCATGCAACTTGTTGGAGCGCACCTGCATCCACGCCGACGTGCCGCAGCACACCAGCAGCAGCACGGCGAACACCAGGGACAGGCGTTGCGTCAGGGTCAGCCTCATGGCCGCGGCTCCTCCCCGGTGGCGAATTTGTAGCCGCGGCCCCAGACAGTGAGGATGCGTACAGGCTGCGCCGGATCGGTCTCGATCTTGGCGCGCAGGCGGTTGATGTGGGTGTTGACCGTGTGCTCGTAGCCTTCGTGGCTGTAGCCCCACACGGCGTTGAGCAGGTCCATGCGCGAAAACACCTTGCCGGGCTGGCGGGCGAAGAAGTACAGCAAGTCGAACTCCCGGGGCGTGAGGTCCAGGCGTCGTCCGTCGAGGGCCACCTCGCGGGTGATCGGGTCGATCGCCAGGCCGTCGGTGAGCAGGCTGCCGGCGTCCATCTTCAGGTTACGCGCCATGGCATCGACCCGGCGCAGCAGCGCCTTGACCCGGGCCACCAGCTCGAGCATGGAAAAGGGCTTGGCCAGATAGTCGTCGGCGCCCAGTTCGAGGCCGAGAATCCGGTGCACTTCGCTGGAGCGCGCGCTGGTGATGATGATCGGCGTGTAGCGCGCCATGGCCCGGGCGCGGCGGCAGATTTCCAGGCCGTCGACACCGGGCAGCATCAGGTCGAGGACCAGTGCGTCCCAGTTGCCTTGCTGCAGCAGGCGCATGCCTTCATCGCCATCGGCGCTGTGCACCACCTCGAACTGCTCCTCGCGAAGATGCAGGCAGATCAGGTCGGCGATGTGCTGGTCGTCCTCGACCACGAGGACGCGTTTGGTCTGTTCCATCCAGGTCAATCCTTCGGTGCATGGTGCGAATGGCAACCACTGTAGGAGCGAGCTTGCTCGCGAAAAACTTGAGGGTACCGTGGGGTATCAGGTATCCCACGTCATCGTTGGCCTCCATCGCGAGCAAGCTCGCTCCTACAGGTGGGGCTTAGGCATTGTGCGGGTTTTTCAGCGCCCGAGTTATCACGAATTGTTTAACTTCCCGTGAGGATTTGGCGATCACCCAAAGCCTAGGCTGAGTTCCATGAAACACCCCTGGATTTTTGGAGACGAGCATGTTTTCACGACGGCAATTTCTTCTGGCGAGCGGCGGGTTGGGCGTTGCGGCCTTGGCAATCGGCCTGTTGCCGAAGTTTTCCACAGGCTCGGCCTTGATCAGTGAGGCCAGCGCAGCGGAAACATTCGAAGTGACCCACAGCGACAGCGAATGGCACGCGATCCTCAGTGACGAGCAGTACGACATCCTGCGCGAGGAGGGCACCGAACGGGCCTACAGCAGCCCGCTGAACAATGAGCACCGCGACGGCACCTTCGTCTGTGCCGGTTGCGATCTGCCACTGTTTTCCTCGGCCACCAAGTTCGACAGCCGCACCGGCTGGCCGAGTTTCTGGGCACCGCTGGACAAGGCCGTGGCCACCCGTCAGGACCGTGCGTTCGGCATGGTCCGCGAAGAGGTGCACTGCCGGCGCTGTGGCGGGCATTTGGGTCATGTCTTCGACGACGGCCCGAAACCTACCGGCCTGCGCTACTGCATGAACGGCCTGGCGATGAAGTTCGAGCCCCGAGCCGTCTGATTTTTGACTGCCTGTCCCCTTGGATCATTCAGGAGTTCCTTACATGAAAAACCTGCTCACCTGGCGCCGTACGCTGTTGGCACTGGCCACCGTTGGCGTTATCGGGTCATGCTCGGCGTTCTCTCTCAGTGGTGCTGAAAAAGCCGTCGTTATTCCGCCGCCGGCCCTCGACGAAACCACTCACGCTCAAAGCGCAACGGCAGTGTTCGCCGGCGGTTGTTTCTGGGGCGTGCAAGGGGTGTTTCAGCACGTCAAAGGTGTGAAAAATGCGGTTTCCGGTTACGCCGGTGGCGCGGCCAACACGGCGCAATACGAGCGTGTCAGCAACGGCAATACCGGCCATGCGGAGTCTGTCGAAGTGACTTTCGATCCGAGCCAGGTCAGCTACGGCACCTTGCTGCAAATCTACTTCTCGGTGGCGCACAACCCGACAGAACTCAATCGCCAGGGACCGGACACCGGCACCCAGTATCGTTCGGCGATCTTTACCAAAAGTGCCGAGCAGCAGCGGGTCGCACAGGCCTACATCGCCCAGCTCGACGCCGCCCATGCCTTCGACAAGCCGATCGTCACCAAACTTGAAACCTTCAACGGTTTCTACCCGGCGGAGGAGGAACATCAGGATTTCCTGACCGAGCATCCGACCTATCCGTATATCGTGATCAATGATTTGCCGAAGGTTGCGCAGTTGAAGCAGCTGTACCCGAATCGTTATCAGGAACAGCCGGTGCTGGTGAAGGCGGGGAGGTAAATGGTGATCAGCGACTGCATGCCTGTTCGGCCGACTAGTGCTTGCCCCACATCTGTACGGCAAATTCCACGAAGCGTCGCAGTTTCGGCAAACGGTGGCGATCCTGGGCATAGACCAGGTGCATCGGCCGGCTGGGCGGGCAGTAATCGGGCATCAAGGCCAACAGTTTTCCGTCCTTGAGGTCCTGCTCGACCAGGGCATCGGGCATCATCACGATGCCCATGCCGGTCCGCGCCGCCTGATGCAAACCGGCCGAGCTGTTGATCAGCATCGGCCCGCTGACCCCCACGCTGACTTCGCCCTCGGGACCGGCCAGGCGCCATTCCTTTTGCACCGATTGCCAGTCATCCCCGGCCGGATAGGCAAAGGACAGGCAGTCGTGGTGTCGCAGGTCTTCAGGCGTTTGCGGTGTGCCGCGACGGGCCAGATAGTCCGGTGACGCGCACATGGTCAGGGTGTAGTCGATCAGCGGGCGGGCGATCAGGTTGGAGGGCTCCAGCGCGCCGAGGCGAAAGGCTACGTCCAGGCCGTTTTCCAGCAGATCCGGGCGCCGGTTGGTCAGTACCACGTCGAGTTTCACCCGCGGGTTTTGCCGGCTGAACTCACTCAGTGCCGGCGCCAGGCGTTCGGTGCCGAAGGTCAGGGGAGCGGTAATGCGCAGCGTCCCGCTCGGTTCGTCGAGGGCCTGCTCGGCCAGACGCTCGGAATCGGCCACCAGCCCCAGCACCTCCAGGCAACGCTGGTAATACGCGACGCCGAACTCTGTCAGCCGCTGACGCCGCGTCGTGCGATTGAGCAGGCGCACACCCAGCCGCTGCTCCAGGGCCTTGAGGTGGTTGCCGACCATGGTCGTGGACATATCGCACTGAAAAGCGGCGGCGGTCATGCTGCCGGTCTCCACCACTTTCACGTAAACGCTCATTGCCTGGAACAGATCCATTATCAAGCCCAGCTTTTAAATGATTGAAGTTTTACAGCGTTTATCCAGCTCAGGTGGCTAACCATACTGCAAAAACACCGACCCTTGCTGGAGCTTGACGTCATGACCGCCGCCTGCCTGATGAGCACTTACCAACCCTTGGCCTTGAGTTTCGACAAGGGGCTGGGCACTCGCCTGTGGGATCAGGCCGGTCGCGAATACCTGGATGCGGTCGCCGGTGTGGCGGTGACCAACGTCGGCCACTCCCACCCGAAAATCGTCGCCGTCATCACCGAGCAGGCCGGGTTGCTGCTGCACACGTCGAACCTCTACAGCATCGACTGGCAACAACGGCTGGCGCAGAAACTGACGCGGCTGGCGGGCATGGACCGGGCGTTTTTCAACAACTCCGGGGCCGAAGCCAACGAAACCGCACTGAAAATCGCCCGGCTGCACGGCTGGCACAAAGGTATCGAACAGCCGCTGGTGGTGGTCATGGAGAACGCGTTCCATGGCCGCACCCTCGGCACCTTGTCGGCCAGCGACGGCCCGGCGGTGCGCCTGGGGTTCAACCAGCTGCCGGGGGATTTCGTCAAAGTGCCGTTCGGCGACCTCGACGCACTGGACAAGGTGCAAGAGATTTACGGTTCGCGGATCGTGGCGGTGCTGATGGAGCCGATCCAGGGCGAAAGCGGCGTGCAACTGGCGCCACCGGGGTATCTCAAGGCCGTGCGCGAACTGTGCAACCGGCGCTCGTGGCTGTTGATGCTCGATGAAATCCAGACCGGCATCGGCCGCACCGGCCAGTGGTTCGCCTTCCAGCATGAAGGCATCGTTCCGGACGTCATGACCCTGGCCAAAGGCCTGGGCAACGGCGTGCCCATCGGCGCTTGCCTGGCCCGTGGCAAAGCGGCCGAACTGTTCACGCCGGGCAGCCACGGCAGCACCTTCGGCGGTAATCCGTTGGCCTGCCGGGTCGGTTGCACCGTGCTGGATATCGTTGAAGAACAAGGACTGCTGGAAAACGCCCGGCGCCAGGGTGCGCGGCTGCTCGACAGATTGCGCACCGAGTTGGCGGACAACCCGAACGTCATGGCGATCCGTGGTCTGGGGCTGATGATCGGCATCGAACTCAAGCAACCGATCCGCGACCTGAGCCTGATCGCTGCGCGGGATCATGGCTTGCTGATCAACGTCACGCGGGGGAAAACCATTCGCCTGCTACCGCCGTTGACTCTGGATGAGCGGGAGGTGGAGATGATTGTCAGGGGGGTGAGTCGGGCGATTTCGCAAGTTCTCGATCGACCGGAGTAATCGTTCAGTGTTGGCTTTGGATCGTAGTAGGTAAGCGGTTTCATCAGACACGTCGATGGCATCCGGCGTGTCTTGTTTCATCCTGCGACGACTCAGCAGGCATCGGATAAATCGCATTGTCTTCTCCGCCTCTGGATAGATGTTGAGTATCCATTGGCGTTTCAAAAGACGTTTCCGCAAGTGTTGTAGTCCGGATCCGAATTGAAAGGGTTAGTTTCAGTGGTTAACCGGTGCCTGGCATCACACTGGCAAACGCAGTGATTTCAGTTCGATTCATCAACTGAATGTTTGATCCGCTAAAGCCTTCGAACAACCGCTGGTGCGCAGCAAATCCACTTGAATCATCTCGCTTGCGGTAGCTGCCCGCCCACTCCAGCAATGCCACCAACCGTTCGTCATCCTGTGTCTCTCGCTGGCGAATGTTGGTCACGCATTCCTCGTCGCCGATGCTCAGCCAGATCAGCGCTGTGGCCCGATGGAGGATTTCGCTGATGATCCAGCCGTAAACTCCTTCGATCACCCAGCGCTGCTCGTCGGCCGCGATCCGTGCCATGGCCAATGCTTCGGCGCGGGGGCGGGGGATGCTGTGTTCGTCGGACAGCCAGTGAATCCGGTCGAGATCGGTCCAGGGCTCACGCAATTGCTGGGCTAGCTGCTGTGCCAGCCAGCTTTTGCCGGAGCCGGAGTTGCCGATGATCAGGGTGCGGGTGAGGTCCATGAGCGACTCTGGGCTGATTTGGGTTCTTTCACAGGTTTGGAGGCCACTTCATTTTCGACTCGGACGCGGTCTCTTGTGAGCTGGCTTGCCAGCGATGGCTGTTGACGATAACGCGTGTGAACCGGAAAAAACGCGGCGTATTTGAGTCCATCGCCGGCAATCGAGCGTCGACCGGCTGCTCCTACAGTTTCCCGGCTCTTGGCGCATAGGGTGGTGATGATAACGCAGGTGGTTACGGTTGCCTGTTAAGCATTATGCGTCTCGCGTATGCCCAGACCGAGTCGAATATATTTGAAATGGCGTGACATAGATGGTGGGGGAGAAAAGAGCGTAAATTGATAGAAGGATGATCTATTTGGTTTTAGGCTCTGAGTGGGTATCGAACTTAATTTTAAGTTTGAAAAAATATAGTGTTTAAAGCGTTTGTTGGGGTGGTTAAAAGTGATCATTAATATTTCGTCGCCTTCGCTAGTGACTTCTAGTAAAGAAGCCGACCATAATTTGAAAATATTCAAATTTATGGAAAATGTGAGAGAGGTACAACAAAGTTCCTCCAGGTTAATCAAAGATGTGAAAAATGAGCAACTGTCGGGAGCCGGGAATACCTCCTTCATAAAGGAAGTTGCCCCGCAGCTTGACAAGTTGGCTAATAGCTTGGCGTTGGTAGGAGCTCATAAATTCAGTTTGCAAGAGAGTAACTTTATAAGTTCCCGTGCAAATATTCAGGTGCTGGACCGTATGGCCCAGATTATGAAATCGAACTACGATGATTTGAAGAATCTAAGTGCTAAGCATTAAATAAAAAACGTGCACTCTTCTTCTGATGCGAAAGTAGAGGGCAGAGTGCGGATGTAGAAAGCTAGAGAATGGCAGTAATTAGCTGATATAAGCTACTTGGTGATCGCTTTGGCGGTCACCAAGTTCTACCCCATGACAGGGCAGCAAGCTGAGTCTTGCTGCAATCCCAATTCGATACGCGTCAGTTGTAATGCTGGCCCCCCCCTTTCAAGCATTCCTCGGCAGGCCGCAAGCAACTCGAGCAATCGGGCTGCGCACAGGTCAGCGAGTTGCAAGGCTGCGATACCCACAAGAGCAAGGCTGAAAATGCCAAGGCCGGATTCACTAACCCCGCAGTAGACAGCACAAACACCCAGACGCCGTATGCCGGGCAATGGGTCGTCACGAGCGCTGCCGGCGCGACCGTTGCCACCATCCGTATCGATACCCAAGAGCAGGTTTGGGTGAATGAACGACTCCGATCTGATTTGGGTTCTTTCACAGGTTTGGAGGTCACTTCACTTTCGACTCGGACGCGGTCTCTTGAGCTGGCTTGCCAGCGATGGCTGTTACCGATAACGCGTGTGAACCGGAACAACACGGTACATTTGAATCCATCGTCGGCAATCGAGCGGCGACCGCGGCTCCTACAGTTTCCCGGGAATGCCTAAGGCTGTCTTCATACTCAATCATCGTCTTGCGGGGCAATCATCCGGGTCTTCGGGGAGCCGTTGGCGTTGTGCTGATAGATCATCTGCGGTTGTCCCAGGTCATTGAAGAACACCTGCCCGATCCCCGCCGAGTTCCACAGCCGCTCTCCGGCTTCGGCGTGTTCCGGGACATGCGGCACGATGCGCATGCGTCGACGTTTGGTCAGCCAGTTCAGCGGCGAGCGTGGTGAGTACAGCCAGCGGTTGAGGCGGTCGAACCACTCGAGCAGGGTGGGGGGAAATTCATTCTTGATGCCGCTGCTGGTGATCTGCCAGATGCGTGGCCCGGCCTTGCGGTGGCGGATCAGCACTTCATAGACGAAGGAGTAGTGCACATCGCCCGACAGCACCACGTAGTTACCCGGCGTGCGCGAGTGGCGGAAAATGTTCAGGATCACTTGGGCCGCACCGCGATGGGCCATCCAGTTTTCCGCGTCCACCAGCAGTGGATAGCCGCACCAGCTGAAGACCCGCTGCACGGTTTCAATCAGTTTGACGCCGAAGATCGGCGCCGGCGAAACGATGATCGCGCTCGGGTGGTCCAGCAGTTCCTGTTGCAGTTCGCTCAGGGCTTCCCAGTCGAGCAGGCCGGAAGGCTGCTTGAGGTTCATTTCACTGCGCCAGCGCCGGGTGCGGGTGTCGATCACGACCATGGCCGGGGTGGTCGGCAGCACGTAATGCCAGTGCTGGAATTTCAGCAGATTATTGATCAAGTCGTCCTGGACCGCGCTGTCGAGGTAGCGGTCATCGCCACTGGCGCTCAACGCGGCGGCCTTCTCCAGCACGGCAGCGAAGGCATCCGGGTTGTTGCCCCAGCCCTGGCACAGCATGTACGCCAGCAGCGCGTTGCCGATGATGCGTCGGGAGAACGGATGGCCGTAGGCCGTTTCCTCCCATTGGGCGGACAGATTCCAGTCATCGGTGATGTCGTGGTCGTCGAAAATCATCAGCGTCGGCAGATGCGCCAGTGCCCGCGCGACGTTGCCAAGGCCGGCCGTGAAGGCATCGATGCGCGTCTGTTCAAGGGCGTAGCGCTTGAGCCGTTCCGGTGTCAGCGTCGGTGCCAGGGGCGCGATCAGGGTCCAGGGCACTGGGGACCAGACCAGCAAGTACATGGCCATGACCTCGGCGAAGGTCACCAGGTGATTGTCGGCACTGCTGCTGGTGAAGATCGGCTTGCGTGCGCCACCGAAGAAACGCTCGCGCAGGGTTTCATTGCTTTGCAGCGCCGGCAGCAGGTCCGCACGGTGGTAGTAACTGGCCGGATGCTCGTAGAGCCTGGCGCTGTCGCTGACCACAGCGCCTTCGAGGTGCTCGCCGAACAGGCCCAGGCGCTCGATCAAGGCGTGAATCGCCCGCAGCATCGGCCCCGCGACATCGTCGGCGTAGACCTGATCGCCGGTCATCATCAGCAGTGCCGGGCGGTCCTCGGCTGCATGCTCCTGCGCCAGCAACCGGTCGACGCAGAGCAAGCCGTCTGCCGCCGGGTGGTGAGGCTTGCGGCAAGAACCGTGCAGCAACTGATCGACCCGTGCGCGCAGGACGAAGTTCGGGCAACCCGCATCGCCATACAGCAGGTGCGGCGCCCATTCGGCGATACCTTTGCCGTCTTCCAGCAGCAGGTCGTATTCGATACGTTCGTCACAGGGCAGAGCGGCGTCCAGCGACACATCGATCAAATGCACGAAGGCATGGCTGCCTATCGCAATGACCGTGCACTGCCCGGTATCCAGTCGGATGTCGGCGCTGCCCTGCAAGCGCAGGCTCAACTCCAGTGCGCGCGATCCCACCAGCCATAACACCAGGCGCGTTGGCTCCAGCCGCCGCAGCAGCGGGCCGGCGAGGACCGGTGGCAATGAGGTTTGATGTTCAGGTAATTGCAAGGGTACGGACATCCGGGGTCAAGGCTCTTGGCGCACAGGCGGGCGATGATACCGCAGATGGTTTCTGTTGCCTGTTAAGCATTACATGCTGTTTGGGGAAGGGTATGCCTGAATCAGAAGATGAATGATGTAAAGAAATGAGCGTTTTTTTACAGATGAATATTGTGTGGTGACATAGGTTTAAGTTGTCTGGCTATTTTAATAGTGGTGAAGGCATAATTTTAAATTTCTCAAAGGTGATGAGTTTTATGGGGATATCAAATGTTAATGGATCTTTGTCAGGAGGACGTGTAACTCTCAGTGATGATCAACACGTTGCGCTGGCAAATAAAATGTTTGAGGAATTCAAGTCTGCTAGACAGGGTTACGAAAAGTTAATCGTGGCGTTTGAAAAAACCACACTGTCGAGCTCGTTGGAGTTGCCGAAGTTTTCGAAGTTGTCGAGCTCGGAGAAAGAAAAGCTCGTAGCGGACTCAAATCTGATCCTTGCCAAAATGGCAGATAATCTGGTGTTAGCCGGCGCTAATAAGGACCTCGCGATCAATAGTTCTTGCGAAAGTAAGGATTTGATCATAAAAGGGATTGATTCTTATGTCAAAGATGCAAAGTTTGATGCTAATACGCTTAAAACCTTACGCAATACATATGTGGCAAGCCTGCGGCCCGATTCGAGAGTAACTGAATTGGCTGAAAATATTAATAAGTCCGGTGAAGGTGCGGAAGGAAAGTCCGTAAAATTCTCAGATACGGTTTTGGTGAAGTAATAAAAACGCTTCAATAGCCAAGTTTGGTGGCTGCTTTTGCAGCCACCAAACTTGGCGCGATGGCTGATCCACTATAATTACCCATGTCTCCCCAGCCCCTCGAGCCGCGTGAAATGAACAAAATCTTCCTGCCAGCCCTGGCCATTTTGCTGTTAGCCCAATCCCCGGCCCATGCCATCAACGACAAGTACCGCAAACAGCTTGAGCAGTCCGGTTGCACCCAGGTCAGCGAACTGGAGGGGTGCGATATCCACAAGAGCAAGGCCGAAAACGCCAAGGCCGGATTCGGCAGCCCGCAAGCACCGGCCGCTGGCGAAAAAAACAGTGACCAGCCGAGCGACGGCAAGGAGGGAGCGGCCCCGCCTGTCATGAAATGAAAAGCCATTGTCGCCTGATGAGAAGCGTCACAACAGGCCTCGTCCTACAGTCCAATCAGCGCAATTCGATGCAACACGCCCATATTGCAGATTGGAGAATAAGAAAAATGGCCAAAGCCGTACGCTTTTATGAAACCGGTGGTCCCGAAGTTCTACGTTACGAGGACGTCGAAGTCGGCGAACCCGGTCCAGGCCAGGTTCGTCTGCGTCATGTGGCGGTTGGCTTGAACTACGCCGACACCTATTTCCGCAACGGTACCTATCCGATTCCTATGCCTAATGGCATGGGCGTCGAGGCTTCCGGCGTGGTCCAGGCCGTTGGTGAAGGGGTCACCAACGTCGAGGTCGGTGACCGCGTCACCTACACCGGTTTTCTCAATACCCTCGGCGCCTACAGCACCGAGCGCCTGATCCCGGCCGCGCCGCTGATCAAGCTGCCGGAAACCATCAGCTTCGAAACCGCTGCTGCGATGACCATGCGCGGCCTGACGTCTTCGTACCTGATGCGCCGCATCTACGACTTCAAGGCCGGCGACAGCATCCTGCTGCACGCCGCTGCCGGCGGTGTCGGCCTGATCGTTTCGCAGTGGGCCAAGTTGCTGGGCCTGAACGTGATCGGCACGGTGTCGACCGAACAAAAGGCGGAAATCGCCCGGGCTCACGGTTGTGACCATACGATCAATTACAGCCATGAAGACGTCGCCGCTCGCGTTCGCGAACTGACCGACGGCGTGGGCGTCAACGTGGTGTTCGACAGTGTTGGCAAGAACACCTTCATGGGTTCGCTGGATTCGTTGAAACCCCGTGGCCTGATGGTCTGCGTGGGTACCGCATCCGGACCGATCCCGGCGTTCGACCCAGTGATGCTGGCGATGAAAGGTTCGCTGTACCTGACCCGTCCTGCCCTGGCCAACTACATCAGCGACCCCGCCGAAAAAGCCGCCCTGGCTGGCGAGTTGTTCGACCACGTCGGCAGCGGCCGGATCAAGATCGAGATCAACCAGCACTACGCCTTGCAGGACGCGGTGCAGGCCCATCGCGACCTTGAATCGCGCAAGACGACCGGCTCTTCGATTTTCGTCGTTTAAGGAGCGGCCAGCCATGAAAGTCGAACAATTGACCTGCAGCATTGGCGCCGAACTGATCGGCGTCAACCTGGCCGACGCGGTGCATGACGACGGTCTGTTTGCCGAGATTCGTGCCCAGTTGCTCAAGCACCGCGTGGTGTTCCTGCGCGATCAGGACATCACCCGCGCCGAGCACGTGGCCTTCGCCCGACGCTTCGGCGAGCTGGAAGATCATCCGGTGGCCGGCAGTGATCCGGATCATCCTGGGCTGGTGCGGATCTACAAGAATCCGGACCAGCCGATGGACCGCTATGAAAACGCCTGGCACACCGACGCCACCTGGCGCGAAGCACCGCCGATGGGCTGCGTGCTGCGTTGCGTGGAATGCCCGCCAGTGGGCGGCGACACCATGTGGACCAACATGGTCCAGGCCTATGCGAACTTGCCGGAAGACGTAAAGGTCAAGATCGCCGACCTGCGTGCCCGCCACAGCATCGAAGCGAGCTTCGGTGCGGCGATGCCGATTGAAAAACGCCTGGCGCTCAAGGCGATGTACCCGGACGCCGAGCATCCGGTGGTGCGCACCCATCCGGAAACTGGCGAGAAAGTGCTGTTCGTCAACGCGTTCACCACCCACTTCAGCAACTACCACACCCCTGAGCGGGTGCGCTTCGGCCAGGACGCCAACCCCGGCGCCGGCGAGTTGCTGCGCTACCTGATCAGTCAGGCGTACATCCCCGAGTATCAGGTGCGCTGGCGCTGGAAGCCGAACAGCATTGCCATCTGGGACAACCGCAGTACCCAGCATTACGCCGTCATGGATTACCCGCCGTGCCATCGCAAGATGGAACGTGCCGGGATCATCGGCGACAAGACGTTCTGATCGAACGCCACCTGCATTCGCACTCGTAAACACGCCTGCCCGGCTCGACCCCGGGTGGGCGGGACAATCATAAGAACTGGAGTAGACCATGCAATTCTTCGACGATTCGCTGCACCCGGAAAACATGGAAAAGGTAGTCATCACCGTGGCCCCGTACGGCCCGGAGTGGATGCCGGAAGATTTCCCGGAAGACATCCCGCTGACCATGGACGAGCAAGTCCAGAAAGCGGTCGAATGCTATGAAGCCGGCGCCACGGTTCTGCACTTGCACGTGCGTGAACTGGACGGCAAGGGCTCCAAGCGCCTGTCGAAATTCAACGAGCTGATCGCCGGTGTGCGTGAAGCCGTGCCGGACATGATCATCCAGGTCGGCGGTTCGATTTCCTTCGCCCCGGAAAGCGATGGCGAAGCGGCCAAGTGGCTGTCCGACGACACCCGCCACATGCTGGCCGAGCTGACCCCCAAGCCGGATCAGGTCACCGTGGCGATCAACACCACCCAGATGAACATCATGGAGCTGCTGTATCCGGAATACCTGGAAGGCACTTCCCTGGCCAATCCGCTGACCCAGGCTGCCTACAGCGAAATGACCGTTCCTGCAGGTCCGGCCTGGGTTGCCGAGCACCTCAAGCGCCTGATGGACAACGGCATCCAGCCGCACTTCCAGTTGACCGGCATGCACGCCATGGAAACCCTCGAGCGCCTGGTGCGCAGGGGCATCTACAAGGGCCCGCTGAACCTGACCTGGATCGGCATCGGCGGCGGCTTCGACGGCCCGAACCCGTTCAACTTCTTCAACTTCATCCACCGCGCGCCGGACGGTTGCACCCTGACCTCCGAATCGCTGCTCAAGAACGTCATGCCGTTCAACACCATGTCGATGGCCATGGGCATGCACCCGCGCGTGGGCAATGAAGACACTATCATTGATCACAAGGGCGATCGTTTCGGCTCGGTGGCGCAGATCCGGCAAACCGTGCGCATCGCCCACGAACTGGGCCGCGAAATCGCCACCGGCAAAGAAGCCCGCGAGATCTACCGCATCGGCGTGCAGTACGAAACCATCGAAGAAACCCTGTTGGCCAACGGCATGGCCCCCAACCGCAAGGCTGGGCAAAAAGGTGTACCGCAACGCGGTTGACCGAGGGTCGGGACGAGAGGCCGTGACCTCTCGTCCGCCTGACCGTTACACGCTTGATAACAAAAATAAAACAAAGCTCTTGAGGAGGCTGCATGGCCTTTCACCCAATAGCCGCTGACGATGACGACTCCAGTGGAGTCGGCGTTGCGCGCCAATATGCCTGGATCGTCTTTGCCTTGACGTTCGGCCTGTTGATTTCCGATTACATGTCGCGTCAGGTACTGAACGCGGTATTCCCCCTGCTCAAGACTGAGTGGGCGTTGAGCGACGGACAGCTGGGTCTGCTCAGCGGCATCGTCGCCCTGATGGTCGGCCTGCTGACGTTTCCCCTGTCGTTGATGGCGGACCGTTTCGGCCGGGTCAAGAGCCTGGCGCTGATGGCGTTCCTGTGGAGTGTGGCGACCCTGGGTTGCGCGCTGGCGCAGGACTACCAGCAGATGTTCATCGCACGGTTCATGGTCGGTGTCGGCGAAGCCGCCTACGGCAGCGTGGGCATTGCGGTGGTGATTTCGGTGTTCCCCAAACACATGCGGGCCACCCTGGCCAGTGCCTTCATGGCTGGCGGTATGTTCGGTTCGGTGTTGGGCATGGCGTTGGGTGGTGCGATTGCCGCCAAGCTGGGCTGGCGCTGGTCGTTTGCCGGCATGTCGTTGTTTGGCCTGGTGCTGGCGATGCTTTATCCGCTCATCGTCAAGGAAGCGCGCATTGCGCCACAACGTGCCGCGCAGATTGCGAACAAGACGGCTGCCGCGGTCAAGCGTCCGCTGCGCACGCTGTGGTCCAGCCGTTCGGTGGTGTCGACCTACATCGCCAGCGGCTTGCAGTTGTTCGTCGGCGGCACGGTGATGGTATGGATTCCCAGCTACCTCAACCGCTACTACGACATGCCCACCGACAAGGCTGGCGGCATGGCGGCGGTCATCGTGTTGTGCAGCGGTGCGGGCATGATCCTGTGCGGCATGCTCAGTGATCGCCTGTGTCGCAACTCGCCGGAGCGCAAGGTCAGCCTGGCCATCGGCTTCTGCCTGGGCAGTTGCCTGCTGTTGTCGGCGGCGTTTGCCTTGCAGGCAGGGCCAGTGCAACTGCTGCTGATCTGCCTGGGCATGGCGATTGCCACAGGCACCACCGGCCCCGCCGGTGCGATGGTTGCCAACCTGACCCATTACTCGGTGCACGGTACGGCGTTCGCCACGCTGACCCTGGCCAACAACATGCTGGGGCTGGCACCGGGGCCGTTCATCACCGGCCGGGTGTCCGACCTCATCGGTCTGCATGCCGCGTTTCAACTGGTGCCACTGGTCAGCCTCGCGGCGGCGGCGGTGTTCTTTTATGCCAAGTGTCATTACCACAGAGATATTGCCCGGCTTCAGGGTCAGAGCGTGCCTGACCCTGTCGGTGAAGCGGGTTTAGAGGTGAAGTTGTGAGTCGTCGTTTACGTATTGATGTGTTTTTCGATTTTATCTGCCCCTGGTGCCTGATCGGCAAACGCCAACTGGAGCATGCGCAGGTGCAGTTTCGCAGTCGCCACCCGGACGTGCAGATCACCACGGTGTGGCATGGGGTGCAGTTGTTGCCTCAGATACCGGTAGAGGGTGAACCCTTCGCCGATTTCTACCGCAAGCGTCTGGGCAATGCCGACGCCATGACCATGCGCCAGAAGCAGGTCCAGCAGGCGGCCAGTGCGGTTGGCCTGGCCATCGACCTCAGCCGTATCGAGACGATGCCCAACACCGCAGACGCCCATCGCTTGTTCGAGCGTGTCAGCGAACTGGGCAATGCCAGTCAGCGTGAAATGGTGCTTGAACGACTGTTCGCCGCTTATTTCCTGAGACGCGAAAACCTCGGTTGCCGCGAGACCTTGCTGGCCATTGCCCGCTCCTGCGGCGTCGCTCCGGAAGGGCTGCTCGATTGCCTGAAGGGCGATGCCACGCCGTTTGAAGGATCCCCCGGCGCGACCAGTGGCGTGCCGAGCTTCAAGTTCGACAACCGCATGACGGTGATCGGTGCACAACCTGCTCAGGCGCTGCTCGGGGCCATGAACGAGGCCCTCAAGGAAAGTGATCGCGAGCGGCAGCCAGCATGACCCGGCGCATTCCCGTGCCGGCCGGCAAACACCCGCAGGCCGGTGGCCGGGCGCTGTTCGAATTCGAGGACAAAAGCCTGGCGTTGTTCAACGTCGACGGGCAGCTGTTTGCCATTGATGACAGCTGCCCACATCAGGGCGCTTCGCTGTGTGGCGGGCGCCTTGAGGGCCGGGTGATTCAATGCTGCGCCCATGGCCTGCGCTTCGATTTACACAGCGGTTACTTGCTCAATTCCAGGCAAGTCAAAGTCACCAACTACCCGGTCGAGATCATCGACGGCCAGGCGTTTATCGTCATCGTTTCCGAGGAGGCCGCGCCATGAGCGCCATTGCTCTCACCCGCATCCACAGTCGCACGCGCGAACTGGCACCGGGGTTTATCGTCAGCCTGATCGTGGCGGCCGCCGCGTCGTTCCTGTCCGAGCATTACGGTGCACCGGTCATGCTGTTCGCCTTGCTGCTGGGCATGGCCTTGAATTTTCTCGCCGATGACGGCCCGTGCAAGGCCGGTATCGAGTTCACTGCCCGCACGGTGCTGCGTATTGGCGTGGCGCTGCTGGGCATGCGCATCACCCTGGAGCAAATGGCCGCGCTGGGCTGGAAGCCGATTGCGCTGGTGGTGATCCTGGTGGTGGTGACCATCAGTGTCTCGGTGGTCGCGGCCAAGGCCCTGGGTTTCCAGCGCCTGTTCGGCATGCTCACCGGTGGCGCGACCGCCATCTGCGGCGCCTCGGCGGCCCTGGCACTGGCAGCGGCGCTGCCGAACCATCCGCAGAAAGAGCGGGCCACACTGTTTACCGTCATCGGCGTCTCGGCGCTGTCGACCCTGGCGATGATCGTCTACCCGATGATCGCCAACTGGCTAGAGTTATCGCCGCAGGTGGCGGGCGTGTTCCTCGGCGCCACGATCCACGACGTGGCCCAGGTGGTCGGCGCCGGCTACAGCATGTCGACCGAGACCGGCGACACGGCCACGGTGGTCAAGCTGATGCGTGTTGCCATGCTGCTGCCGGTGATCGTCACCGCCGCCATGATCACCCGCATGCAAGGCGCCGACCCCACCGGCAAGCGCCCGCCGCTGTTGCCGTGGTTCGCCGTCGGCTTTCTGATCCTGGCCTGCATCAACAGCACTGGATGGATAGCGCCTGCGGTGCAAGGCACGGTCAACGAACTGTCGCGCTGGTGCCTGGTGATTTCCATCAGCGCCCTGGGCATGAAGACCCGCTTGCGCGAGCTGGCGGCGGTCGGGATCAAGCCGATCCTGCTGATGGTGGGGGAGACGGTGTTCCTGGTCGTGCTGGTGTTGTTGCTGCTGCGCTGGGGGCTCTGAACGCCTCGACACGCACAGGTTTTATGGCAGGGCCACACGGCGTTGACTCCTCATGCCGTGGGGCTCTCGACCGGTGTCACAAACACCGGTCTTTCGCGGCGACTGTACCAGCAGTCGCCGTTTTTTTTTGCTTTCACTGGTTTGGACTCGGACGTGGTCGCTTGCAGGCGCTGTCTTGCCAGCGATGGTCGTTAGCGTTAACGCGGGTGAACTGGATGAACGCGGCGCACTGGAGTCCATCGCCAGCAAGCTGGCTCCTACAGTTTCAGCGTGGG
>NZ_JBYSYZ010000033.1:0-68817 GCF_058783925.1 Pseudomonas sp. FW305-70
CGCAGCGGACGGGACTCGAACCCGCGACCCCCGGCGTGACAGGCCGGTATTCTAACCGACTGAACTACCGCTGCGCGAAACGCTTGAAACGAATGGTGGGTGATGACGGGATCGAACCGCCGACATTCTGCTTGTAAGGCAGACGCTCTCCCAGCTGAGCTAATCACCCTTCGCTTCGGTGTGGCGCGCATTCTACGGAGCGACCCAACCTCTGGCAAGCACTTTTTTAAATAATTTTCTCAGGCCTTCCAAAGGCTTAGAGAAAGGTTGGCCTATGGCACGGCGAAGACAATAATGCCCCCCTTTGTATAAAGGAGAGACTCACCCCATGTGGTTCAAAAACCTGCTTATCTATCGCCTGACCCAAGATCTGCCTGTTGATGCCGAGGCGTTGGAAACTGCACTGGCCACCAAACTGGCGCGCCCATGTGCAAGCCAGGAGTTGACCACCTACGGTTTCGTCGCGCCATTCGGCAAAGGCGAAGATGCGCCACTGGTGCACGTCAGCGGTGACTTCCTGCTGGTGTCCGCGCGCAAGGAAGAACGTATTTTGCCAGGCAGCGTCGTGCGTGACGCGGTCAAGGAAAAGGTCGAAGAGATCGAAGCCGAGCAAATGCGCAAGGTCTACAAGAAGGAACGCGATCAGATCAAGGATGAAATCATCCAGGCCTTCCTGCCCCGCGCCTTTATCCGCCGCTCGTCAACCTTCGCCGCCATCGCGCCGAAACAGGGCCTGATCCTGGTCAACTCGGCCAGCCCGAAACGCGCCGAAGACTTGCTATCGACCTTGCGTGAAGTGATCGGCACGCTGCCGGTGCGTCCGCTGACCGTGAAAATGTCGCCGACCGCGACCATGACCGAGTGGGTCACCACGCAGAAAGCCGCGGACGATTTCTTTGTGCTGGACGAGTGCGAACTGCGCGACACCCACGAAGACGGCGGCATTGTGCGTTGCAAGCGCCAGGACCTGACCAGCGAAGAAATCCAGCTGCACCTGAGCACCGGCAAAGTGGTCACTCAACTGTCCCTGGCCTGGCAGGACAAACTGTCATTCGTCCTCGACGACAAAATGGTGGTCAAGCGCCTGAAGTTCGAAGACCTGCTGCAAGACCAGGCGGAACAGGACGGCGGCGACGAAGCCCTGGGCCAACTGGACGCCAGTTTCACCCTGATGATGCTGACCTTCGGCGACTTCCTGCCGGCGCTGGTTGAAGCGCTGGGTGGTGAAGAGACTCCGCAGGGGATCTAAAGGCTAGCGATCTCTTCTGTAGGAGCGAGCTTGCTCGCGATGGTGTGTCAGTCGCCCCTCTTTGTCTGACACACCATCGCGAGCAAGCTCGCTCCTACAGGGGTTTTGTAGCGTCACTTAAAACAAGGATCAGGCCATGCGCGCACTGGCTGCATTGAGTCGTTTTGTCGGCAACACCTTCGCCTACTGGGTACTGATTTTCGCTGTCGTGGCGTTCCTGCAACCGGCATGGTTCCTCGGCCTCAAAGGCGCCATCGTGCCACTGCTGGGGCTGGTGATGTTCGGCATGGGCCTGACCCTCAAGCTCGAAGACTTCGCCGAAGTCGCTCGCCATCCCTGGCGCGTGGCCCTGGGCGTGGTTGCCCATTTCGTGATCATGCCGGGCGTGGCGTGGTTGCTCTGCCAGGCGTTCCACTTGCCGCCGGAAATCGCCGTCGGTGTGATTCTGGTCGGCTGCTGCCCAAGCGGCACCTCGTCGAACGTGATGACCTGGCTGGCCCGTGGCGATCTGGCGCTGTCGGTGGCCATCGCAGCCGTCACCACCCTCCTCGCCCCCCTGCTGACGCCGGCGCTGATCTGGTTGCTGGCCTCGGCCTGGTTGCCGGTGTCGTTCATGGAGTTGTTCTGGTCGATCCTGCAAGTGGTGCTGTTGCCGATCGTGCTGGGCGTGGTTGCCCAACGGGTGCTCGGCGACAAGGTTCGCCACGCTGTGGACGTGTTGCCGCTGGTGTCGGTGGTCAGCATCGTGATCATTGTCACGGCAGTGGTGGCCGCCAGCCAGGCGAAGATTGCCGAGTCCGGCCTGCTGATCATGGCCGTGGTCATGCTGCACAACAGCTTTGGCTACCTGCTGGGTTACTTCACCGGGCGCCTGTTCAAGCTGCCTCTGGCCCAGCGCAAGTCCCTGGCCCTGGAAGTCGGCATGCAGAACTCCGGCTTGGGCGCCGCGTTGGCCAGTGCGCACTTCTCGCCGCTGGCGGCAGTGCCCAGTGCATTGTTCAGTGTCTGGCACAACATTTCCGGGGCATTGCTCTCGACGTACTTCCGCCGCATGAGTGAAAAGCAGGATCGGGAAATGACGGCGCAACAGGTCAGCGACTGACTGGAAAACTTGATCCCCGGGTTAATGCTGGGCACTATATTGCCCATCGCGAGGACGACCTCGCGGCTCGATCGAGTCATTAATCAGGGGACGACCCCGTCAGACGATGGAGGTCTTCATGTCCTGGATCATTCTGTTTTTCGCCGGCCTTTTCGAAGTGGGCTGGGCCGTCGGCCTCAAGTACACCGACGGTTTCACCCGCCCGCTCCCCACTGTATTGACCGTTGCGGCCATGGCTATCAGCCTTGGCCTGCTCGGCCTGGCAATGAAGGAATTGCCGCTGGGCACAGCCTATGCGATCTGGACCGGTGTCGGCGCCGTTGGCACAGTGATCGCCGGGATCATTCTGTTTGGCGAGTCGATGGCGCTGGTGCGGCTGGCGAGTGTGGCGTTGATCATTAGCGGGCTCGTTGGGCTCAAGGTCAGCGCTTAGGCCACTACCGCTTTCGCGAGCAAGCCCGCTCCCACATTCGATCGCATTCCAATGTGGGAGCGGGCTTGCTCGCGAAGAGGCCCGAACTGTCGCCGACTATTTAACTGCCCCGCGCAACGTCCCCACCAACTGCTGCAACCTGGCCGGCTCCGCCACCTCAACCGCCGGCCCGGCCACCAACGTCACCCGCGACCACAACCGGCGAAACAGCCCTTTATTCGGATCGCGACTGAAGAAACTCCCCCACAACCCCTGCAAGGCCAACGGAATCACCGGCACCGGTGTCTCCTCGAGAATCCGCGTCAAGCCGCCCTTGAACTCGTTGATCTCGCCATCGGCGGTCAATTTGCCCTCGGGGAAGATGCACACCAGTTCACCGTCCTTCAGATACCGGGCAATGCGCGTGAAAGCTTGTTCATATATCTGGATGTCCTCCTGGCGCCCGGCAATCGGAATCGTCCCCGCGGTACGGAAGATGAAGTTCAGTACCGGCAGGTTGTAGATCTTGTAATACATCACAAAGCGAATCGGCCGACGTACCGCGCCGCCAATCAGCAAGGCATCGACGAACGACACGTGATTGCACACCAGCAGCGCCGCGCCTTCGTCGGGGATCAGGTCCAGATTGCGGTGCTCCACGCGATACATGGAATGGCTGAGCAGCCAGATCATGAAACGCATGGTGAACTCGGGGACAATCCTGAAGATGTAGGCGTTGACACCGATGTTCAGCAACGACACGACCAGGAACAACTGTGGAATCGACAGCTTGACCACGCTCAGCAGGACGATCGAGACAATCGCCGACACCACCATGAACAGCGCGTTGAGGATGTTGTTGGCGGCAATCACCCGCGCCCGCTCGTTCTCCGCTGTGCGCGACTGGATCAGCGCGTACAGCGGCACAATGTAGAAACCGCCGAAGACGCCCAGGCCGAGGATGTCGAGCAACACCAGCCAGGTGTGGCCGAAACCGAGGATGTCGATCCAGCCATGGCCGGCGGTGCTGTCCGGAATTCCACCGGAATGCCACCACAGCAGCAGACCGAAGACGGTCAGGCCGAACGATCCGAACGGCACCAGGCCAATCTCCACTTTGCGTCCGGAAAGCTTCTCGCACAGCATCGAACCCAATGCGATGCCGACCGAGAACACCGTCAGAATCAGCGTCACCACGGTTTCGTCGCCGTGCATCCATTCCTTGGCATAAGCCGGGATCTGCGTCAGATAGATCGCCCCGACAAACCAGAACCATGAGTTGCCGACAATCGAGCGTGACACCGCCGGTGTTTGCCCCAGGCCCAGTTTCAATGTGGCCCAGGACTGGCTGAAAATGTTCCAGTTCAGGCGCATTTGCGGCGTGGCGGCCGCCGCCCGGGGAATGCTGCGGCTGGCCAGGTAGCCGAGCACGGCAATGCCGATGATCGCCGTGGATACCACCGGTGCGTAATGCGCCGAAGACATCATGATTCCGGCGCCAATGGTGCCGGCGAGGATCGCCAGGAAGGTGCCCATCTCCACCAGGCCGTTGCCACCGACCAGTTCTTCCTCACGCAGGGCCTGCGGCAGGATCGAATACTTCACCGGCCCGAACAGCGCCGAATGGGTGCCCATGGCGAACAGCGCCAGCAGCATCAACGACAGGTGATCGAACAGAAAACCGACGGCGCCGACCGCCATGATGGCAATTTCCCCAAGCTTGATCAGGCGGATCAACGCGTCCTTGGCGAACTTTTCCCCGAATTGCCCGGCCAGGGCCGAGAACAGGAAAAACGGCAGGATAAACAGCAGCGCACACAGGTTGACCCAGACAGAGCGGTCACCCTCGATGGTCAGCTTGTACAAAATCGCCAGGATCAACGACTGCTTGAACACATTGTCGTTGAATGCCCCAAGGGACTGGGTAATGAAGAACGGCAGGAAGCGCCGGGTACGCAACAAGGTGAACTGTGAGGGGTGACTCATCTTCCATGTGTCCCTGATTATGTAGAGAGTGGCCTGGATACTGTAATTGGAGTATCGAAACTCGATCCAGGCCACACCTTACCTAATCTTTGCCGGTTATTTCTTCAAACCGGCAATGCATGGCGAGACAAACAGTTCACCACGCCAGGCGCCCAGCACCGTGCGCTTGCCGACGATCAGCCACATCACCGCCAGCAACGCCACCAGCACACAACCAGACACACTGAAAAACGTCAGATTCAAGGTACTGGCCAGCTTCAACGTCGCCAGAGAATAGACGCCCAACGGGAAGGTGAAGCCCCACCAGCCCAGATTGAAGGGGATGCCGGCACGCAGGTAGCGCACAGTGATCAACAACGCCATCAGCATCCACCACAGGCCCAAGCCCCACAGGGTGATGCCAGCCACCAGGCCCAGTCCCGCCGCAATCTCACCGACTCCCGGCAAACCGTTGGCCGCGAAAATCAGCGGTGCATCGCCGCCCAGTACCAGCATGCCCAACGCGCCGGTGCCGATCGGGCCAAGGGCCAACCAGCTCGAGGCGGCCATGTTTTCATGGGGCAATTTATGCAGGGCCATGCGCAGCAACAGAATGGTCAGGATGCTGAAGGCCACCGGCAAGGAAAATGCCCAGAGTACATAGCTGGTCACCAGCACCACCAGTTGCGAGTGAGCGTCGGCCAAATGCGGCGCCAACAGGCCACCACTGGCGGCCGCCACTTCTGCCGCGACCACCGGCAACAACCAGACGGCGGTCATCTGGTCGATGCTGTGCTCCTGACGCGTGAACATCATGTAGGGAATCAGCACGCCGCAGGCCAGCGACATCGCCACATCCAGCCACCACAGCACTTCGGCGAGGTGAATCACACCGTCGCCCCAGCGCGGCAGTCCGAACACCAGGAAGCCGTTGATGATGGTTGCCAGGCCCATCGGGATGGTGCCGAAGAACATCGAGACCGTAGAGTGGCCGAAGATCCGTCGTGCCTCGTCGAAAAACAGCAGCCAACGCGCGGCGTACAACGCCGTAAACAGCAGGAACAACGCGATATTGAACAGCCACAGGGCTTCGGCAAAGGCGCGCAAGGCGGGCATGGCGACCGGCAATTGCGCCAGTGCCAGCGCCAGCACACCGGTGCCCATGGTGGCCGCGAACCAGTTGGGCGTGAACTGGCGGATCACTTCGCGTGGGTGCTGCAGGTGACTGAACGGTTTGATTCCGGGCTTGATGCTATTGGCGCATGTCATGGCGAACTCCTGTCCTCTCGTGAGGTGGAGTCCATGTTAGATCCGAATAGAATATCTATATAACGGGTAATATCTCTATATCTTATCGATATTACTTATATATGGTCAGACACTCCCCTCCGATTCGACCACCAATATCCGAGCCGGCCCTACCGGATGCGCCACATGCTCAGTACCGACCGAGGCATGAAAAATGTCACCGACTTCCAGCAACGCTTCCCGCTCCACCCCGTCTTCGCGATAAAGCATCCGCACCTGGCCATCGAGCACCACGAATACTTCCTCGCCGTCGTTGACGTGCCATTTGTAGGGTTGATCGGTCCAATGCAGCCGCGTGGTGATGCCGTTCATGCTGGCAATGTCCCGCGCGGCCCAGGCACGCTCGCCAGTGAACGATTTGCTGCGGATGATCTTCATGGTCCGATCCTTCGAGTGAGCTGAGAAGAGGCCAAGGCTAACCCGGATACAAGCGCTGGTGGAATGTGGCAAGGCCAGTCCAGACACTGCAAATCCCCCTGCGACACCCCGCCACGCCACGACCTTGGTCGACACTGACTAACGCTGGCGGTCGTGCGAGACTGTCTGTCCGGGCGGGAGGTCCGGGTGTCTTTGTCTGGAGTCCCCATGTCGCTGTCCACCGGGCTGATTGCCGTCGTCGCCCTGGCCTATATGGCCATCATGTTCGCCATCGCCTTCTATGGCGACCGTCGTAGCGCGCCCTTGCCGCCGCGTGTGCGCGCCTGGGTGTACAGCCTGTCGCTGGCGGTCTATTGCACCAGCTGGACGTTCTTCGGCGCCGTGGGCCAGGCCGCCGAACAGCTCTGGTCGTTCCTGCCGATCTACCTCGGGCCGATCCTGTTGCTGGTCGGCGCACCGTGGGTCCTGCAGAAAATGGTGATGATCAGCAAACAGGAGAACATCACCTCGATCGCCGACTTCATCGCCGCGCGCTATGGCAAATCCCAGTCGCTGGCGGTGGTGGTGGCACTGATTTGCCTGGTCGGCGTGCTGCCCTATATCGCGTTGCAGCTCAAAGGCATTGTGCTCGGCGTGAACCTGCTGATCGGTGCTGGCGCCGATGCCATGGGCACCCGGGCCCAGGACACGGCGCTGATCGTGTCGCTGGTGCTGGCGCTGTTCACCATCGTCTTCGGTACCCGCAACCTCGACGCCACGGAGCACCACCGGGGCATGGTGCTGGCCATTGCCTTCGAATCACTGGTCAAGCTGTTCGCGTTTCTCGCGGTCGGCGCGTTCGTGACCTACGGCCTGTACGACGGTTTCGACGACCTGTTCGACCAGGCCATGCTGGCGCCGCGTCTGGAACAGTACTGGAAGGAAACCATCAACTGGCCGTCAATGGTGGTGCAGACCGGTGTGGCGATGATGGCGATCATTTGCCTGCCACGGCAGTTCCACGTGACCGTTGTCGAGAACATCGATCCCCAGGATCTGCGCCTGGCCAAGTGGGTATTCCCGGCCTACCTCGCCCTGGCTGCATTGTTTGTCGTGCCGATCGCCCTGGCCGGCCAGATGCTGCTGCCCAGCTCGGTATTGCCGGACTCGTTCGTCATCAGCCTGCCCCTGGCGCAGGCGCATCCGGCGCTGGCCCTGCTGGCGTTTATCGGTGGCGCTTCGGCGGCCACCGGCATGGTGATCGTGGCCAGCGTGGCACTGTCGACCATGGTGTCCAACGACATGCTGCTGCCCTGGCTGCTGCGTCGCAACAACGCCGAGCGCCCGTTCGAAGTGTTCCGCCAGTGGATGTTGTCGGTGCGCCGCGTCAGCATCGTGGTCATTCTGCTGCTGGCCTATGTCAGTTATCGCCTGCTGGGCTCGACCGCCAGCCTGGCGACCATCGGCCAGATCGCCTTCGCCGCCGTGACCCAACTGGCCCCCGCCATGCTCGGTGCGCTGTACTGGAAACAGGCCAACCGCCGCGGCGTTTTCGCCGGCCTCGCCGCAGGTACCTTCCTGTGGTTCTACACCCTGATCCTGCCGATTGCCGCCCTCAGCCTCGGCCTTTCCTTGAGCTCATTCCCGGGGCTGGCCTGGTTGCACAGCAATCCACTGAACCTGCCGATCACCCCGCTGACCCAAGGCGTGGTGCTGTCGCTGGCTGGCAACTTCACGCTGTTCGCCTGGGTCTCGGTGCTGTCGCGCACCCGGGTTTCCGAGCACTGGCAGGCAGGCCGCTTCATCGGCCAGGAAATCAGTGCCCGCCCCAGCGCACGCTCGATGCTGGCGGTGCAGATCGACGACCTGCTGCAGCTGGCGGCGCGCTTCGTCGGCGAAGAACGCGCCCGTCAAAGCTTCATCCGCTTTGCCTATCGCCAGGGCAAAGGCTTCAACCCGAGCCAGAACGCTGACGGGGAATGGATCGCCCATACCGAACGCCTGCTGGCCGGTGTGCTGGGTGCCTCTTCGACCCGCGCGGTGGTAAAAGCCGCCATTGAGGGCCGGGAGATGCAATTGGAAGACGTCGTGCGCATCGCCGACGAAGCCTCGGAGGTGCTGCAATTCAACCGCGCCTTGCTGCAAGGCGCCATCGAGAACATCACCCAGGGCATCAGCGTGGTCGACCAGTCGCTGAAACTGGTGGCCTGGAACCGTCGCTACCTGGAGTTGTTCAACTACCCGGACGGCCTGATCAGTGTCGGTCGGCCGATCGCCGACATCATTCGCCACAATGCCGAGCGCGGCCTGTGCGGCCCCGGCGAAGCCGAAGTTCACGTCGCGCGTCGCCTTCACTGGATGCGCCAGGGCCGCGCGCATACCTCCGAGCGCCTGTTCCCCAACGGCCGGGTCATCGAGTTGATCGGCAACCCGATGCCGGGCGGCGGCTTCGTCATGAGTTTCACCGACATCACCGCATTCCGCGAAGCCGAACAGGCGCTGACCGAAGCCAACGAAGGCCTGGAGCAACGGGTCACCGAACGGACCCACGAACTGTCGCAGCTCAACGTCGCCCTGACCGAAGCCAAGGGCACCGCCGAGGCGGCCAACCAGTCCAAGACCCGCTTTCTCGCGGCCGTCAGCCATGACTTGATGCAACCGTTGAATGCGGCACGCCTGTTCTCCGCCGCCCTCTCCCATCAGCACGATGGACTCTCCGGCGAAGCGCAGAAACTGGTCGGACACCTGGACAGCTCGCTGCGCTCGGCCGAGGACCTGATCAGCGACCTTTTGGACATTTCCCGCCTGGAGAACCGCAAGATCAACCCGAATCGCCAGCCGTTCGCGCTCAACGAACTGTTCGACACCCTCGGTGCAGAGTTCAAGGTGCTGGCGCAGGAACAAGACCTGGAGTTCCGCGTTCGTGGCAGCACGCTGCGAGTCGACAGCGACATCAAGCTGCTGCGGCGAATTTTGCAGAACTTCCTGACCAATGCGTTTCGCTACGGCAAAGGGCCGGTACTACTGGGCGTTCGCCGGCACAAGGAAGCATTGAGTCTGGAAGTCTGGGACCGTGGGCCGGGTATTCCGGAAGATAAACAACAGGTGATTTTCGAAGAGTTCAAGCGCCTCGACAGCCACCAGACACGGGCCGAAAAAGGCCTCGGCCTGGGGCTGGCCATTGCCGACGGGCTATGTCGCGTGCTCGGTCATACCTTGCGCGTGCGCTCCTGGCCGGGACGTGGCAGCGTGTTCAGCGTCAGCGTACCGCTGGCCCGGGCACAAACCGCAGCGCCGGTCAAAGTCGCCGAGCTCAATGGCAAATTGCTCAATGGCGCACAGGTGCTGTGCATCGATAACGAGGACAGCATCCTGATCGGCATGAACAGCTTGCTCAGCCGCTGGGGTTGCCAGGTCTGGACCGCACGCAATCGCGAGGAATGCGCAACACTGCTGGGCGAAGGCATGCGCCCGCAATTGGCGCTGGTGGATTACCACCTCGATCATGGCGAAACCGGAACCGATCTGATGGCCTGGTTGCGCACGCAAATGGGCGAGCCGGTTCCTGGTGTGGTGATCAGCGCCGATGGCCGGCCGGAGACGGTCGACAAGGTGCATGCAGCAGGGCTGGATTACCTGGCCAAACCGGTGAAACCGGCGGCTTTGCGGGCGTTGTTGAGTCGGTATTTGCCGTTGTAACGCAGATTGACTCAAAACCCTGTGGCGAGGGAGCTTGCTCCCGCTGGGCTGCGCAGCAGCCCCAATACCATTCAATGAGTCTCATCAGGTTAAGCGCGCTGCCTGATGGACGACTGCTGCGCAGCCGGACGGGAGCAAGCTCCCTCGCCACAGGGTCCACGCTCGACCGGGGGTTACTCCGGCAATTCGACCAACCCATCGACATCGGTCATCGCCCGCTCCAGCAAATCCGCCGGCAGGCTCTTGCTCGCCCGTGCCCCCAGCAGCTTGAGTTGTTCACTGCGACTGACCAGGTTGCCACGCCCCTCTGTCAGCTTGTTGCGTGCCGAACTGTAAGCCTTGTCCAGTTGCTGCAGGCGATTGCCGACCTCGTCCAGATCCTGAATGAACAGCACGAACTTGTCGTACAGCCACCCGGCCCGCTCGGCGATTTCCCGGGCGTTCTGGCTCTGGCGCTCCTGTTTCCACAGGCTGTCGATGACACGCAGGGTCGCCAACAACGTGGTGGGGCTGACGATCACGATGTTGCGGTCGAATGCCTCCTGAAACAGCGTCGGCTCAGCCTGCAACGCAGCAGAGAACGCCGCCTCGATCGGCACGAAGAGCAACACGAAATCCAGGCTGTGCAAGCCATCGAGGCGCTTGTAATCCTTGCCGGCCAGGCCTTTGACGTGACTGCGCAATGAAAGCACATGCTGCTTGATGGCGATCTGGCCGATGGCCTCGTCCTCAGCCGCCACGTATTGCTGATAGGCCGTCAGGCTGACCTTGGAGTCGACCACCACCTGCTTGTCGCCCGGCAAGTAAATGATCACGTCCGGCTGGAAGCGTTCACCGTCCGGTCCCTTGAGATTGACCTGAGTCTGGTACTCGCGGCCCTTCTCCAGCCCGGCATGCTCGAGCACGCGCTCAAGGATCAGTTCGCCCCAATTGCCTTGGGTCTTCTGCCCTTTCAAGGCGCGGGTCAGGTTGGTGGCTTCGTCGCTCAAGCGCAAATTCAGCTGTTGCAGGCGCTCCAGTTCCTTGGCCAGGGAGAAACGCTCACGAGCTTCGTTCTGATAGCTTTCCTCGACGCGCTTTTCGAAGGACTGGATGCGCTCCTTGAGCGGATCGAGCAACTGTCCCAGGCGCTGCTGGCTGGTTTCGGCAAAACGCTGCTCGCGCTCATCGAAAATCTTCCCCGCCAGCTCGGCAAACTGCGCGCGCAATTCGTCCCGCGAACCTTGCAGGTCGTCAAGGCGTTGCTGATGGCTGTCCTGTTGCTCGCGCAATTCGGCGTTGAGCGACGCGGCCTGAGCATCCAGACGGCGCAGTTCGGCTTCCTTGCCAGCGCGTTCGATATTCCACGCATGGGCGGCGTCCCGGGCGTCGTCGCGCTCGATCTGCAGCAGTTCGACTTCACGACGCAGCGCAGCCAGATCAGCCTGCTTGGCGGAGTTGGCCTGGGTCAGATCAGCGATTTCATCGCGGCTGGATTCGAGTTGTGCATTCAAGCCGTCCTGCGCCAGTTGCGCCATGGCCAGGCGCTCCTGCAGCAGTGCAACGTCTGCCTGCGTGGTGCTGGCCCGACGCTGAAGTTGCCAGGCCAATACCAGCAACGGCAACCCTGCCGCTGCCAGACCCAGCAATACGCTGGTCAAGTCCATTGCCATAGCCACTCCTGCCATTCGGATAAAGCCTGAAGGTTAACCAAGGCGTCCGGTCTTGGACAGCTCAGTCTTCGATCAGCCCCAGTTCCTGTTGAGCGCGGCGATCGCCTGCCCGAGCGGCCTGACGCAGCAGCTCCTGACCGATACGGCGGTCCCGGGCATTCCCGCATTCACGGCACATCAACTGGCCAAGGCGACTTTGCGCAGCCACCACGCCCTCACGGGCCGGTTGCTTGAGCAGACGTCCGGCGATGTGTTTGACGTTAGGGTTTTCGCCCAGGTGCGGACTGTCCAGCAGCCACTCTGCCACGCGCATGGAAAAGCGCTTGGTAGGGGCAACAGAGGGTGGTGTGGAGGTAGAGGAAACAGGGGCTGAGCGAAACTTCATAAAGCACTGTGGGGCAGATCGGAAGGCGCGCAACTTTACTCTCTTTTTCTTACAGGTAAAGCTGAAAATGTCCCGGCACGCCCGTCCTAGAGCAAGCGCTCGGGACAATCCACAGAAGCTGTGGATAACTCAGTGGACAACCGTCTCTGAACCCGCTCAAAGCCCTGTGGAATGGGGTTCGCAGTCAAACTGACGATTTTTTCACCAGTAAAAAAAAGCGATGTTTTTCATTGACTTAAATTTTGGTTACAGGCAGCGATTGCGCTTGAACGTGAGATGACAGCGCAGTGACAGACGCTGCAACTAATGTGCACAAGTGCCTTTGCGACGGTTATATCAATGCACTTTTTCGGCGCGTTTTTTTGTCATGCCTGGGGATAAGCCCCGGCAAACCCGGTATTTAGGCAGCTGCGTTACTACCCACATCGATGACCGATGGTCGGATTTTGCTCTGCTACAGGGCGTATCAATTGGCGGCAGCGTCGCTTCATACGCTTATCTACAAGGCAAAACAGCCCGATCGAGCACCCGCTGGGAAATTCTTTTTGCTACCACACTTCCCTTGGCCGGTTCAATCCGTTAGTATCCGCGGCGTTAGTACCAAGCTGAAAGTCAATTCTGGTCGAACAAATCCCCCCGGTCAGCCTTCCCGAAGGAAGCCTCCACCGAACAAGCGGGATCGACCACCTCGATGGTTTCCAGGTAAATCTTGCGCCGACACAACCTTTGAATCGAAAGCGAAGGGTGTTGCTCCGCCTGCCTACTCTGCTCGAACCAACCTGCAAATTGATCAGGATCTTCACCCCGGGCCCAGAACCTTTGCCCTCGATGTGTTGCCTGCCCTCCTAAGTACCTACCTGCCAGCCCAAGCGCGCCAACTTATCAGCGCTTCAAACTGGCTGCTTTGTTCCAGTCGGGTTCTTCGTTCGATCAATGGTGATCGACGTTACTGGAACGTTTTAACGTTGCACGGTTCTTATCCGTGTCATTTGTAGGAACACCCAATAATGTCTACTCAAATCCACACTCAGGATGCCATTCGCACCCTAACCAACGCTTTTGCACCAATGAACTGCCTGATCATGGCCGCCCGCAAAGGCTGCTTCAGCTTCACCCTGGTCAACGAACACGGCATCGCTCGTCACAGCGAACGCCTGTACCCCGATCAATACTCCAGCGCCGAGCCGCTGCAGGCCGTGATCGAGCGTACCCGTCAGGCCCTGGTTGCCTGAAACGCCAGAAAGGCTGAAAAACCCGAAAGCCCTGCCCGAAAAGCAGGGCTTTTTATTGCCCGATGTTTCCCCGCACTCGAACCACGACTAAGCACGATCCGATATAAGGGTTATAACTGGTCGCTGGAAATATTTTAAAAACAGTCCTTTACAGCGCGAATATGACACTACACTTCAACTCAAGCGGCTTGACCCGCTTGCGGCGAGCCTGAACCGATTCACAGCTGCCAAGCCCCCTTCAGGTATCGCCGTCCAATTCATGCTTCGAGGGTTTTATGGGTATCGCTGCCAGCGAACTGTGCCGCTATGTGATTCGTCCGACATTGATCTACCTCGGACGCCATAGCGCTACTGCCGAATCCCTGCTGCTGGGCATTGCCGCCAGCCAGTCAGCCCTTGGTTCCGCCCTGCATGACCGCCGTGGGCACGGCCTGTACCGCATCGCCGAACCCCGCCACCAGGCACTTTGGGACCATTACCTGGCCCTTGATCCGGAGCGTGCAAGCCTGGTCCGCGGCCTGGCCAGCCAGCATGCATTTCTGAGCGGGCCGCACCTCGAGTTGACCGTCAACCTGCGTTACGCCACAGCCATCGCCTGGCTGCTGGTGGAAGAACAGAATACCCCCCTCCCCTCCCCTGATGATCTGTTGGGCATGGCCAGGATCTGGCGCCAGACATTTCACCCCCAGGGGCGTCTGCGTGATTTCACCAGTGCCTGGCAAACCTGTGTTTCACCCCTGAATCAGGTAGCCTGCTGATACTTCTGGATCCAAACATCGCGCAACATGTGGTGATTTTGGTCGGATTGTCCTACAAAACCGCTCTAAATCAAGGCATACCGCCTATGGCGCCGGGACGAAAATGTTGGTAATTTTCGCCCCGGTGATCACCAGGAGTTCTAATAATGAAAAAAGTAATGCTCAAAACCACCCTCAGTCTCGCCGTTGCCATGGCATCCACCCAGCTCTTTGCAAGTGGCTTTGCCCTGAACGAACAAAGCATCAGCGGGATGGGGACAGGTTTTGCCGGGCGATCTTCCTCTGCCGACGACGCATCCACCATTGCTGGCAACCCTGCCGGCATGTCCCGCATCAAGCGCGAACAAGTGACCGGCGGTGTTGCATTCATCGACGCGCACACTGACATCAGTGACGCCAGCTCCCGTCCGAACGGCGGTACCAACAAAGGTGACATGGTCCCTTTCATGGGCGTGCCGATGGGTTACTACGTCAAACCAATCGACGACCACTGGGCATTCGGTATCGGCGTGTACGCACCATTCGGCCTGGTCACCGACTACGAGAACAACTTTGCCGGCCGTTACTTCGGCAGCAAGAGTGAAGTTAGAATCGTCACCCTGCAACCGACTGTCAGCTACGCCTTCAACGACAAGGTCTCCATCGGTTTCGGCCCGACCATCAACCGCATCGACGGCACCCTGGAATCGAATCTGTCGATCACCCAGGCCGCGCCAGACGGCAAGGTCAAGATCGAAGGTGACGACACTGCGCTGGGCTACAACATCGGCGTTCTGGTTCAAGCCACCGACAGCACGCGTGTCGGCCTGACCTACCACTCGAAAGTGAAGTACAAGCTCGAAGGCAACACCAAGGTCAACTACGGCTTGCTGGGCCTGATCGGCCAGAACCCGAATCAGAAGTACGACGCTTCGCTGGACCTGACCACACCTGAATCGGTGGACTTCTCGGTCACTCACCAGCTCGACGACAAGTGGACTCTGTACGCAGGCAGCACCTGGACCCGCTGGAGCCGCCTGAAAGAAATCACCGTTGAAAACACAGGTGTTCCAGCCGTTCTGAATGGCCAGTTCGGTACCATCACCGAAGAACAGAACTGGCACGACACCTGGGCTCACGCCATCGGCGCGTCCTACCAGCTGAACAAGCAGTGGGTACTGCGTACCGGTCTGTCCGTTGACCAGGCACCGACCAACAACGTTGACCGTTCCCCTCGCATCCCGACGGGCGATCGCAAGATTTTCAGCGTGGGCGCCGGCTGGAGCCCGACCGACGACCTGACCATCGACCTGGCGTATTCGTACCTGCGCGAAGAATCGGTCAAGGTCAACAACAGCAACGACCGTGGCCAGAGCTACAACGCCAAGTATGAAAACTACGCGAACGGTTTCGGACTCGGTGCAACCTACCGCTTCTGATGACTCCCGGCGAGCCTGAACCACTCGCCATCGGAATCAAAAAAAGCCCCGCTCTCTTTATAGAGGCGGGGCTTTTCAGTGGGCATCGATCAGGGGGTCGAAGCGAGCGGTGGCGAGGCCAGGGCCTTTTCTACCGCGGCGATGAACTCGGGATCATCCGGCTTGGTCAGGCTGGAGAAACTGGCGATCACCTTGCCCTGGCGATCGACCACATACTTGTAGAAATTCCACTTCGGCGCACTGGTTTGACGGGCGAGGACTTTGAACAAGTGCGTTGCGTCTTCGCCGCGAACCTTCTGCGGCTCAGTCATGGTGAAGGTCACGCCGTAGTTGGCATAGCAGACTTTCGCAGTCTCGGCGCTGTCTTTGGACTCCTGCTTGAAGTCGTTTGACGGCACGCCGAGTATTTCCAGCCCTTGCCCTTTGTAGCGCTGATTGAGTGCCTCAAGGCCCTCGAACTGCGGTGCGAAGCCGCAGAAACTGGCGGTATTGACCACCACCAGCGGCTTGTCGGCGTAACGCTGGCACAGGTCGATGGACTCCTTGGCCCGCAACTTCGGCAGCGAGCCCTGCAGCACCTCCGGACAGTCAGCGGCCCAAGCCGGCCCGGACAACGCCATCAGCAACGCGGGAACAGCACACCAGCGCTTGAGCATCTCGAGCCTCCTTGATAATTCGTCAAAAGCGACGTTACTCGCCCTCGCCGCTCACTAGCAAGCCCCCATGCCCAACTGCATCAGCGCCAGCCCGCCCTGATGCCAGCCCCACCACGACAACGCCAGCACCAAGGCGCAGACGGCGGCTACAGCGATCCGGGGCCAAAGGCTGTTCATGTCGCACTCATCTGTGTTTGCAGGCGCGCCACCGGCCGTTCACGCACCGGCCAGTTGAGGGCAGCGGCCAACAGGCTCAAGAGAATTGCCACTTGCCAGATCAAGTCATAACTCCCGGTTCGGTCATACACCACCCCGCCCAGCCAGCCGCCCAGGAACGAACCGAGCTGGTGAAACAGGAAAACAATCCCGCCGAGCATGGACAGGTTTCGCACACCGAACAAGGTCGCCACCGTACCGTTGGTCAATGGCACCGTCGACAGCCACAGGAAGCCCATGGCCATGCCGAACAGGTAGGCCGTGGTGGTGGTCACCGGTGCCCACAGGAACAACGCAATGACCACCGCCCGCAGCAAATACAACCCCGTAAGCAAACGCGGCTTGGACATGCGCCCGCCGAGCCACCCGGCGGTATAGGTGCCGAAAATGTTGAACAGGCCGATCAGCGCCAGCACCGTGGTGCCAACCGTGGCCGGTAAATGCTGATCCACCAGATAGGCCGGCAAGTGCACACCGATGAACACCACCTGGAATCCGCAGACAAAAAAGCCGAACGCCAGCAGCCAGAATCCGGAATGCGAGCAGGCTTCGCGCAGTGCTTCGCCAAGGGTTTGTTCGTGGCCCAGGACGGGTAATGGCTTGTCCTTGAGCATGCTCACCAGCGGTACGATCAGCGCCACCAGCAAGCCCAGCGCGAGCAACGCTGCGGACCAGCCAAGCCATCCGATCAAACCAAGCGTACCGGGCAACATCGCGAACTGGCCGAACGAGCCGGCAGCACTGGCGATCCCCATGCCCATGCTGCGTTTTTCCGGTGGTACTGCGCGGCCGACCACCCCCAGAATCACCGAGAACGACGTCCCGGACAGCCCGATGCCGATCAGCAGGCCGGCGCTCAGGGACAGGGTCACTGCCGAGTCGGAGAGCCCCATGCAAATCAGCCCGGCCGCGTACAGGACGCCACCGATCAGCACCACTTTCGCCGCGCCGAAGCGATCGGCCAGCGCACCGGTGAATGGCTGGGCGAGGCCCCAGATCAGGTTCTGCAAGGCGATCGCGAAGGCAAAGACTTCACGACCCCAGCCGAACTCGGCACTCATCGGCGCCAGAAACAGCCCGAAGCCATGTCGAACCCCCAGAGACAACGCAAGGATCAGCGCACTCCCCAACAGAACCCAACCGCACGTACGCCACATCGATGTCATTGTTGTTCTCCGGTAGCGGGTATATACCCGCTTATGATCGGAAAAACCGGCGTCACGCCAGTTCGTCCAGCAGCTTCAATAAGGTTTCGCGCTTCTCGGCCCCCAGGCGATCGATCAAGCGCTGCTGTGCGGCCTCCCAGGCCGGCAAGGCAGCCTTGAGACGCTCTGCCCCGGCCTCGGTCAGCAGGACGATGCGGTTACGCATGTCTTCGCCCTCAACCAGTGTCACCAGGCCCTCCCCCTCCAGCACCCGCAAATTGCGTCCCAAGGTGCTGCGATCCAAGCCCATGGCCTCGGCCAGGGTTGAAATGCTCGGCTGATCCAGACGCTGCAGATTGCACAGCAAAGAATACTGCGCAACGTTGATCCCGAAGCCGTCGAGAGCGCCGTCGTAATGCCTGCTGACGCCACGGGCGGCGCGACGCAGGTTGATGCATAAACATTGGGAATCGAGCATGGTGCGTGTATATACCCGTGAGCGTGTTAAATCAAGTTACATGGTTTTTTCAGTGACTGAGCGGCGCCTGGTAGGCCGCCTTCGCGAGCAAGCCCGCTCCCACAGAGATTTTCGGTGTGCCCACTATTTTGCCAACAAAACAGAAACCCTGTGGGAGCGGGCTTGCCCGCGAAGGGGCCAGAACAGGTCACCATCACTGTGCTCAGACTAATGCCAATCCAACCAACACCCCTACCTCCAGCAACTCCAGCATTGCCCCTGCCGTATCGCCAGTCGTTCCACCGAGCCGCCGCAGCATCACCAGCCGCAACCAGACAAACCCGAGAACCGCCAACACCACCGCCAGCACACCACTCAAACCGGCAATCAGCACACAGGCCAGTGCACTGACCGCCAACACCTGCCTGCCCGCCGAGCGCGGAAGATGATCGGCCAATGCCTGCCCCAGGCCACCGGCACGCACATAGGGTGTGGTCAGAAACAAGCCGAGCAAGGCGCTGCGACCGATCAACGGCACGATGATCAATGCCAACGAATCCGGTTGCCCGATCAACGCCAGCAGCGCAGTGAACTTGAGCAACAACACCAGCACCAGCGTCACCACGGCGATCGGCCCGCTGCGCGGGTCTTTCATGATGGTCAGTGTACGCTCACGGTCGCCAAAACCGCCGAGCCAGGCGTCGGCGCTGTCCGCCAGGCCATCGAGATGCAACCCGCCGCTGAGCAGTACCCAGACGCTCAGCAATAACGCCGCGTGCAACAACGCCGGCGTCCCCTGCAACAGCCAACTCAATGCCCACAGAATCACGCCAAAGAGCAATCCCACCAGCGGATAAAACAGCAGTGACCGCCCCAGTTCCCCAGGCTCAGGCATGCCCGGCAGGCGAATCGGCAGGCTGCTGAGAAATTGCAGGGCGATCCAGAATGGCAACATGGTCAGCGCACTTCCTTCAACATACCAGCGGACTCCATCGTCAGCGAAAACAGCGCGCCATGCCCGACCTCAACGTTGAGCAGTTGCTCTCGCGGCAGCCCGCGAGCGTGTGCCAGCAACAGGCGCATCACCCCGCCGTGGCTGATCAGCAGAATGCGCTCACCGGCACAGGTCGCGTGCAAACGCTGCAGCGCTGCCAGCACCCGTGTCGAAAAGTCCGCAACCGGCTCGCCCTGAGGCGGCGTGAACGAGTAAGGATCGGCCCAGAACAAGCCCAGCGCCTGCGCGTCGGTTTCCATCAGCGCCGCCGCGCTCTGCCCTTCCCAGGCGCCGAAATGCAACTCTTGCAGGTCTTTATCCAATTGCACCGGCACACCCAGTTGTGCACCGAGTTCCTCGGCAAACCGCGCACAACGCTGCAACGGCGAACTGACCAACCGATCCCATGGCCCCTGCCCGACCACGGCGGCACGCATCTGCGCCCAGCCCGTGTCGGTCAACGCATCATCGATGCTGCCGCGCAGGCCACCGCCAAATTCGGTTTCACCGTGTCGCAACAGATCCAGGCGCAGGGTCATGCCGGACGATCTGCCACGGCGGCTTCGGCGAAGGTCGCCATTTGCCCGTGCAGGTCGCACGCCAGACGCAACAGCGGCACAGCCAATGCCGCGCCACTGCCTTCACCGAGCCGCAGGCCCAGATCGAGCAAGGGTTGCGCATCCAGGGTTTCCAGCACATGACGATGCCCCGGCTCGGCACCGCGATGACCGAACATCAGCCACTGACGGCATTCAGGATTCAAGCGCACCGCAACCAGCGCAGCGACACTGCAGATGAAGCCGTCCACCAGTACCGCGACACCTTCTTGAGCACAGGCGAGATAGGCACCGACCAGCGCGGCAATCTCGAAGCCACCGAGGTTGAACAGGGTCTGCAAGGCATCGCCACGCTGTGCACCATGCAATGCCAGGGCACGCTCGATCACCTGGGCTTTGTGGCTGACACCTTCGGCGTTGAGCCCGGTGCCAGGACCGGTCAAGTGGCCCACCGGGCAATCGAGCAAGGCACAGGCCAGGGCGCTGGCAGCGGTGGTGTTGCCAATGCCCATTTCGCCACCGATGAACAACTGCGCACCGCTGGCCATCGCCCGCTGCACGCTGTCACGGCCGGCCTGCAAAGCGAGTTGTCCCTGGGCTTCGGTCATGGCCGGTCCCTGTACGAAATTCGCCGTGCCCGGGCCGACGTTCAGGTGACGCACACCCGGCAGGTTCAGCGACGGCGTCACCGTGCCAAGGTCAACCACCTCGAGGGAAGCGCCCAGTTGCCGCGCCAGTACGCTGATCGCGGCACCACCGCTGACGAAGTTGAGCAGCATCTGCCCGGTCACTTCCTGGGGAAACGCCGACACGCCCTCGGCGACCACGCCGTGGTCGCCGGCAAATATCGCGATCCACACCTGTTCCAGACTCGGCTTGACCCGCCCCTGCAATCCCGCCAGTTGCACCGCCACCGATTCCAGCTGACCAAGGGAGCCGGCCGGTTTTGTCAGTTGCTGTTGCCGCGCCCGGGCCTGTTCGAGCGCTTGGGTATCCACTGGCCTGCACGGGTTCAGCCACCAGGATTGAGTCATAACGCAGTTCCTTTCAGAGTCAGGGGCAGGCCGGCGACGGTCAGGACGACACGCTGACAACGCTCAGCCAGAGCTTGATGCAGCCAACCGGCTTCATCGACATAGCGGCGAGTCAATTCGCCCAGCGGCACGACACCCATTCCGGTCTCGTTGCTGACAAAAATGATTTCACCCGGCAACGCTGCCAGGCAGTCCAGCAGGGCATCACGCTCGGCTTGCAAGCGCTCGGCATCGTCGAGCATCAGCAGGTTGGTCAACCACAGGGTCAGGCAATCCACCAGCAGACAGCGGTCGGCACGGGCGCTTTCACGCAGTACCCGAGCCAGTTCCAGGGGTTCTTCAATCAGTGCCCACTCGGCAGGACGACGGGCACGGTGATGAGCCACCCGCTCGCTCATTTCGCCATCCAATGGCTGGCTGGTGGCGATGTAGGTGACGGTCAGGGCGCTGTCGATGGCGAGTTTTTCAGCCAGGCGACTCTTGCCGGAGCGGGCGCCGCCGAGGATCAGTTGGAGCATGGTTACATCCTTTCAAATGGGCGGTGTGGCCACTTCAGTCTTCGCGAGCAAGCCCGCTCCCACATTAGAACGCGATCAACTGTGGGAGCGGGCTTGCTCGCGAAGAGGCCAGAGCTTTCACCTCAGATTCCACAGAGCTGCCGCAACAGCCCGGTATCCAGATGCTTCTCCACCAGATCCGCCAGCCGCTCGATATCGCGCTCGCGCAAGCCGTGATAATCCACGTCCTGCACCTCCTCCAGACCGGCCCAGCGCAACAGCGCACTGCACGCCGCCGGCGATTCGAACAGCCCGTGCAGGTAGGTGCCGAAAATCTGCCCGTCAGCACTTTGCGCACCATCGCAGCGGCCGTCATCCAGATGCACGGCGGCATTTTCCAGAGCGGGTCCGGTGGTCACGCCGGCATGGATTTCATAGCCTGATACCGGCGCATCTTCCAGCGCCAGGCGACCGCACACATTGCGCAGCTGCTTCTCTTGTTCGAGCCGGGTCTGGAACGCCAGCAGTCCCAAACCGGCACTGGAACCCGGCGCGCCCTCGAGGCCCAGCGGGTCATGCACCTGCTCACCGAGCATCTGCAGGCCGCCACAGATCCCCAGCAGCTTTCCGCCGTAACGCAGATGCCGGGCAATCGCGGTTTCCCAACCATTGGCCCGCAGGTGCGCGAGGTCGCTGCGCACACTTTTCGAGCCAGGAAGAATGATCAGGTCGGCGGTCGGAATCGCCTGGCCGGGGCCAATGAATTGCAGGTCTACCTGCGGATGCAGGCGCAGCGGATCGAAATCGGTGTGATTGCTGATGCGCGGCAGCACCGGCACCACGACTTTCAGCACCCGCTCGGCTTTATCGGTCTGGCGCTGATCGATGCCGTCTTCAGCCTCCAGGTGCAGGTCCATCACGTACGGCAGCACACCCATCACCGGTTTGCCGGTGCGTTCTTCAAGCCAGTCGAGACCGGGTTGCAGCAACGCGAGGTCACCGCGAAAACGATTGATGATGAAGCCTTTGACCCGCGCCTGTTCGCTCGGCGACAGCAGTTCGAGGGTACCCACCAGATGGGCGAAAACCCCGCCGCGATTGATATCGGCAATCAGCAGCACCGGACAATCCACCGCTTCGGCGAAGCCCATGTTGGCGATGTCGCCGGCGCGCAAATTGATTTCCGCCGGCGAGCCTGCGCCTTCGACCATCACCAGCGGATACGCCGCGCTCAAGCGCTCGTGGGAGGCCAGTACCGCTTGCATGGCGATGCTTTTGTAGTCGTGATAGGCGACGGCGTTCATGGTCGTGACGGCGCGGCCATGGATGATCACCTGGGCACCGGTGTCACTGTTGGGCTTGAGCAATACCGGATTCATGTCGGTGTGCGGTGCGAGGTGCGCGGCCTGGGCCTGAACCGCCTGGGCACGGCCAATCTCGCCGCCGTCGGCGGTCACCGCACTGTTGAGTGCCATGTTCTGCGGCTTGAACGGCACCACCCTGACGCCCTGACGCGTGGCCCAACGGCACAACGCAGTCACCAGCGTGCTTTTACCGGCATCCGACGTGGTGCCCTGCACCATCAGCGTGGTCATTGGTTTTCCTTGGCGAAATCTTCGAAGGCCTGAGCCAGTCGCACCCAGGCGGCTTCGTCACCGGGCAGGCCGAATCGCAGGCTGCTGTTGTGCGTGAACAACCGCAGGAGAATGCCGCGCCGGGCCATGAATTCATGCAGTGCTTCGGCGCGCTCGGTGATCAGCCACTGGAACAGCGCACAGCCGCCCTGGGGCTCGAAGCCGTGCTGCTGCAGCAACGACGCCAGGCGCTCGCTGGCCTCTTCGGTGCGCAGCCGTTGCCGCGTTTGCCCCTGCGTATCGCGCAGGCAGGCCTGCCCCACTACCCGGGTTGCTCCGCTCACGGCCCAGGGCCCCACTTGTTCTGCCAGCAACTTGAGCAACTTGCGCTCGGCCAGCACAAACCCCAGGCGCACACCGGCCAGGCCAAAAAACTTGCCGAAGGAGCGCAAGACGATCAGTCCGACCTGATGGGCAAACGGCGCCAGGCTCAGTTGCGGCGTGTTATCCATGAACGCTTCGTCCACCACCAGCCAGCCACCGCGCTGGGCCAGTCGCGTGTGCCAGTCGAGCAGGCGACTGGGGGTGAGGCTCAGACCCGTTGGATTATTCGGATTGACCACCACCAGCACGTCGAAACTGTCGATGAAGAAGTCGACTTCCTGCTCCAGCACTTCGCGCACGATGTAGCCATTGCGACGCCAGGCTTCGGCGTGCTCGGCGTAGCACGGCGACAACACACCCACCTTGCCTGCCCGCCGCAATCGCGGCAGCAGCTGGATCGCCATTTGCGAACCGGCCACCGGCAATGCCTGCAAGGTGCCGTAGTAATCACAGGCGGCCTGTTCCAGACCATCGTCCGCCTCCGGCAAACGGGCCCAGGCCCGCAGCGGAATATCCGGCACCGGGAACGGCCAGGGCGCAAGGCCCGTCGACAGGTCCAGCCAGTCGGCTTCATCTATGCCGTATTCGAGCGCCGCCTTGCGCAATCGTCCACCGTGCTCAAGCATAAAATTCGGCCCCCAGGCAGAGAATCAGCAGCCATAACCATACCCCGCGCTGGACCAGTTGCCAGCCCTGGTCAATGGAGTCGGCGTCCGCCGGCACGCCTTCGCCCAGTTGCGGACGCTGGTGCAGTTCGCCGTGATAAATCGCCGCGCCGCCCAATTCGACGCCAAGGGCCCCTGCCCCTGCCGCCATGACCGGGCCGGCGTTCGGGCTGTCCCAGGTCGGGCCCTGGGTGCGCCAGCATTTCAACGCCAGCCGGGTTTTGCCCAGCAGCGCGTAAGTCAGCGCCACCAGACGCGCAGGAATGTAATTGAGCACGTCGTCGATCTTCGCCGCCGCCCAGCCGAACCGTTCGAAGCGCTCATTGCGATAGCCCCACATCGCATCCAGCGTATTGCTCAGGCGATAGAGCACCACGCCCGGCGCACCGGCCACGGCAAACCAGAACAACGCGGCGAACACCGCGTCACTACCGTTTTCCAGCACCGACTCGGTGGCAGCACGGGCGACTTCGGTTTTATCCAGGTCACTGGTTTTACGGCTGACCAGATAACTCACACGCTTGCGTGCTTCATCAAGATCATCGCCGCGCAAGGCCTTGGCCACCGGCGTGACGTGTTCACCGAGGCTGCGCATGCCGAGGGCGCAATAGAGCGCGAGAATCTCGACGATCCAGCCAACGTAAGGCGCCCAGGAGAATGCCGTGACCAGCAGCACCAGCGGCAGCACGGCGATCACCCACGCGGTGACGCCATGGCTGCGCCAGCCGCGACCGCCGCCGTTGAAACGTTGCTCGATGCGATCGGCAAAACGGCCGAACGCCACCAGCGGATGCCAGCGTTTGGGTTCACCCAGCAGCGCATCCAGCGCAACCGCGGCGACACTCAACAACGCCACACTCATTGACTCACTCCCCAATAGTTCTCATACAGCAATTCATGCAGCGGACGCGCCTGCGCCCAGCCTTCGAGCACCAGCATCGGCGCCGGGTAGAACGCCTTCACCGGTCCCAGGCACAGCACCGCCAGCGGTTTGGCTCCCGGCGGCAGCCTCAGCAGATCCGCCAGCGCCTGGGGGTCGAACAGCGACACCCAGCCCATACCCAACCCTTCGGCGCGAGACGCGAGCCACAGGTTCTGGATGGCACAGGACAGCGAGGCCATGTCCATTTCCGGCAAGGTGCGGCGACCGAAGATATGCTGCTCGCGGTCGTCCATCAGTGCGGCGACCAGTACCTCGGCGCAATCGTTGATGCCTTCCACCTTGAGTTTCATGAATTCGTCGCTGCGCTCGCCGAGGGCTTCGGCGGTGCGCACGCGCTCCTCTTCCACCAGGGCCTGGATTTGCCCGCGCAAGGCGCGATCACTGATGCGGATGAAGCGCCAGGGCTGCATCAGGCCGACGCTCGGCGCCTGATGTGCGGCTTCGAGCAGGCGCTGGAGCAACTCGGGCTCGACGGTGCCGCCGCTGAAGTGGCGCATGTCGCGGCGTTCGCCGATGGCGCGGTAGACCGCTGCGCGTTCGGCTTCGGTGAATGCGTTGTCTGTCATGGCCTCTTCGCGGGCAAGCCCGCTCCCACATTTAAAGGTGAGCGGCCTGAAGAAATGCATTCCCCTGTGGGAGCGGGCTTGCTCGCGAAGGCGGCTTCAAGGTCCGGCGCAAACAGCGCGGCAATCGCCGAGGGATTCGACGGAAAATAAAAGTGCACGTAGGAGGCCGTCATCCGCCCCTCGCGATAAACCGCTTCCGCGCCGCGCCCGCCGTTAGGGCTCACGCCCCGGGCAATCGGCGCCAGTTCAGTGCTGGTCAGCGAATGGTGATAGGTGTGCCCACGCAGCGAACCTTCCGGCAGTTCCACCGCTTGCAGCGCCAGCGCCGCCAGACGCTTTTGCATGACCGCATCACCGGCCAGCAATCCCGCCAGTTCGGCACGAGTGCCCTCGACATCGGTCAGGGAGTCGAGCAGATACAGCATGCCGCCACACTCGGCGAGCAAGGGTTTGCCCGCCCGGTGGTGGGCGCGGATCGCCTCGAGCATCGCCGTGTTTTGCGCCAGCGCGACATGGTGCAGCTCCGGGTAACCGCCCGGCAGATACAGGCTGTCCGCCTGCGGCAATTGGCGGTCGCGGATCGGCGAGAAGAACGACAACTCGGCACCCATCGCCCGCAGCAAATCAAGGCTCGCACCGTAGGTGAACGCAAAGGCTTCATCACGGGCCACAGCAATGCGCACACCGGCCAGTAGCGGTTCGGCGACGATGACATCGGGGGCGGCGAACTCGACTGCCGGTGGCAGCGCGACCTCGCAACTGCTGGCCAGGGCATCGGCTGCCGCATCGAGGCGCAGGTCGAGATCGTTCAGTTCACTGGCTTGAACCAGCCCCAGGTGTCGGCTCGGCAGTTCAATCCCGGTTTCCCGGGACAGCGCACCGTACCAGCGCAACCCTTCAGTCAGGCTGCCCTCGAGCAGTTGCGCGTGACGCAGCGTGCCGACGCGGTTGGCCAGCACGCCGGCGAACGGCAGGTCCGGCTGATAACGCGCCAGCCCCAGGGCCAGTGCGCCGAAGGTCTGGGCCATGGCGGTGCCGTCGATCACACCCAGCACCGGCACACCGAAATGCCGCGCCAGATCGGCGCTCGACGGCGTACCGTCGAACAGCCCCATGACACCTTCGATCAGGATCAGGTCGGCTTCAGCGGCGGCTTCCCACAGCAACCGGCGACTCTCCTGCTCGCCGACCATCCACATGTCCAGTTGATACACCGGCGCACCGCTGGCGCGTTCGAGGATCATCGGATCGAGAAAGTCGGGGCCGCACTTGAACACACGGACCTTGCGCCCCTGATTGCGATGCAACCGGGCCAGCGCCGCGGTGACGGTGGTCTTGCCCTGGCCGGAGGCCGGCGCGGCAATCAGTACCGCCGGGCAATGACGAGGCTGGTTCACAGCTCGACGCCTTTCTGCGCTTTGATCCCGGCCTGAAAGGCGTGTTTGATCATGCCCATTTCGGTGACCGTGTCGGCCATCTCGATCATTTCCGGCTTGGCGGCACGCCCGGTGACCACCACGTGTTGCATCGGCGGCCGCGCCTGCAAGTCGCTGAGCACCTGATCGAGATCGAGGTAGCCGTGCTTGAGGGCGATGTTCAGCTCATCCAGCACCACCAGGCCGATGGACGGATCGCGCAGCAGTTCCCGGGACACCGCCCACGCCGCTTCGGCGGCAGCGATGTCGCGCTGACGGTCCTGGGTTTCCCAGGTAAACCCTTCGCCCATCACATGAAAACGCACCTGCTCGGGAAAGCGCCGGAAGAACAACTCTTCGCCGGTACTGTTGCGGCCCTTGATGAACTGCACCACTCCGCATTGCATGCCGTGCCCCATGGCGCGGGCGAGCATGCCGAAGGCCGAACTGCTCTTGCCCTTGCCGTTGCCGGTCAGCACCAGCAACAGACCACACTCGTTCGGGGAATTGGCGATGCGCTCGTCGATCACGGCTTTTTTGCGCTGCATGCGCGCCAGGTGGCGTTCGTCACGATCGGGGGTATCAGTCATGGGGGAGCTCTCCGTTGAGACAGGAATAACGGCGGGCAGGCACAGCAATAGGAGGCAACAAGCCTGGCATCGCCCACCGTGATGCCGCTGGATGAATCAGGCCGGTCTCCGGGCTCATGAGTGGCGCGTAGCCAGACTGCGCGCCTTCCCGCATCGAATCGACACAGTGGCATCAGACACAGTTTTCACTCATTTACCGTTGCGGGGGCAGCGCCGGAATGGCGGGTCTTCGACCAACAGAAGAACGCGTTCACCGGCTTCCCTGTTTCACTCTGTCGACCCAAGTCACAGAGCACCTGAAACAAGCCGCGAAGGTTAGAGGGTTGGGGGTGGAGCGTCAATTAAAGCCGGGAGGCCAGCTGCCGAATAACTGTCGTCGATCAAAAAACTGACGTCAATCTTGTGCCTCCTTCCCAGCAGTGATATCAAAGAGCCATAACCTCACAACACAAAAACAAGGGTGAGCCCATGCAAGGCATGATCATCAGCAATCCAAAGCTGGAATTCCTGCGCCCCGTGCTCGAGCGCTGGTTCGAATGCATCGACCGCTACAACGCCGTCCGCGGTGATGGCGACACACCCTACTGGCACGACGAAAAAGCCAATCTCGGAATACTGTCGGCCGCCGCCTGGATGGCCGAGATGGTCACACTGCAACAGACACCCACCCGCAAGCAGACCGAAGAAGGCGAACGCAACAGCCGCGCCGACCTGTTCCTCGCCTCGCCCGAAACCCGCGCCTACATCCAGACCAGCCAGCGCTGGCCACGGGTCAACAGCCTCAATCTGAGCCAGGCCCTGCTCGACATCGCCAGCGATGCAAAGCGCCTGAGCCACGCCAGCGACCTGAAACTCGGCTGCCTGTTCGTCGCCCCGCAAAAAGCCCAGCAAGGCGCGACACCGGAAGAACTCCAGGACATGGTCGACGACCTGCAAAAGGAACACACCTGCGCGGTCGCCTGGTATTTCCCGTATGCCTACCGCAAGTTGCGCAATGAAGCCGGCAACTATCACCCCGGCATTGCGGTGCTGTTCAAGGAAGCACGTGGCTAGGGGTTGAACCATTGGACGACAACGCGTCTCTATGATTAGAACAAGGCATTCATAGGGAACACCCGTATGCGCACGCCCCCGCTCGTTCTCGTTATCGCGATCTGCGGAGGGCTCGCCGGTTGCAGTGAGACCGCCGGCCTGCAAGTCTCCGACGGCACCGGCCCTTCACCCCAACTGCCGCCCCCCAACAAAACCCTGATCCCGACTGTGAACATCGCCCCGGCCATCGGCTGGCCACAGGGCGCCAAACCCGTCGCCGCCGCGGGCACTCAAGTGGCCGCTTTTGCCGAAGACCTGGATCATCCCCGCTGGCTTTATGTACTGCCCAACGGCGACGTACTGGTGGCGGAAACCAACGCGCCACCCAAACCCGAAGACGGCAAAGGCATTCGCGGCTGGGTCATGAAGCAAGTCATGGGACGCGCCGGGGCCAGGGTGCCCAGCGCGAACCGCATCACCTTGCTGCGCGACAAGGACCACGATGGCGTCGCGGAAACCCGCACGGTGTTTCTGCAAAACCTCAACTCGCCCTTCGGCATGACCCTGGTCGGCAAGGACTTGTATGTGGCCGACACTGATCGCCTGCTGCGCTTTCACTATGAAAGTGGCGATACGCAGATCAAGTCGCCACCGGTCAAAGTGGTCGACCTGCCGGGTGGCCCGCTGAACCACCACTGGACCAAAAACGTCATCGCCAGCAAGGACGGCCGCAAGCTCTACGTCACCGTGGGCTCCAACAGCAACGTCGCGGAAAACGGCATGGACAAGGAAGAAGGTCGCGCAGCGATCTGGGAAGTGGACCGAGCCACCGGCCAGCAGCGGATCTTCGCCTCCGGCCTGCGCAACCCCAACGGCATGGCCTGGGAGCCGCGCAGTGGCGCGCTGTGGACCGCGGTCAACGAACGGGATGAAATCGGCAGCGACCTGGTCCCGGACTACATCACCTCGGTCAAGGACGGCGCATTCTATGGCTGGCCTTACAGCTATTACGGCCAGCATGTCGATAGCCGCGTCGAGCCGCAAAACCCCGATCTGGTGGCCAAGGCCATCGCTCCGGACTATGCCGTCGGCCCGCACACGGCATCACTGGGCCTGACCTTCGCTGAAAACAGCAAACTGCCGCCGCCGTTCACCCAAGGGGCCTTCATCGGGCAGCACGGCTCCTGGAACCGTAACCCCCACAGTGGCTACAAAGTGATTTTCGTGCCGTTCAGCGCAGGCAAACCTGCGGGACAACCGATTGAAGTGCTCAGCGGCTTTCTCAACGAAAAGGAAGAAGCCATGGGCCGCCCGGTGGGCGTGGTGATCGATCGGCAGGGCGATCTGCTGGTGGCCGATGATGTGGGGAATAAAGTGTGGCGGGTGTCGGCGCTCAGGTAATTCGCTCCCACAGGGTTCTAGCGTTTGCGACAGAGTGTGAGCCCGTCACCCAACGGCAACAACGACAGATCCACCCGCACATCATTCTTCAACGCCAGGTTGAGCGCCTGGATCGCCCGGGTGTCCGCGCTCTCGGGGCTGCTCTCAAGCACGCGCCCGCTCCACAGGGTGTTGTCGAACAGCGCCAGCCCGCCGACCCGCAGCAAACGCAGGGCATGCTCCAGATAACTCGGGTAGTTGGCCTTGTCGGCATCGATGAACACCAGGTCGAACTGCTCGCCCTGACCTTGCCGCTCAAGCTCGCGGAGGGTTTCCAGTGCGGGTGCCAGGCGCAGGTCGATCCGCCCGATGAGTCCCGCTTCCTGCCAGTAGCGTCGTGCGATGGCGTTGTAGTCGCCGGGGATATCACAGCAAATCAGCGAACCGTCAGCCGGCAATGCCGCCGCCATGCACAGCGCGCTGTATCCGGTGAACGTACCGACTTCGAGCAAGCGCCTGGCGCCTGTCAGCTTTACCAGCAAGGCGAGAAACTGTCCCTGCTCCGGCGCCACCTGCCAGCGCGCCATCGGCAGCGCCTGGGTCTCATCGCGCAAGCGCTTGAGCAGTGGTGTTTCGCGCAGGGAAACATCGAGCAGGTATTGGTACAGGGCGTCGTCGAGATTCAGCGTGCGAGCAGTCATGAGCAGCAGCTCCGGACGTTACGGGTTGCGCGCCAGATGTTCAGGCTGCAGAACACGCTTGGCGCTCAGGTAAGCCTTTTGCCAATACGCCTTGGACAGGCTGTCGAGCTTCACGGTGCCGCCAGTGGCCGGCGCGTGGACGAAACGCCCTTCTCCCACGTAGATGCCGGCATGACTGACCTGGGAACCGCCATTGGTAGCGAAGAAAAGCAGGTCACCCGTCTGCAGGCCTTCCTTGCCGACATTCGCCGCTTGCATGGAGATCATCTCGCGAGTCGTGCGCGGCAAGGCAATGCCGGTGACATCGCGGTACACGTACGCGATCAGGCCGCTGCAATCAAATCCGGAATCCGGCGTGTTGCCACCCCAGCGATAAGGCGTACCCACCAGGCCGAGCGCGCGAAACAGCACGTCCTCCGCTTCGGGCGAAAACGCTTGTGGGGAACCAAATACGATGGGCGCGCGAACCACCGGCGCAGGAGGCGGTGTGCGGCTGGCGCAGGCACTGAGCAGTGCTGCGAAGAACATGATTGCGAGGCGGGCCGACGTCGTCATAAGCAGAACATCCTGATCTGGCTGCGGCTTTTTCTGCGGGGAGCGCAGAAAAGAAAACCGCCTGCGTAGGACGCAGGCGGTTTGCCATCATTTGTAGATCAAGATTCTAGCGGCTACACGACAAACTTCAAGTAAGACTTTAAGTTCGCCTTACAAAATGTCCGCTTATTTACGTGCAGTGACGATTGGCGACGCGTTAGGTGCCATCGCCAGGGCGCGCTTGGCCTCGATGAAGGTCTTGCTCCAGTAGCTGTCGCCCAGGCTATCGATGCGCACACCACCGCTGCGGCGGCTGCTGGAGTGGATGAACTGGTTGTCACCCAGGTAGATCCCGGCGTGACTGACGCGACCACGACGACCGTTGGTTGCGAAGAACAGCAGATCGCCCGGCTCAAGCTTGCTGCGCGAGACCAGCGGAGCGTCCACGTTGATCATTTCGCGGGTGGAGCGCGGCAGGTTCATGCCCGCTTCTTCGCGGAACAGGTAGCCGATGAAACCACTGCAATCGAAGCCGGCTTCAGAAGTGCCGCCGAAACGGTAACGGGTACCGATCAGGGACATGCCGCGTTCGAGGATGCTGTCGGCCAGGACCGGAAGCTGGTAGGACTTGCCGCCAGCGAAGTCTGCGAGTTCTTTTTCGGTGGCCTTCTCTTCCTGGTAGAGAGCTTCCTGATAAAGAGCGGAAGACTGGGCAGTGGCCGGGTTTTGAACCTGCTGCTGCTGGACCACTGGAGTGTGGGCAGCGCAACCGAACAACAGGGTGACGAGTGCGAGAGGCACGAGGGGTGCGAAGCGATTTAGCATGGGCACGACCGTGGCTGAAGTTGTAAAGAAGTCGAGACTATGCCCGCTATCGACCTCATTTGCAAATTCAATCAATCTTTTTGTGACTTATTGGTTTCTCGTTTACATCTAAGCGCTTAAGCCCATTTTAAACATGCACGCGGCCTGCAACCTTGCAGGAAAGCGGAATTTCTGGCGCCTGAAATATGCCGAAACGGCTATAAGCCCCGGTTCCAGCGGGTCTACCAGCCGAGGGTTTCTTTCAAAAACGGGATTGTCAGCTTGCGCTGAGCCTGGAGGGAAGCCTGATCGAGACGCTCAAGCAGCTCGAACAACGCGCTCATGCTGCGGGTGCCGCGAGTCAGGATGAAATGCCCGACCTCATCGGTCAGGTGCAGTCCGCGACGGGAGGCGCGCAATTGCAGGGCACGCAATTTGTCCTCGTCGGACAGTGGGCGCATCTGGAAGATCAAGGCCAGGGTCAGGCGCGACTTGAGGTCCGCCAGCTTCACCGGCAACTCGCGCGGGGATGTCGACGCGGCAATCAGCAGGCGCCGGCCGCTGTCGCGCAGGCGATTGAACAGATGGAACAGCGCCTCTTCCCAGTCCGCCTTGCCGGCAACCGCCTGCAGGTCATCGAGACAGACCAGTTCGTACTGCTCAAGGTTATCGAGAATTTCGATACCGCGATCGAGCAGCTCGGCCAGCGGCAGATACACCGCAGGCTCTCCCAATTGCTCGAAGCGCAGGCAGGCAGCCTGCAACAGGTGCGTACGCCCTACCCCGTCCTTGCCCCAAAGGTAGATCAGGCTTTCGGTCCAGCCGGCGTCGGCTTCGCATAGCCGCTCGACATAGCCGAGTGCAGCGGCATTGGCGCCTGGGTAGTAGTTGATAAAGGTGGCGTCATCACGCAGACGCACACCTAGGGGCAGCTGAATCGGTTTCATGCTGACTGAACAGTTCCAAAGGAACCGTTAGTGGCCTCTGTGTAAAGTTTGCGAAGTTTATACCCGTGAAGCGGGCCGCACAATGCGATAGACCACAAGCAAAATCAAAGGTTTGCGTTAACGCATCGGTTTTATGACAGTTTCTTTGGCGGTGCATGTAGCAGTCGCGCTGTGTAATCAGGCTGACCCGGCACGAACCCGGGCAGCCCGCCATCGCCCATCGACACCTTTTACCCCTGCGGTTCGTCGACGCCCCCGTAGATATCGGAATCCTTATACAAATCTTGCACATGGCGCACCAGCACCATGATCACCGCGGCAACCGGCAATGCCAGCAGCACACCGGTAAAGCCGAACAGCTCACCCCCGGCCAGAATCGAGAAAATCACCGCCACCGGGTGCAAACCAATCCGGTCACCGACCAGCAACGGCGTCAGCACCATACCCTCCAGCGCCTGGCCGACCATGAACACCGCGACAATGCCCAGCATCGGGTATAGATCGCCACCGAACTGGAACAGCCCTGCAATCAGCGCCGCACCGATGCCGATGATAAATCCCATGTACGGCACGATCGCTGCCAGACCGGCAATCACGCCAATCAGCAAGCCCAGCTCCAGCCCGACCAGCATCAGGCCTGCTGCATAGATCACCCCCAGGGCCACCATGACCAGCAACTGACCACGAACGAACGCTCCGAGTACTTCATGGCATTCACCCGCCAGCGACATCGCGCGCGCTTCACGATCTCGAGGCAGCAGGCTGCGGACCTTGGCCATCATCAGGTCCCAATCGCGCAACAGATAGAAGCTCACCACCGGGATCAACACCAGATTCGCCAACCAGCCAATCAACGCCAGACCCGAGGCAGTGGCATGACTCAGTACCACGCCGACCACATCGGAGGTCTGACTCATATGCTCGCCGATGGCGGCCTTGAGCCTGTCGAACTTCCAGAAGCCCTCCGACAGGCCGAACTTCGATTGCGCCCAGGGCAACGCCGTGTGCTGCAGCCAGTCGAGCATCTGCGGGGCCAGCTCATACAAACGAAACAGTTGCCGGGCGAGCAACGGCACCAGGACCAACAGCAGCGCGGTGAGGATCAATGTAAACAGGGCAAACACCGCCACTACACCCCAGGTTCGAGACAGCCCCGCCTTCTCCAGTCGATCCACCAGCGGGTCGAACAGATAGGCCAACAGCAGGGCCACCAGGAACGGCGTCAGGATCGGATGCAACAACCAGACAAAAACACAAAGCAGGAGCACCCCGCCGAGCCAGAACCAACGCCGCGTATCGGCCATAAACCACTCCATTGCTTCTATATAAAGAGAGAAAAACTACCAGCGAAACCGCAGTTGCGGAGTCGGGGCTGGCGCAGGCGCCGGGGCGGGCACCGCACCACCGGCGGCCGGCTGAACCGGCACTGCCGGAGTCGGCGCCTGAGCCGCCGGCGCTTCCTGCAACCGTGCCAGCGACAGTTGTGCACGCAACTGCTCGGCGCTGCCATTGACCCGGTAGACGATCCGGTCGCCGTCGACGCTTTGCACGCGCCCGCCAAATGGCTCCAGCAAGCGTCCCAGGGACGCGTAGTGCTCAAGATTCATGCCTTGCACTTCCAGCAATTGCGCGCTCGAAGCACCGGGCTTGGCGACAAACCGCGGCGCCAGCCGCTCATTGACCGCCAGCATCACCGCATCGGCCACGGCGGCCTGATCGGCACCCTGCACGCTGCCTGCCTCTTTTTTATCCCCCAGCCACAATTGCCACTTGGCTTGCCACTGCCCGCCCTCCTCTTTGGCGTGTACCGCGAGCAGGGCGTCGGCGTTGTAGCGTTCCGATGCCGCAAGCAAAGGGCCGGAATCTGCGCCTTCAAGATTCGGCGCGGTCGCGACGATCTGTTCGTTCAGGTCCGCCAATGGCAAGCGCAATGGCAACCCCCGGTGCTGGGCAGCCCGACGCAGCGGTGCCGCGCTGGCCTGGCCGTCGCCCACCAGGCTTGAACCCTCGGTGGAATCGTTGAGCCACCAGCCGAGGATCGACGGCCGATTGGCCCCCCACATGGCCAGGCCGGCGCGGCGCAAGGCCTGCTCAGTGGTTCCCGGGTCGAAATCGACTTTCAGGACTTCCGGCGGACCGGCTTCAAAGCCGTATTGGCTGATGATCTGTTGCGGATCTTTGCGAATCGCCGCCAGCCCCGGATTTTGAGCGGCCTTGGGGTCGCCGGTCAGGCGCAACACCAACGTGTCCAATGCACGTTGAGTCGCCTGGTCCCGCTCCTCGGGCGACTGGCCATTCACCGGCTCGCGCACCTGATACAGGCCTTTGACGGTTTCGGCATGACTGACCAGGCTGACCACTGACAAACAACTCACAAGCAAGAATTTACAAAAACGCATGGAAGATTCCTGACGACAAGAGCGGCTGGAACAGACCGCATGAAGACGATCGAGCAAGGCTGTGACCATTGCCCGATGCAAAACATTCACACGTTCCGGGTAAGTTTTCGCACTGTCATAACGATAGACGGTTAATCGCGACACCTTATACAGCCAGGCAGGATGCCACCGACACCGTGCATCAACGGTTTTTTTTAACGGATATGGCCCTGCTGTCGGCCTGAGGATGGCCGCTGCGGCTCAAGCCTGATAAAATCGCGCGCCTTCGCAGACCGGCAACAGCCGGGCACTTTCGAAATTCGCGTGAGGCAATCGCCTTCGTCGATTTCGGCGGCCCCGCTGGACTCGGTCGTTACCCCTGAATCCCCCCTAAAGGCCTGGATCATGAGCAAGCAACCCTCCCTGAGCTACAAGGACGCCGGTGTAGACATCGACGCCGGTGAAGCATTGGTCGAACGCATCAAGAGCGTCGCCAAGCGCACTGCGCGCCCGGAAGTCATGGGCGGCCTGGGCGGTTTCGGCGCCCTCTGCGAAATCCCGGCCGGCTACAAGCAGCCTGTGCTGGTTTCCGGTACTGACGGCGTCGGCACCAAGCTGCGCCTGGCATTGAACCTGAACAAGCACGACAGCATCGGCATCGACCTGGTTGCCATGTGCGTCAACGACCTGGTGGTGTGCGGCGCAGAACCACTGTTCTTCCTCGACTACTACGCCACCGGCAAACTGAACGTCGACACCGCTGCCCAGGTTGTTACCGGCATCGGCGCTGGCTGCGAACTGTCGGGCTGCTCGCTGGTTGGCGGTGAAACCGCTGAAATGCCGGGCATGTACGAAGGCGAAGACTACGACCTGGCCGGCTTCTGCGTCGGCGTCGTGGAAAAATCCGAAATCATCGACGGCTCCAAGGTTGCTGCCGGCGACGCCCTGCTCGCCCTGCCGTCTTCCGGCCCGCACTCCAACGGCTACTCGCTGATCCGCAAGATCATCGAAGTGTCCGGCGCCGACATCGAAAACACCCAGCTCGACGGCAAACCACTGACCGACCTGCTGATGGCACCGACCCGCATCTACGTGAAGCCGCTGCTCAAGCTGATCAAGGAAACCGGCGCGGTCAAAGCCATGGCCCACATCACCGGTGGCGGCCTGCTGGACAACATCCCGCGCGTCCTGCCAAAAGGCGCGCAGGCTGTGGTTGACGTGGCGAGCTGGACCCGTCCGGCCGTGTTCGACTGGCTGCAAGAGAAAGGCAACGTCGACGAGAACGAAATGCACCGCGTGCTGAACTGCGGCGTGGGCATGGTCATCTGCGTGGCTCAGGAGCACGTTGAAGTCGCCCTGAACGTTCTGCGCGAAGCGGGCGAGCAGCCTTGGGTCATCGGCCAGATCTCCACCGCTGCCGAAGGCGCGGCTCAGGTAGAACTGAAGAACCTCAAGGCTCACTGATGCCTAAGACCTGTGATGTCGTGGTGCTGTTGTCCGGCACCGGCAGTAACTTGCAGGCCCTGATCGACAGCACGCGGACCGGCGACAGCCCGGTCCGCATCGCTGCGGTGATTTCCAACCGCGCCGACGCCTACGGCCTGCAACGCGCCAGCGACGCGGGTATCGACACCCGCAGCCTGGATCACAAGGCTTTCGAAGGTCGCGAGGCCTTCGATGCCGCGCTGATCGAACTGATCGACGCCTTCAATCCCAAACTCGTGGTACTGGCCGGATTCATGCGCATTCTCAGCGCGGGTTTCGTACGCCACTATCAGGGTCGCCTGCTCAATATCCATCCCTCGCTGCTACCCAAATACAAAGGGTTACACACTCATCAGCGCGCGCTGGAGGCTGGCGACGCCGAGCACGGCTGCTCCGTGCACTTCGTCACCGAGGAACTCGATGGCGGACCACTGGTCGTACAAGCTGTAATACCGGTAGAGTTACAGGATTCGCCGCAGAGTCTGGCGCAGCGGGTCCATGTTCAGGAACACCTGATCTACCCGATGGCCGTACGCTGGTTTGCCGAAGGTCGTCTGGCCCTCGGCGAGCAAGGTGCTTTACTGGATGGACAGCTACTCGCGGCCAGCGGCCACTTGATTCGAAACTAGGAGATTTTATGCGTCGCGCCCTGCTCTTCGCTTGCGCTCTGCTCGCTATGCCCTTCGCTCAGGCGGCAGAACTTCAACCCTTCTCCGCCAGCTACACCGCCGACTGGAAACAGTTGCCCATGAGCGGCACGGCTGAACGCAGCCTGACCAAGGAAGCAAACGGTGTCTGGAAGCTCAACTTCAAGGCATCGATGATGATTGCCAGCCTGTCCGAAGAAAGCACCCTGACCGTCGACAAGGACACCCTGCTGCCACAGTCCTACCATTTCGAACGGGGTGGCCTGGGCAAAGCCAAGAAGGCTGACCTGGACTTCGACTGGACTGCCAAGAAAGTCACCGGTACCGATCGAGGCGACGCAGTCAATATTGCGCTCAACCGCGGCATGCTCGACAAATCCACCTACCAGCTGGCGCTGCAGCATGACGTGGCCGCCGGCAAGAAAAGCATGAGCTATCAGGTGGTCGATGATGGCGAAGTCGATACCTATGACTTCCGCGTGCTGGGTTCGGAAAAAGTCGAAACCAAGGCTGGCCAGATCGATGCGATCAAGGTCGAACGCGTGCGCGACCCGACGCAAAGCAAGCGCATCACCGTGCTGTGGTTCGCCAAGGATTGGGATTACCTGCTGGTTCGCCTGCAACAGGTCGAGACCGACGGCAAGGAGTACAACATCATGCTCCTGGACGGCAAGGTCAACGGCAAGACTGTCAAAGGCAGCTAATCCGTATCGACACGAAAAGCCCCGCCATCGCGGGGCTTTTTTTTATCAAAAATTCAGACCGAGAAGCGTGCCACCAAGGTATTGAGGTCTACCGACAACCGCGACAACGCCTGACTCGCCGCACTGACCTGGTCCGCTCCGGGCGGGCTCTGTTGCGCCAGATCTTCGACCTGAGCAACGTTGGTGGTGACATCCTCAGCCAGCGACTCGATCGACAGCACTGTCTGGTGCACTTGTTCACGGCCGTGTTGGGCAATGCGGTCGGACTCGCCCGAAGCTTGCGACGTTGCTGCGTGCAAAATACCATCACGGCTACGGTAACGATTCAGCAAAAAGCCCCACCTGTACAAGAAAACCGGAACGCACATCCGGCACCATGCTCTATACCTTCAAGGTCTTTTTGATCGAACAAACATCTGTTGCTTGCGAGGTTTCCCATGACCGTTACCGTCAACACCGTTTCTGCCGAAGGCTTTCGCCACAGCGTACAAATCGATGACCATGAACTCTTCGCCGACGCGCCCGTCACGGCGGGCGGTGAAGGCACTGCGCCGGAACCGCACGATTATTTCGATGCCGCGCTCGGCGCCTGCAAAGCCCTGACCCTCAAGCTCTATGCAAAGAAGAAGGACATCCCGTTGACCGGCGTCGGCGTCGAGGTCAAGCGCGACAACAGCCTGGAACAGAAAGGCCAATACACGCTGCACGTCAAACTGACCCTCAAGGGTGTACTCACCGACGCCCAGCGCGACGAGCTGCACCGCGTGGCCGATCGCTGCCCGATCCACAAGCTGATGACCACGTCTGAAGTCAGCATCGAAACGCACTTGTCCGAAGGCGCCTTCAGCCAATAGCGGCAAGGGCTGCGCAAGCGGGTTATGCTCGAACGCATCACCCGCTCAGCCTGGAACGCACCATGAACACTCCGCTCGTGATACGCCCCCGCACCGAAGACGTCGAAGGTCAGCCGATCCTGCGTCCACTGCCATCCGCCAAGTGCCGCAGCGTCGGGCCATTCGTGTTTTTCGATCACATGCTGGAAACCCGTTATCCGCCGGGCAAAGGCATGAATATCCGCCAGCACCCACACATCGGCCTGTCCACCCTGACCTATTTGTTCCAGGGGCAAATCCAGCACAAGGACAGCCTGGGTTCCGATCAGGTTGTTGATACCGGCGATGTCAGCTGGATGACGGCCGGCAGCGCCATTGCCCACGTCGAACGCACGCCCGAGGCACTCAAGGAGAGCGGCTTCACGATGCACGGTTTGCAGATCTGGCTGGCATCGCCCAAGGAAAAAGAACAGGGTCCGGGGCATTACAGCCACCATCCGGCGTCCACCTTGCCAGTCAGCGAAAACCTGGGGGTGAAGATCCGCATGATTGCCGGGTCGGGCTTTTGCCTGGAGTCACCGGTGCCGGTGCTTTCTCCTACGTTGTACGCAGAATTGCACCTGCAAACGGCGACGACATTGCTGATTCCCACCGAGCATGAAGAACGTGCGCTGTATGTGTTGAGCGGCGAGGTGCAACTGGATGGCGAGCTGATAGAACCGTATTCGCTGGTTGTGTTGCCGACCGGGGAAGAAATGACACTTTTCGCTGAAAGCGACAGTCACGCCGTGTTGTTTGGCGGCGCGCCGCTGGACGGGCCACGGCGGATCAACTGGAATTTTGTCGCGAGCGATCCGGCGGCGATTGATGAAGCGCGCCGGCGCTGGGCGGCCGGGGACTGGCCGACGGTGCCGGGGGAAAGTGAGAGGATCGAATTGCCTTAAAGTTTTCGGCGCCAGTTACACCGCCATCGCGGGCAAGCCCGCTCCCACAGTTGATCGTCTCGATCACAAAAATTGCAAACAACGCGAGTTCCTGTGGGAGCGGGCTTGCCCGCGAAGGGGCCGGCACTCACACCGACCCAATCATGGTCAGCCCCTGAACACTTCATCCAGCAAGTTATGCATCGATGTGAACGCGCGGGAAGCCACCTTGGCGTCATACATCATCATCCCCGGCACATTCGCATGCGGATCGGTGAACGAGTGAAACGCACCGCCGTAGCTCAGCAACTGCCAGTCCACACCGGCCGCGTTCATTTCATCTTCGAACGCCGGCAACTGCTCCTTCGGCACCAGTGGATCGGAAGCACCGTGCAGGACCAGGACCTTACCCTTGATGTTTTTCGCGTCGGCCGGATTCGGTGTATCCAGCGTGCCGTGGAAGGATACCGCGGCCTTCACCGGCGCACCGGTACGGGCAAACTCCAGGGCACAGCAACCGCCGAAACAGAAACCGTAGGTCGCCAGCTTCGACGTATCGACTGCCGCCTCGCCCTGGCTCTGCAACTGCTCGAACGCCACCTGCATGCGCTTGCGCAGTAACCCACGGTCATTCTTCAGCGGCATCATTGCCGCCCCGGCCTCGTCATTGTTCGACGGACGAACCGATTGCCCGTAAAGGTCAGCGATCAGCACCACGTAGCCCTTGGCCGCCACGGACCTGGCGATCTCCTCGGCACCGGCGCTGACGCCCATCCAGTTCGGCGCCATCAACAAGCCCGGACGCGGGCCTTTATGGTCGGCATCGAAGGCCAGACGGCTTTCGTAGGCCTGGCCATCAATCTGATAGGCAACGGAACGTACAGTGATTTGGCTCATTTCTGACTCCTGATTGTTGAACACCAGAATGAAAAAACCCGCCGAAGCGGGTTTTTCTACAACACAGTCAAGCCGATAGCTCGACCAACAGTTTGTTCAGACGGCGCACATAGGCCGCCGGATCTTTCAAGCTGTCGCCGGCCGCCAGGGCCGCCTGATCGAAGAGGATGTGCGACAGATCGCCAAAGCGCTCGTCACTCTGCTCGTTGTCGAGCTTCTCGATCAGCGGGTGAGCCGGGTTGAATTCGAAGATCGGCTTCGAATCCGGAACCTTCTGCCCGCTAGCCTCCAGAATCTGGCGCATCTGCAGGCCCAGGTCCTGCTCACCGATGGCCAGGATCGCCGGCGAATCGGTCAGGCGATGGGACACCCGAACTTGCGCAACGGATTCGCCCAGTGCGGTTTTCAGACGCTCAACCAGACCTTCTTTAGACTTCGCGACTTCTTCCGCGGCCTTCTTGTCCTCTTCCGAGTCCAGGTTGCCGAGGTCCAGGTCACCGCGCGCCACGTCGACGAAGCTCTTGCCGTCGAAGTCGCTGAGGTAGCTCATCAGCCACTCGTCGATGCGGTCGGTCAACAGCAGCACTTCGATGCCTTTCTTGCGGAAGACTTCCAGGTGCGGGCTGTTCTTGACCTGTGCGTAGGTTTCGCCGGTCAGGTAGTAGATCTTGTCCTGACCTTCCTTGGCGCGCGCCAGGTACTCGGCCAGGCCGACAACCTGCTCGCCATCGTCACCATGGGTCGATGCGAAACGCAGCAGACCGGCGATTTTTTCCTTGTTGGCGAAATCTTCTGCCGGGCCTTCCTTCATGACCTGACCGAAGTTTTTCCAGAAGCCCTTGTATTGCTCAGGCTCGTTCTTCGCCAGTTTTTCCAGCATGTCCAGCACGCGCTTGGTCAGCGCCGACTTCATGGAGTCGATGATCGGGTCTTTCTGCAGGATTTCCCGCGACACGTTCAGCGACAGGTCGTTGGAGTCGACCACACCCTTGATGAAGCGCAGGTACAGCGGCAGGAAGGACTCGGCCTGATCCATGACGAACACGCGCTGCACGTACAGCTTCAGGCCTTTTGGCGCTTCACGCTGGTACAGGTCGAACGGAGCGCGGGTCGGCACGTACAGCAGCGAGCTGTATTCCAGCTTGCCTTCGACCTTGTTGTGGCTCCAGCTCAGCGGGTTTTCGAAATCGTGAGCGATGTGCTTGTAGAACTCCTGGTATTCCTCGTCCTTGATCTCGGTACGCGGACGGGTCCACAGAGCGCTGGCGCGGTTGACGGTTTCCCATTCAACGGCAGGCTTCTCTTCGCCTTCGGTGGCTGCCACTTCTTTGGGCAACTCGATGGGCAAGGCGATGTGGTCGGAGTATTTCTTGATGATGTTGCGCAGGCGCCAGCCATCGGCGAATTCGTCTTCACCGGATTTCAGGTGCAGGACAATGCGAGTGCCGCGCTCGGCCTTGTCGATGGTCGCGACTTCGAAATCACCTTCGCCCCTGGACGACCAGTGCACGCCTTCGCTGGCAGCGCTGCCGGCACGACGGCTGTACACATCGACCTTGTCGGCGACGATGAAGGCGGAGTAGAAACCGACACCGAACTGGCCGATCAGGTGCGAGTCTTTCTTCTGGTCGCCGGTCAGGTGCTTCATGAAATCGGCGGTGCCGGACTTGGCGATGGTACCCAGGTGGGTGATCGCATCTTCGCGGCTCATGCCGATACCGTTGTCTTCGAGGGTGACGGTTTTAGCGTCCTTGTCGAAGCTCACGCGGATTTTCAGTTCGGCGCCGCCTTCCAGCAGCTCTGGCTTGGCCAGGGCTTCGAAACGTAATTTGTCGACAGCGTCAGAGGCGTTCGAGATCAATTCGCGAAGGAAAATTTCCTTGTTGGAATACAACGAATGGATCATGAGATGCAGCAGCTGCTTCACCTCGGTCTGGAAGCCCAGGGTTTCCTTTTGAGTTTCCACACTCATGGTCATCAAACTCCAATCAGATGGCATAAGCCGCGACCTTGAGGGTCGGCGGCGGGTTGTCATCAGAGTTTGGGGCTGAGTTCAGGATTTCAAGGGCTCTTCGAGTTTGAAATGTGCACGGGCCGTGGCGATGGGTTCGGCCTCAGTGCTTTGCCAGGCGGTAATCGCCACGTTGGCAACCCGACGACCCTGGCGGCAAACCTGGCATCGGGCCCAGGTGTCGCGAAACTGCCCGGCTCGCAGGTAATCCAGGGAGAAGTCGATGATCTTCGGCACCCCGGGTGATCCGGTAAACACCAGCAGGTGCAGCGCCGCTGCCAATTCCATGAACCCGGCGATCACACCGCCATGAATCGCCGGCAGCAAAGGGTTGCCGATGTTGTCCTTGTTCGCCGGCAGCTTGAACAGCAGCTCATCGCCCACCCGTGAACATTCGACGCCGATCAGCCGGGCATAGGGAATCAAGCCCAGCAGCGCGGCGTAATCGCCTTGCTCATGGGCCTTTTGCAATTGATCCTTCAGCGAATCGCTCATTGCGCACCTCCGGCGACGGCGCTACCAAAGCCCTTGGTGCCTTTAATGTTCTTGCCCATGCGCATGAATGTGCCCATCACATGGGCAATGGGTTGCCCGGGATCATCCTGATAGGCGAAGCCACGGGCAAAAATCACGTCGGTGGTGACCCGGTAGCACTGGGCGAAGCCATAGACGTCCTTGTGCGGTTCGGCGGCGTGCATGTAGTCGATGCGCAGGTCGAGGGTCGGGCAGACTTCGAACTCCGGGAGCACACAGAGCGTCGCCATGCCACAGGCCGTGTCCATCAGCGAGGTCAGTGCCCCGCCATGAATCACACCGGTTTCGGGATTGCCAACGATCTGCGGGCTGTACGGCAGCACAATTGTCAGCCCTTCGCTGCTGGCGCTGTGAACGCTTAGTCCAAGTACCTGACAATGTCGCAGCGCCGACAGAAAGCGCTTTGCTTGCTCAAAAACGGGGTTTTCAGCCATTTGATAAACACTCTTGTTTACGTTCGTGCAATGCGGTGGCAGTCCGGGTAAAAGTTCCGCATTAGAACAAAACTTATATATCTGAAAGAATTAAGGAACTTAACCCTGATGTGTGAGCTCTTAATGCCAGTACATGCTTTTCATCAGGAGAAACACCCCATGCGTAAGACTTTAGCTATTGCCTTGATGTTGACCGCTTCCCTCGGTCTCGCTGCCTGCGATAAAAAATCCGAGGACAAAGCTCAAGATGCTAACCAACATGCTGAGCAAGCCCAGCAAAAAATGAACGAAGCTCAGGATAAAGTGAACGACGCGGCGAAGGAAAACGCCGAAGCCGCCAAAGCTCAGGCTGAATCGAACGCGGAAGCGGCAAAAGAGGCTGCTCCGGCTGCTCCGGCCACTCCAGCCGCTCCGGAAGCGCCTAAGAACTAATCCGGTTTTTAGCGTGACAAAAGAAAACCCGCCAAGTGCGGGTTTTCTTTTGCCTTCAAAAAAATGCTTAGAGCAAAATCGTTCGAAAAGTCGGACTAATCATCAGCAACAGCGAGCAGATTAATCCCACCAGCCAGACCAGACTGCGTTGCCAGGCCAGGTCCTTCCAGTAACACACCAGATAAATAACCCGAGTGACCACAAAGATGATCGCGAGCAAATCGATGAGCCAGCCTGCCGTCTGCGTTGTATGCGCCATCAACACACCCACCGCAAACAATATGAAGGCTTCAAAACTATTCTGATGCGCCGCCAGCGCACGGGCACCGAAACCTGTGAGTTGGCCCTGCTGCTGGCGCGGCAGGTGATTGTTGTAACCGCCCTGCTCTTTCATGGCCTTGGTCACAGGCATACGCGCCACGTAAATCAGCACGGCACTGATAAACACACACCAGAACGGAATACTCATCAAGCAGCCTCTTTGTTCACCTCGGGCAATGGCGCCTCTGTAGGGGTATAGACCATCACGTCGAGAACGTCAGAGTGAAACTCGCGACGGTACAACACAAATACCACGCCGGCACTCATCAACATGAACAACCAGGGACTGACAAACCAGGCCAGCATGGTCATTCCAAAGTAGTAGGAACGCAGCCCGAAGTTGAACTGGTTGGCGGCCATGGATATGACGCGAGCCGCGCGGGAAGCAAACGCTTTGCGCTCTTGTTCCGACACAAGACGCTCGCCGACCATTGGCGCCGATCCCACCAGTACCGCCGCAAAGTTGTACTGGCGCATGCACCAGCTGAACGTGAAGAACGCATAGACAAACACCAGCGCCAGGCACAGCAACTTGATTTCCGACATGCCCTGGGACGCCTGTTGCACCATCGGGATATCCGCCAGCAACGACACCGCCCTTTCCGAAGCCCCCAGCACCGTGAGAATACCGGCCAGGATAATCAACGTACTGGAGGCGAAGAACGAAGCGTTGCGTTCCAGGTTGCCGATCACGCTGGCATCGGCGATGCGGTTGTCGCGCAGCAGCATGCGGCGCATCCAGTCTTCACGATAGAGGTGCAGCACACTGGCCAGGCACGCGGTGTCACGGCCTTTCCAGGTGGCATAGCGGGTGTACCCACCCCAACAGATGACGAACCAGATGGCGGCAAGTATGTGGATCAGGTTGGCTTGGATGAACGACATGCAGGTCCTTGTGATGTGCAAGAGGAGTACCGAATCCCTGTGGGAGCGGGCTTGCTCGCGAAGGCGGCTTATCATTCAACATTGATGTTGACTGACCCACCGTCTTCGCGAGCAAGCCCGCTCCCACATCAGGATTTGCAATGCTTCGACGTTAGCTCAACGCAAAAGACACCGCATCACCCCATAAAAAAATGCCCCGTATCGATTGATACGGGGCATTTCTGTTTTGTGACGGGCCGGTAAAGCTTAAGCCAGCGCTTCTTCGCGCTTGCCCAGCAGACGGTCGCAGACCACGGCAACCACCAGCGTCATCACCGAAGGCACCAGCCAGGCCAGGCCCTGCTCGCTCAGCGGCAGGTGGGCCATTTGCGTCGGCATCCAGTCCGCCAGGCCTGCACCCTTGAGGGCGTCGATCAGGCCGAAGAGGAACGACACCAGCATGACCGGGCCGAGGATACGACCCTGCTCATGCCAGAAGTCCTTGCAGAAGCTCAACGCCACCAGAACGATGCACGGTGGGTAGATCGCGGTGAGCACCGGGATCGAGAACGCAATCAGCTTGGTCAGTCCCAGGTTGGACACCAGCAGCGAGAACACCGCGAGGATGATCACCAGTGTCTTGTAGGACAGCGGCAGCACTCGGCTGAAGTACTCGGCGCAGGCACAGGTCAGGCCGACCGCGGTCACCAGGCACGCCAGGGAAATCAGCACGGCCAGGAAACCACTGCCCAGCGAACCGAAGGTGTGCTGCACGTAAGCGTGCAGCACCGCCGCGCCATTGGTAGCACCAGCGGCCACTTCATGGCTGCCCGAACCGAGACGGAACAGGCTGACGTAAACCAGCGCCAGGCCGACGCCGGCGATCAGACCGGCGATGATCGCATAACGGGTGATCAGTGCTGGCGACTCGACGCCGCGGGAGCGAATGGCGTTGACGATGACGATGCCGAACACCAGCGCGCCCAAGGTATCCATGGTCAGGTAACCATTGATGAAGCCTTGGGAAAACGGTGCCGCCACGTATTCAGGCGTGGCCTGGCCAATGTCTCCGGCCGGCAGGGCGAATGCTGCAATGCCCAGCACGGCCAGGGCGATGATCTTCAGCGGAGCGAGGAAGCGCCCTACGGTATCCAGCAAACGGCCTGGGTACAGCGAGATGAAGAACACCAGCAGGAAGTAAACCGAGCTGTACAGGAACAATGCCAGCGGGCTCTCGCCGGTCAGCGGCGCCAGGCCCACTTCGAAGGATACCGTCGCGGTACGTGGCGTCGCGAACAGCGGGCCAACAGCGAGGTAGCAGGCCGCTGCCAACAGGCCACCGGCGATTTTACCGATCGGGCTGCTCAAGGCATCCATTGCGCCGCCGACCTTCGCCAGCGCCACAACGGTGATCACCGGCAGCCCAACGGCCGTGACCAGGAAACCCAGCGCCGCCATCCAGACATTAGGCCCGGACTGCAAACCGACGATAGGCGGGAAGATGATGTTGCCAGCCCCGACGAACAGGGCAAACGTCATAAAACCAAGTGCCAGGATGTCCTGGCCTTTCAACACTTTCATTAAGGAAATACCACACTACTGAATCGGAATTTAGAGAGGGATTTCCCTATGGGTGAGGGAAATGCTGTCAGTCCGTATAAGACCGACCCTTTTAGCGCGTTGATGCCTTGTGGGCCGCAGACGCAAAAATGGCGCGTAGCCTAACGAATTTGGATGATAAACGCACTGTTAGAGGGCGAACTATCCGATCTACGACATTTTCGTGTCGCGTTTTTGCATATAAATGGTTGTCGTCTGTAAGTCAGCCTTCGCGGGCAAGCCCGCTCCCACATTGGAACGCGTACAAAATGTGGGAGCGGGCTTGCCCGCGAAGGGGCCAGCAGAGCCAACACAAATGCCGGAAACGACAAAGGCCACCCGAAGGTGGCCTTTGTCTGGTAAAGCGTCAGCCAAGCGCGAGGCTTACTTGACAGCCCAACCAGTCAGCTCGGCCAGGGCCTTGCCGATGTCTGCCAGCGAACGCACGGTTTTAACGCCTGCGTCTTGCAGAGCAGCGAATTTCTCGTCTGCAGTGCCTTTGCCGCCAGAGATGATTGCGCCAGCATGGCCCATGCGCTTGCCCGGAGGAGCAGTCACACCAGCGATGTAGGAAACAACCGGCTTGGTCACGTGTGCCTTGATGTAGGCAGCCGCTTCTTCTTCAGCCGAACCGCCGATCTCACCGATCATCACGATCGCTTCGGTCTTCGGGTCTTCCTGGAACAGCTTCAGGATGTCGATGAAGTTCGAACCCGGGATCGGGTCACCACCGATGCCGACGCAAGTCGACTGACCGAAACCGGCGTCAGTAGTCTGCTTCACAGCTTCGTAGGTCAGGGTGCCGGAACGGGAAACGATACCGACCTTGCCTGGCAAGTGAATGTGACCTGGCATGATGCCGATCTTGCATTCGCCTGGAGTGATCACGCCTGGGCAGTTAGGGCCGATCAGGGTAACACCCAGCTCGTCGCACTTAACTTTAGCGTCCAGCATGTCCAGGGTAGGAATGCCTTCGGTGATGCAGACGATCAGCTTGATGCCGCCGAAAGCAGCTTCCAGGATCGAGTCCTTGCAGAAAGGAGCCGGAACGTAGATCACGCTGGCGGTGGCGCCAGTGGCCGCTACGGCGTCTTTCACGGTGTTGAACACTGGCAGACCCAGGTGCTCGGTGCCGCCTTTGCCTGGAGTTACACCACCAACCATCTTGGTGCCGTACTCGATGGCTTGCTGGGTGTGGAAACTACCTTGCGAACCGGTAATACCCTGGCAGATAACTTTGGTGTCTTTATTGATCAGGACGCTCATTATTTGCCCTCCGCAGCTTTGACAACTTGTTGAGCAGCGTCGGTCAGGCTGGTAGCAGCGATGATGTTCAAACCGCTTTCTGCCAGTACTTTAGCGCCCAGCTCAGCGTTGTTGCCTTCAAGGCGAACAACAACCGGGATTTTCACGCCGACTTCTTTCACTGCACCGATGATGCCTTCGGCAATCATGTCGCAACGAACGATGCCGCCGAAGATGTTGACCAGTACTGCAGCGACGTTAGTGTCGGACAGGATGATCTTGAACGCTTCGGTAACGCGTTCCTTGGTAGCACCGCCACCCACGTCGAGGAAGTTGGCTGGCTTGCCGCCATGCAGGTTGACGATGTCCATGGTACCCATGGCCAGGCCAGCACCGTTGACCATGCAACCGATGTTGCCTTCCAGCGCTACGTAGTTCAGTTCGAACTTGGCAGCGTGCGCTTCGCGCGGATCGTCTTGCGACGGATCGTGGAAAGTCTTCAGCTTAGGCTGACGGTACATGGCGTTGGCGTCGATGTTGATCTTGGCGTCCAGGCAGTGCAGATCGCCGTCAGCCTTGATCACCAGCGGGTTCACTTCCAGCAGGGCCAGATCGTGATCCTGGAACAGTTTGGCCAGACCTACGAAGATCTTGGCGAACTGGGCAACTTGCTTGCCTTCCAGACCCAGCTGGAAAGCCAGTTCGCGACCCTGGAATGGCTGAGCGCCAACCAGTGGATCGATAGTGGCTTTCAGAATTTTTTCTGGAGTGTCGTGAGCGATTTTCTCGATGTCCACGCCACCTTCGGTGGAAGCCATGAACACGATGCGACGGCTCGAACGGTCAACGACAGCGCCCAGGTACAGCTCTTTAGCGATATCAGTGCACGATTCAACCAGGATCTTGGTGACTGGCTGACCATTGGCGTCAGTCTGGTAAGTCACCAGACGCTTGCCCAGCCACTGCTGTGCGAAGGCTTTGGCGTCTTCTTTGTTGCGAACCAGCTTTACGCCGCCCGCTTTACCGCGACCACCGGCGTGGACCTGGGCTTTGACAACCCACTCGCTGCCGCCGATTTTGTCGCAAGCTTCTGCTGCTGCTTCCGGGGTGTCTACCGCGTAACCGGTGGATACTGGCAGGCCGTACTCAGCGAACAGCTGCTTACCCTGATACTCGTGAAGATTCATGCTTATTACCGTCTTCGTTAGGTACTGCGCATTCGGTGCTGCACTCGTTCAAGTGCCGCACCACCTGTGACTGCTGCTTGCATAGCTGAGCTATGCAAGACTGCGTCCAGCGGATATTCCGCGGTGAGTCTTGCATGCAAGGCTCACGACGGGCCAAACCGCCGTGGTTTCTTATTATCTCTTAACGCTTCTTGCGGTTGGCGATGTGGATGGCGCCGCCATTCACTGCCAAAGCAGCTTCGTGCAAGGCTTCAGACAGGGTCGGATGGGAGAAAACCATCATGCCCAGGTCTTCAGCGCTGGTGCCGAATTCCATACCGATCGCGCCCTGCTGAACCAGTTCGGCAGCGCTTGGGCCAATCACGTGGACGCCCAGTACGCGGTCTGTCTTGGCATCTGCGATGACCTTGACGAAACCACCGGTGTCGTTGGCAGCCATGGCACGGCCGGAGGCTGCGAACGGGAAGGTGCCGACGTTAACTTCAACGCCTTCAGCTTTCAAGGCCTGCTCGGTTTTACCAACCCACGCGATTTCCGGGTGAGTATAAATAACCGACGGGATCAAATCATAGTTCATCTGGGCCTTGTGGCCCTTGATGCGCTCGACAACCATGATGCCTTCTTCGGACGCCTTGTGCGCCAGCATCATGCCGCGAACCACGTCGCCAATAGCGTAAACGCCCGGTACGGTGGTGGCGCAGTGATCGTCAACGTGCACGAAACCACGCTCGTCCAGGGTCACGCCGCAGTCGGCAGCCAACAGATCAGTGGTCACCGGACGGCGACCAACGGCTACGATCAGCTTGTCGAAAGTGATGTTCTGTTCGCCGTTGGCATCGGTGTAGTTCACCACGACTTCGTCGCCGTTCACTTTGGAACCGGTGACGCGAGCGCCCAGCTTGATGTCCAGACCTTGCTTGGTCAGGGTTTTCAGCGCTTCCTTGGAAACAGCGGTGTCAGCTGCCATCAGGAAGGTGTCCAGGGCTTCCAGGACAGTCACTTGCGCACCCAGGCGCGACCAGACCGAACCCAGTTCCAGACCGATCACGCCAGCGCCGATCACGCCCAGACGTTTTGGAACGGATTGGAATTCCAGGGCGCCGGTGGAGTCGACGATCACATTCTGGTCAACCGGAGCTGGCGGAATGTCGATCGGACGCGAACCTGGTGCCAGGATGACGTTTTCGGCTTCGATGATTTCTACCGAGCCATCCGGCTTGGTGACTTCGACTTTCTTGCCGGCCAGCAGCTTGCCGTGACCCTGGATGGAGGTCACACCGTTGGCTTTGAACAGGGTCGCAACGCCGGAGGTCAGGCCTTTGACGATGTTGGCTTTACGGCCGACCATCGCTGGCACGTCCATGGTCACGCCAGCGTGATTGATACCGTGGATCGCGAAACCGTCCTGGGCTTCGTGGAATTTCCACGAGCTGTCCAGCAGGGCCTTGGATGGAATGCAGCCGACGTTCAGGCAAGTACCGCCCAGAGCCAGTTTGCCTTCCTTGTCGGTGTACTTCTCGATGCAGGCAGTGGAGAGACCCAACTGCGCGGCCTTGATGGCAGCGACGTAACCGCCAGGGCCCGCACCGATCACTACTACGTCAAATTTCTGCGACATGTAAAAGAATCCTCTTTTAGCTTCAAGCTACAAGCAATAAGCCACAAGCTCGAAGCCCCCACTCGTTCGCCTTGAGCTTGGGGCTTGTCACTTGCAGCTTGTCGCTGTTTTTTAAATATCCAGCAACAGACGAGCCGGATCTTCCAGCAGGTTCTTGATGGTCACCAGGAAGGTCACAGCTTCTTTGCCATCGATCAGGCGGTGATCGTAGGACAGTGCCAGGTACATCATCGGACGGATAACGACCTGACCATTGATGGCCATAGGACGCTGGATGATGTTGTGCATGCCCAGGATGGCGGCTTGTGGCGGGTTGACGATCGGGGTCGACATCATCGAACCGAAAGTACCGCCGTTGGTGATGGTGAACGTACCACCGGTCATTTCGTCCATCGACAGTTTGCCGTCGCGGGCTTTCTTGCCGAAGGTGGCGATGCCGCCTTCGATTTCAGCCAGGCTCATCAGTTCGGCGTTACGCAGAACCGGTACAACCAGGCCGCGATCGCTGGAAACTGCAACGCCGACGTCAGCGTAGCCGTGGTAAACGATGTCACCGCCGTCGATCGAGGCGTTGACAGCCGGGAAGCGCTTCAGTGCTTCGGTAGCCGCTTTCACGAAGAAGGACATGAAGCCCAGGCGCACGCCGTTGTGGGACTTCTCGAACAGGTCCTTGTACTTCGAACGCAGCGCCATGACTTCGGTCATGTCGACTTCGTTGAAAGTGGTCAGCATCGCCATGTTCGACTGGGCTTCAACCAGACGCTTGGCCACGGTGGCACGAACGCGGGTCATCGGCACGCGCTTCTCGATGCGGTCGCCAGCAGCGAACACAGGAGCAGCGGCAGCCGGAGCAGCAGCCTTGGCAGGTGCGGCAGCCGGAGCGGCTTTCTTGGCTTCGACAGCGGCAACCACGTCTTCCTTGGTGACACGACCATCTTTGCCGGTGCCTTTGACGGAAGCCAGGTTGATGCCGTTTTCTTCGGCCAGCTTGCGAGCGGCTGGAGCGGCGATAGCGTCTTCGTCAGCGCCGGCAGCCGGAGCGGCGGCAGCAGCGGCAGCAGCGGCCGGAGCAGCAGCGGCAGCCGGAGCGGCAGCAGCAGCGCCGCCTTCAACGATGGAGCCCAGGACTTCGTCGGACAGAACGGTGTCGCCTTCGTTCTTGACGATAGCGCCCAGCACGCCGTCAGCGGTAGCCAGCACTTCCAGCACGACTTTGTCGGTTTCGATGTCGACGATCAGTTCGTCGCGCTTGACCGCATCGCCCGGTTGTTTGTGCCAGGTGGCAACGGTGCCATCGGCAACCGATTCCGGGAAAGTGGGGGCTTTGATCTCGATAGCCATTGTCTGTGGTTCCTTAAATTCGGTTTCAGGTGCGCGAAGGCGTTAAACAGTAAAGGCGTCTTGCAGCAGTTTTTCCTGCTGTTCGGCGTGCATCGATGCGTAACCGCATGCTGGTGCAGCAGAAGCCTCACGGCCCGCGTACTCGAGTACGAGAGACTTGTTGAGGTTGCTGATGCTGCGACGCATGTGGTGTTGGCTGCAGTACCACGCACCCTGGTTCATCGGCTCTTCCTGACACCAGACGGCATGTTTGGCGTTGGTATAAGGAGCCAGGACTTCTTTCAAGTCGTCCTCAGGGAATGGGTACAGCTGCTCGATACGCACGATGGCGATGTCGTCACGACCTTCGGCACGGCGTTTTTCCAGCAGGTCGTAGTAGACCTTGCCGCTACACAGAACAACGCGCTCGACCTTTTTCGGATCTTGGGCATCGATTTCCGGGATGACGGTCTGGAACGAACCTTCGGCCAGATCTTCCAGCGTCGAGATGGCCAGCTTGTGGCGCAGCAGCGACTTCGGAGTCAGGACTACCAATGGTTTGCGCAGCGGGCGAATCACCTGACGGCGCAGCAAGTGGTAGATCTGAGCCGGCGTCGTCGGCATGCACACCTGAATGTTGTGCTCGGCGCACAGCTGCAGGTAACGCTCCAGACGAGCCGAGGAGTGCTCCGGACCCTGACCTTCATAACCGTGCGGCAGCAGCATGGTCAGACCGCACAGACGGCCCCACTTGTGCTCGCCACTGGTGATGAACTGGTCGATTACGACCTGGGCGCCGTTGGCGAAGTCGCCGAACTGGGCTTCCCAGATAACCAGGGCATTCGGCGTGGTGGTCGAGTAACCGTACTCGAACGCCAATACCGCTTCTTCGGACAGGAACGAGTCGTACAGGTCAAAACGCGGCTGACCGTCGTACAGGTTCTGCAGCGGGATGTAGGTGCCCGCGTCTTTCTGGTTGTGCAGGACAGCGTGACGGTGCGAGAACGTACCGCGGCCGATGTCCTGGCCAGTCATGCGAATCGGGTGACCTTCGAACGCCAGGGTCGCGTACGCCATGGTTTCGGCGTAGCCCCAGTTGATCGGCAGGCCACCGGCTTGCATCTTCTGGCGGTCTTCGTAGATCTTGGCAACCTGGCGCTGAACCACGAAGCCTTCCGGGATTTCCAGCAGCTTGGCGGACAGTTCCTGCAAGGTCTTCAGATCGAAGCGAGTGTCGTGACGCGCGGTCCAGGTGTGACCCAGGTACGGACGCCAGTCCACGAACAGTTCCTTGTTCGGTTCTTTGACCAGGCTCTTCACAACGTGCAGACCGTTGTCCAGCGCGTTGCGGTATTCGTCGACTTTCGCCTGAACACGCTCTGCATCCAGCACACCGGCCTGAGTCAGGCGATCGGCATACAGCTCACGGGTGGTGCGCTGCTTGGTGATCTGCTGATACATCAGAGGCTGGGTGCCGCTTGGCTCGTCGGCCTCGTTGTGGCCGCGACGACGGTAGCAGACCAGGTCGATCACCACGTCACGCTTGAACTGCATGCGGTAGTCGATGGCCAGCTGGGTCACGAACAATACGGCTTCCGGATCATCACCATTCACATGGAGGATCGGTGCCTGGATCATTTTCGCAACGTCGGTCGCGTACTCGGTGGAACGCGAGTCCAGCGGGTTGCTGATGGTGAAACCGACCTGGTTGTTGATCACGATGTGCACGGTACCGCCGGTCTTGAAACCGCGGGTCTGCGACATCTGGAAGGTTTCCATGACCACGCCCTGACCTGCGAAAGCAGCGTCACCGTGGATGGAGATCGGCAGAACCTTCTCACCGGTTGGATCGTTGCGACGGTCCTGACGGGCGCGAACCGAACCCTCGACCACCGGGGAAACGATTTCCAGGTGGGACGGGTTGAACGCCATGGCCAGGTGAACTTCACCGCCGGTGGTCATCACGTTGGACGAGAAGCCCTGGTGATATTTCACGTCACCGGAACCGAGCTCGACCTTCTTCTTGCCTTCGAACTCGTCGAACAGCTCGCGCGGGTTCTTGCCGAAGGTATTGACCAGCACGTTCAGACGGCCACGGTGGGCCATGCCGATGACGATTTCCTTGGTGCCGTAGGAACCGGAACGCTGGATCAGCTCGTCGAGCATCGGAATCAGGCTTTCGCCGCCTTCCAGACCGAAACGCTTGGTACCCGGGTATTTGGTGCCCAGGTATTTTTCCAGGCCTTCACCGGCGGTCACGCGCTCAAGCAGGTGGCTCTTGATGTCAGCGGAGTACGTCGGACGGCCGCGCACGCTTTCCAGACGCTGCTGGAACCACTGGCGCTGCTCGGAATCGGTGATATGCGTGAATTCAGCGCCGATGGTGCGGCAATATGTCTGCTGCAACGCTTCGTGAATTTCGCGTAGGCTCGCTTCCTCTTTGCCGATGAACAGGTCGCCGGCACGGAAGGTCGTATCAAGATCGGCATTGGTCAAGCCGTAATGATTGATCGACAGGTCTGCAGGTGCAGGACGCTGCCACAGTCCCAGCGGGTCAAGCTGGGCTGCCTGGTGGCCACGCATACGGTAGGCCTGGATCAATCGCAGCACTTCAACTTGCTTCTTCTCGTGCTCACTGCTCACGCTGCCGGCGGAAACCGGTTGGGCGCGGCGCTGGTTCTTTGCCAGCAAGACGAAATGATCGCGAATTGTGGAGTGCGAAACATCGGTGGCAGAGTTGCCGTCAGCAGGCAACTTCTGGAAGTAGGTGCGCCACTCTTCTGGCACAGCGTTAGGGTCGTGCAGGTAGAGCTCATAAAGCTCTTCCACATAGGCAGCGTTACTACCGGATAGGTAGGCACTGTTCCACATGCGCTGCATCACGCTTTCTTGCATGCTTGGTCACCCTCGGTTAGGGGAACACCACCGGTGTCGACACCGAGCAAACTTGCAGAAGTCCGAATGCAGCGACCAAAACAAGCCACTAGGATCACACTGATAGTCCGGGTACCAGCCCGGATGCCCCTGCTTGTCTCATTTCTTCAAAATAAGAGCCGCAGCCTTTTAAGCTGCTGCTCAGGTTAAAACTACGGCGCCGGTTGAAGCCTGCGCCGCAGCATCTACGGGTACAGCGGGTACAGCAGCTGAATCACACGCCGCTCGAGAGCAACATGTTACGGATGTGACCGATGGCCTTAGTCGGGTTCAGGCCTTTCGGACATACGTTGACGCAGTTCATGATCCCGCGGCAGCGGAATACGCTGAACGGGTCATCCAGCGAAGCCAGACGCTCGGACGTCTTGGTGTCACGGCTGTCTGCCAGGAAGCGGTACGCTTGCAGCAGGGCAGCCGGGCCCAGGAACTTGTCCGGGTTCCACCAGAAGGACGGGCAGGAAGTCGAGCAGCAAGCGCACAGGATGCACTCGTACAGACCGTCCAGCTTTTCACGCTCTTCAGGGGACTGCAGACGCTCGATGGCCGGAGCCGGCGTGTCGTTCTGCAGGTATGGCTTAACCTTCTCGTATTGCTTGTAGAAGATGCTCATATCGACGACCAGGTCACGGATAACCGGCAAACCTGGCAGAGGACGAACGATCAACTTGTTACCTTTTACGACGGCAGACAGCGGCGTGATGCACGCCAGGCCGTTTTTGCCGTTGATGTTCATGCCGTCGGAACCGCAAACACCTTCACGGCAAGAGCGACGATAGGAGAAACCTTCGTCCTGCTCTTTGATCAGGGCCAGCACGTCCAGCACCATCAGGTCTTTACCACCGGTATCGACCTGGAATTCCTGCATGAACGGCGCAGCGTCCTGATCAGGGTTGTAACGATATACACTGACTTGCAACATGGCGGTCACCCTTAATAAGTCCGGACTTTAGGTTCGAAAGTCGGAACAGTCTTCGGCGAGAAGTTCACGGCACGCTTGGTGACGCGCTTGTCACCCGGGAAGTACAGGGTGTGGCACAGCCAGTTTTCGTCGTCACGGTCTTCGAAGTCTTCACGGGCGTGAGCACCGCGGGACTCTTTGCGAACTTCAGCAGCGATAGCGGTAGCTTCGGCCACTTCCAGCAGGTTTTGCAGTTCCAGCGCCTCGATACGGGCAGTGTTGAACGCCTGCGACTTGTCGTTGATCTTCACGTTGGCGATGCGCTTGCGCAGCTCAGCCAGCTGGGCAATACCTTTCTGCATGTATTCGCCGGTACGGAATACACCGAAGTAGTTCTGCATGCAGCTTTGCAGCTCGCGACGCAGGGTAGCCACGTCTTCGCCATCAGTACGGTTGTTCAGTGCGTTCAGGCGCGACAGGGCAGCTTCGATGTCGGCTTCGGTAGCGTCGTCGTATTCGATGCCGTCGGTCAGCGCCTTTTCCAGGTGCAGGCCGGCAGCACGGCCGAATACCACCAGGTCGAGCAGCGAGTTGCCGCCCAGACGGTTGGCACCGTGAACCGATACGCAAGCCACTTCGCCTACGGCAAACAGACCAGGGATGATCTGGTCGACGCCTTCGGCGTTCTGGGTGATCGCCTGGCCATGAATGTTGGTGGCAACGCCGCCCATCATGTAGTGGCAGGTCGGAACAACCGGAACCGGAGCAACCACCGGGTCAACGTGTGCGAAAGTCTTCGACAGCTCGCAGATGCCTGGCAGACGGCTGTGCAGCACTTCCTCGCCCAGGTGGTCGAGCTTGAGCATCACGTGGTCGCCATTCGGACCGCAACCGTTGCCGGCGATGATCTCTTTAACCATCGAACGGGCAACAACGTCACGACCGGCAAGGTCCTTGGCGTTCGGAGCATAACGCTCCATGAAACGCTCGCCGTGCTTGTTGATCAGGTATCCACCTTCACCACGGCAGCCTTCTGTAACCAGTACACCGGCGCCGGCGATGCCGGTCGGGTGGAACTGCCACATTTCAATGTCTTGTACCGGTACGCCGGCACGCAGCGCCATGCCAACGCCGTCACCGGTGTTGATCAGGGCGTTGGTGGTCGACGCGTAGATACGGCCCGCACCGCCGGTCGCCAGCACGGTGGCTTTGGCGCGGATGTAGGTGGTTTCACCGGTTTCGATGCAGATCGCGATCACACCGACGAACTCGCCTTCGCCGTTCTTCACCAGATCGACAGCGTAGTACTCGTTCAGGAACACGGTACCGGCTTTCAGGTTGCCCTGATAAAGGGTGTGCAGCAGCGCGTGACCAGTACGGTCGGAAGCGGCGCAAGTACGGGCAGCCTGCCCGCCTTTACCGTAATCCTTCGACTGACCGCCAAACGGACGCTGATAGATACGGCCCTGTTCGGTACGCGAGAACGGCATACCCATGTGGTCCAGCTCGTAAACGGCAGCCGGGCCTTCCTGACACATGTATTCGATAGCGTCCTGGTCACCAATATAGTCGGAACCCTTGACGGTATCGTACATGTGCCAGCGCCAGTCATCGTTCGGGTCAGCGGACGCGATCGCGCAGGTGATGCCGCCTTGAGCGGATACAGTGTGCGAACGGGTCGGGAACACCTTGGTGATCACGGCAGTCTTGTGACCACCTTGTGCCAGTTGCAGCGCTGCGCGCATGCCGGCACCGCCACCACCAATAATGATGGCGTCGAAAGAAATCGTTGGAATGTTAGCCATGAATCAGATACCCCAGAGAATCTGCACACCCCAGACGAAGTAAGCGAACATCGCAACGCCGCATACCGCCTGGAAAAGGAAACGTACTGCAGTCGCGGACTTGCCCAGCGCCATTGGCGTCAGGTAGTCGGTCGCGATGGTCCACATGCCGACCCAGGCGTGAGCACCCAGGGCAACGAGGGCCAGCAGACTGAAGATACGCATCCCGTTGTGGGCGAACAGGCCGTGCCATTGGTCGTAGCCAATGCCCGGGTTCGCTGCGAGGTATCCGATCAGGAAGATGAAATAAGCCGCGAGAACGACCGCAGACACACGTTGCGCCATCCAGTCATAAAGACCGGAACGCGAAAGGTTCGTAACGCTGGTTACCATATCCAAACTCCTGCCAGAACGATCAACACCACGGAAACGGCGATGATAATTTTCGAGCCCAGGCGGCCGCCTTCCAGCGTCTCACCGATGCCCATATCCATGATCAAGTGGCGCACACCGGCTACCAGGTGATACAGAAGAGCGGACAGGAGGCCCCATGCTACGAACTTGGCCAGCGGGCTGGTCAAGCATGCCTTCACCTCGGCAAAACCTTCCTCGGAACCCAGGGATTTGCCCAATGCATAAAGCATGAAGCCAAGGCCCAGGAAGAGGATGATGCCGGAAACACGGTGAAGAAACGACGTAACGCCGGTGATGGGGAGTTTGATGGTCCTTAGGTCTAGGTTTACAGGTCGTTGGCTTTTCACGGCTTTTTTTTCACACTGAAGAGCCCCTAACAATCAGGGCAAAGTTGTTGGGGAGTGCACTGGTCAGGTAACCACCACCCAGGGATGCGACCCCCAATAACGCAGGCCCAAAAGCCCCTGGCGGTCGGTGGCCGAGTATAGACAGTTAGGCTACTAATGACAACGCAAAGACCTAACCCAAACAGCTGATTGCGCAACTGACATAAAAGGCGTAAATGGCAGCCAATTTCGAGAAAAAAGTCCGGTTAAAGCCTTCTGGAGCAAGACTTTAGGCAAATTGACATTCGAATTTATCTCACTATAGTGGTGCGGGCCCTGCGTGGGGGGTCTGTCTGATGATTTCAAGCATAAATAGGAGGCCACATGGCTGACAAAAAAGCGCAGTTGATCATCGAGGGCGCAGCCCCCGTCGAGCTGCCCATTTTAACCGGCACCGTTGGTCCCGATGTTATCGATGTTCGGGGCCTGACGGCCACGGGCCGTTTCACCTTTGACCCAGGCTTCATGTCGACCGCCTCGTGCGAGTCGAAGATCACCTATATCGACGGCGACAACGGCATCCTGTTGCACCGCGGCTACCCGATCGAACAGCTGGCTGAAAAGTCGGACTACCTGGAAACCTGCTATCTGCTGCTCAACGGCGAACTGCCGACCGCAGAACAGAAGGCCCAGTTCGTCAGCACCGTGAAGAACCACACCATGGTTCACGAACAGTTGAAGACCTTCTTCAACGGCTTCCGTCGCGACGCCCACCCGATGGCCGTCATGTGCGGCGTAGTCGGCGCCCTCTCGGCCTTCTACCACGACTCCCTGGACATCAATAACCCGCAGCATCGCGAAATCTCCGCGATCCGCCTGGTTGCCAAGATGCCGACCCTGGCAGCGATGGTTTACAAGTACTCCATGGGCCAACCCATGATGTACCCGCGCAACGACCTGTCGTACGCGGAAAACTTCCTGCACATGATGTTCAACACCCCGTGCGAGATCAAACCGATCAGCCCGGTACTCGCCAAGGCCATGGACCGGATCTTCATCCTCCATGCCGACCACGAGCAGAACGCCTCGACGTCCACCGTGCGCCTGGCGGGCTCCTCGGGCGCCAACCCGTTCGCCTGTATCGCTGCCGGCATCGCCGCACTGTGGGGCCCTGCCCACGGCGGTGCAAACGAAGCCGTACTGACCATGCTCGATGAAATCGGCGATGTTTCGAACATCGACAAGTTCATCGCCAAGGCCAAGGACAAGAACGATCCGTTCAAACTGATGGGCTTCGGTCACCGCGTTTACAAAAACCGCGACCCGCGCGCCACCGTCATGAAGCAGACCTGCGACGAAGTATTGAAGGAACTGGGCATCCAGAACGATCCGCAACTCGAACTGGCCATGCGCCTGGAAGAGATCGCCCTGACCGACCCGTACTTCATCGAGCGCTCGCTGTACCCGAACGTCGACTTCTACTCGGGGATCATCCTCAAGGCGATCGGCATTCCAACCAGCATGTTCACCGTGATCTTCGCCCTGGCGCGGACCGTCGGCTGGATCTCCCACTGGAAGGAAATGCTCTCCAGCCCGTACAAGATCGGCCGTCCGCGCCAGCTGTACACCGGCTACGAGTCGCGTGACATCACCAAGCTGGAAGACCGCAAGTAAGATCTGTCTTGTTGTAGCCTGTTGAGTTGTACCGGGAACGGCCTCTGCTTTTTATATAAAGAGCAGGAGGCCGTTTTTGTTTGTGCGGCTTTTGGTTGTGTACATATCCGTTGCTTGGGTAACGGCGGCTTATGGTTCCGCCCTTACGGCGGGTCACTTGGAAAAACGGAACGCCGCCCGGCCTGTAGGAGCGAGCTTGCTCGCGATGGAGGTCAACGATGATGCGGGAAGCCTGGCACCCCGCGGTGCTCTCAGGTTTTTCGTCGGAACGCCGCCCGGAGCAAGCTCGCTCCTACAGAGCCCGCCGCCATCGGCCATCCATGGCTGGGGGCGGCTAACCCGAGGCAGCCTACCGGCCGGCCTGTTTGCTGGCTTGGATCCGCGAGATTTCGGCCGGCTGACAGGCCGCCATCGCGAGCAAGCTCGCTCCCACAGAAGAGCAAAGGACGATCGGTGCACCCCCACGCTCTTCACCACTCATCAGGCCGAGCGTTAGCTCGCCTGCAGCTCTTGATCTTGATCCACCCGCCCCCTCGGAAGGCTGAGCGGAGGTGTTCATCAGGGGGCAGGCGCGCAGCGCCGTTCGACGAAGTCGAACACATCGAGAGGAGGTCGTCGCGAAGCAGACCGGAGGCGATGCGCCCTGATGAATACCGGAGCGAAGGAACCCCGAGCCTAGGCGAGGGGCCGTACGTTCGGGGCGAGCGTTTTTTGCTTACTTTTTTAGGCGCTTGTAAAAAAGTGAGTCGCCGTAAGGGCGAAACCATAAGCCGCCGTTACCGCAGCAATGGATATGTACACGATCAGCGAAAGACAGGTCGGCTGGCAGGCCGCCTTCGCGAGCAAGCCCGCTCCCACAGTAAATCGGCACATCCGCAAAATTCAGGTCGATTAACGCACAATAAAAAAGTGCCCCGATCTCTCGACCGGAGCACTTCATAAAACATCGCCAGCTATATCAAAGCATCAAGACTTAGTGCGATACCGCCCCGCTCGCCCCAAGGCCAGTCTGCGAACGAACAAACTGCGGGAAGAACAGCGCCCGCTCATTGTCAGCCGCAGTCGACTTGTCAGTAACCGAGAAGAACCAGATCCCGACAAAGGCAATCATCATCGAGAACAACGCCGGATACTCATACGGGAAGATAGCCTTCTCGTGATGCAGGATCTGCACCCAGATGGTCGGACCAAGGACCATCAGGCCCACTGCACTGATCAGGCCCATCCAGCCGCCGATCATCGCACCGCGAGTGGTCAGCTTTTTCCAGTACATGGAAAGCAGCAGTACCGGGAAGTTGCAACTCGCCGCGATGGAGAACGCCAGGCCCACCATGAACGCGATGTTCTGGCTTTCGAACAGAATGCCCAGAACGATGGCCAGCACAGCCAAGGCAACGGTGGTGATCTTCGAAATGCGAATCTCATCCTTCTCGTTGGCCTTGCCCTTCTTGATCACACTGGCATACAGGTCGTGGGACACCGCCGAAGCACCCGCCAGGGTCAGGCCGGCGACTACCGCCAGAATGGTCGCGAACGCCACGGCCGAGATGAAGCCCAGGAAGATGCTGCCACCAACGGCATTGGCCAGGTGCACCGCCGCCATGTTGTTACCGCCGAGCAATGCGCCGGCCGCGTCTTTGAAGGCCGGATTGGTGCTGACCAGCAGGATCGCGCCGAAACCGATGATGAAGGTCAGGATGTAGAAGTAGCCAATGAAGCCGGTTGCGTACAGCACACTCTTGCGAGCTTCCTTTGCATCACTCACGGTGAAGAAGCGCATCAGGATGTGCGGCAGACCCGCGGTACCGAACATCAATGCCAGCCCGAGGGAGAACGCCGAGACCGGATCTTTCACCAGACCGCCCGGGCTCATGATCGCTTCACCTTTAGGGTGAACCTTGATCGCCTCGGAAAACAGCATGTTGAAGTCGAAGTTGACGTGTTTCATCACCATCAGCGCCATGAAGGAAGCGCCGGACAGCAGCAGAACCGCCTTGATGATTTGCACCCAGGTGGTCGCCAGCATGCCGCCGAACAACACATAAAGGCACATCAGCACGCCCACCAGAATCACCGCGACGTGGTAGTCGAGGCCGAACAACAGCTGGATCAGCTTGCCGGCACCGACCATCTGGGCGATCAGGTAGAACGCCACCACCACCAGCGAACCGCAGGCGGACAGCGAACGGATCTGGGTTTGCCCGAGGCGGTAGGACGCCACGTCGGCAAAGGTGTACTTGCCCAGGTTACGCAGGCGCTCGGCGATCAGGAACAGAATGATCGGCCAGCCCACCAGGAAACCGATCGAATAGATCAGCCCGTCGTAACCTGAAGCGAACACCAGTGCGGAAATACCCAGGAAGGAAGCGGCCGACATGTAGTCACCGGCAATCGCCAGTCCGTTCTGGAAACCGGTGATCTTGCCGCCAGCGGCATAGTAGTCGGCTGCCGAATTATTACGCTTGGAAGCCCAGTAGGTGATGCACAGGGTGGCACCGACGAAGGCGACAAACATCACGATTGCCGACACGTTAAGCGGTTGCTTCTGCACGGCACCGGTCAGGGCGTCAGCCGCCCAGGCGCCAGGCGCGAAAGCTGCGATGCTCAATAGAGCCATTAGACGGCGGATCATTGCTGAGCCTCCTTGAGAATCGCATTGTTCAGATCGTCAAATTCGCCATTGGCACGGCGTACGTATATACCGGTCAGGACGAAGGCCGAGACAATCAGCCCGACGCCTATCGGTATGCCCCAGGTAATCGAGGACTCAGGGTTGATTTTCGCCCCCAGCACCTGCGGCCCATAGGCAATCAGAAGAATGAATCCGGAGTAAAGCCCTAGCATGATCGCCGAAAGAATCCAGGCGAATCGTTCCCTCTTGCTAACCAGCTCCTTGAAGCGCGGGCTGTTTTGAATCGAGAGGTAAATGCTGTCGTTCATTGTTTTTATCCTCGCAGCACAGATTGAGTTGGAACGGTATCCACTCTATGCGGCTGCGGGGCAGGTTCCAGACGACCTTAGTCTTAGAACCACATGACAGATTCGCCAATTGTAGGAGCGAGCTTGCTCGCGATGGAGGTCAACGATGATGTGGGGAGCCTGACACCCCGCGGTGCTCTCAGGTTCTTCGCGAGCAAGCTCGCTCCTACAGAAAAACAAAGGGCCGCTTGGCATGAGTTTGCCGAGCGACCCTGGAAGATGCTGACCAGACGCATCAGCTCAAATCACTTGGTCCAGCCAGCCACGCGCTCAGGGTGCTTGGCGACCCAATCCTTCGCCGCGGCTTCAGGTTTGGCACCGTCCTGAATCGCCAGCATCACCTGGCCGATTTCATCCTTCGATTCCCACTGGAAGTTCTTCAGGAACTTGGCCACTTCCGGTGCCTTGGCCTCAAGCCCTTTGCTGCCGATGCTGTTCACGGTTTCTGCCGCGCCATACACGCCTTTCGGGTCTTCGAGGAAGCGCAGTTTCCACTTGGCGAACATCCAGTGCGGTACCCAGCCGGTGACGGCGATGGATTCGTTTTTCTTCTCGGCACGGGTCAGCTCGGCAATCATGCCGGCGCCGGAACTGGCCTTGAGTTGATAACCGGTCAGGTCGTAGTCCTTGATTGCCTGGTCGGTCTTGAGCATCACGCCTGAACCGGCGTCGATGCCGACGATGCGATTCTTGAAGGTGTCGTCGGTTTTCAGGTCCTCGATCGACTTGGCCTTGACGTACTCCGGCACGATCAATCCGATTTTTGCGTCCTTGAAGTTCGGGCCGTAATCGACGACCTGATCCTTGTTCTTCGTCCAGTATTCGCCGTGGGTCACCGGCAGCCAGGCCGACAGCATGGCGTCGAGTTTGCCGGTCGCCACGCCCTGCCACATGATCCCGGTGGCAACGGCTTGCAGCTTCACGTCATAACCGAGTTTCTGCCTGATCACTTCGGCGGCCACGTTGGTCGTGGCAACGCTGTCCGACCAGCCGTCGACGTAACCGAGCGTCACTTCCTTTCCGGCGGCACTGGCCACGGTAGAGCTGATCGCCAGCACCAAAGCGGCACCTGCGCCCAAGAGTCGTCGCATCTTCATCGTTACTTCCCCGAAAGTGCTGCGCTCGACGGATGCCGAGTCGCTTAAACGTATTGTTATGGTGCACAGCGCCCCCATCACGCCTCACAGCAAACCCGTCCCGACATCAGCGGAGTACTGACGCCTTCGATGATCAACCTGACGCTCATTGCGACCTGCTCTGCCAGCGACCTCAAGGCATCGAGAAACGACATCAGAAAGCCATTAATCCTGACCACGGAAAACGCACCTGCCAAACCGCCCGAACTTTGCCTGTCAAAATCATGCAGGCCACCAAGCACGCGGTAAATGCAGGTAACATGCGCCGCTTTGCTCCCACACGGCCTGACCATGCCCGCGACATACCGCTTCCCTCTTGCTGCTTATCTATTCGCTTGCCTGCTCGGGCTGTTCGCCCTTGGCGGCTTCTGGTACGGCCTCGGCAAACCGGTGGTCCTGCCGGACGCGGCCAGCGCCACGCACAAGCTGCAATGCGCGTCCTATACGCCGTTCGACAAGGATCAGTCACCGTTCGACCAACCCTTCAAGCTGCGCCCCGAGCGCATGGACGCCGACCTCGCGTTGCTGGCGACCCGTTTCGAGTGCATCCGCACCTATTCCATGACCGGCCTTGAAGCCCTGCCGGACCTTGCACGCAAGCACGGTCTGAAGTTGATGATCGGCGCCTGGGTCAACAGCAACCCGGTGGACACGGAAAAAGAAGTCGACCTGCTGATCGCTTCGGCCAACGCCAACCCGGATGTGGTGAGCGCAGTGATCGTCGGCAACGAAACCCTGCTGCGCAAGGAAGTCACCGGTGCGCAATTGGCCAAGCTGATCAACAAGGTCAAGAGCCAGGTCAAACAGCCCGTCACCTATGCCGACGTCTGGGAGTTCTGGCTCAAGCACCCTGAAATTGCCCCTGCCGTGGACTTCCTGACCATCCATTTGCTGCCGTATTGGGAGGACGATCCATCGAACATCGACGCCGCCCTGCAACATGTGGCCGAAGTGCGTCAGGTATTCGGCAACAAATTCGCACCCAAGGACGTACTGATCGGCGAAACCGGCTGGCCAAGCGAAGGCCGCCAGCGCGAAACCGCCCTGCCGAGCCGGGTCAATGAAGCCAAATTCATTCGTGGTTTTGTCGCCATGGCCGAGCAGCAAGGCTGGCACTACAACCTGATCGAAGCCTTCGACCAGCCATGGAAGCGCGCCAGTGAAGGCGCGGTCGGCGGCTACTGGGGACTGTTCGATGCCGATCGCCAGGACAAGGGCGTGCTGGCCGGGCCAGTGACAAACGTCCCGTACTGGTCGCAATGGCTGGCGGTGGGCGGCCTGATCTTTATCGGCACCCTGCTGGTTGGCGGCCGGGTTCGCACGACGCGCGCGGCGCTGGTGTTGCCACTGCTCGGCGCATTGGCCGCTTGCTCGATTGGCGCCTGGGGCGACCTGGCACGCGTCACCACTCGCTTCACCAGTGAATGGCTGTGGGTCGGCTTGCTGACCGTGCTGAATCTGCTGGTGCTGACCCACGCTGCACTGGCGCTGAGTCCACGTGACGGGTGGCGCGGGCAGGCTTTCGATTTACTGGAGCGCCGTGCTGGCTGGCTGGTTGCAACGGCAGGTTTCGCGGCGGCCGTGATGATGCTGGAGCTGGCTTTCGATCCGCGTTATCGCAGCTTCCCGAGCGTGGCGTTCATCGTACCGGCGCTAGTCTACCTGTGCCGCCCGGTGAGCGCGCCGCGCCGCGAGATTGCATTATTGACCTTCATCATCGGTGCCAGTATTGCACCGCAGCTGTACCGCGAAGGATTGCAGAACCAGCAGGCCTGGGGCTGGGCTCTGGTGAGTGTGTTGATGGCGGCGGCGTTGTGGCGCTGCTTGCGGGTTCGCAAGGTTTAATTTTCATTAACCTTGCTGCCCTCTTCGCGAGCAAGCCCGCAATCACCACTGCAAACACCGCCAACGTCGTGTTGTACAAGGCCAACGCCGGAAAACCGAGCACCAGCGCCAGCACTGCCAACCACCACCCCGCACGCCCGGACAACACAAAGCCGATCACGGCAGCAGCCAAGGCGCCCCAGCCCAGAACCGCGAAGTGAATCATCAGCCCCAGGTTCGAACGCACCTGACATTCCCAACGGCTCGCCTCATCCACGCAAATGCCGACCCACTGCGCATCCTCCATGAAGCCATAACGCGTGCCATAACTGGCGGCCAGCCATACAGGCAGCAAAACAAGCAGCAGGATCACGGGCAGGTGGCGGGACATGAAACACTCCAATTGGCGAAAAACGGCGGCCAGCTTAATCGCCCTTAAGCGTTTCGCAAGCGATAACAACTGTTAACTGGGCATTCAATCGCTGCAAAGTGTATCGTCCAGCTACTATAACTTCGAAATCAGGCCTGTTTGGTGCCGAGGGTTGGCACTTTGGCGCATATCCGGTGGTCATAGCCTGCGAAATTCATTTGACACCTTCTTCTAAGGGATTTAGTCATGCTCCGTTCCTTGCGCTTCGCCGCCCTGTTTGGCGGCCTTATTTTGAGTGCGTCCGCACTGGCGGTCGACATTGACGCCGCCAGTTATGGCTACCCCCTGACCAACCCGTTCGAGGCGACCATCGCGACCACGCCGCCGGACCTGCGTCCGGAGCTCCCCCTTGACGATGACATCGATCAGGCAGTGCGCAGCGTCACCTTGCGTCCGGAACGGGCGTTCGAATTGCCGGACAATTTCTGGGCGGTCAAGAAACTCGACTACCGCATTGCCACGCAGGATCACGCCGCGCCGCTGATTTTCCTGATTGCCGGCACCGGTGCGCGCTATGACAGTACCTTGAACGAATACCTGAAGAAGCTCTATTACAAAGCCGGCTACCACGTGGTGCAGTTGTCATCGCCCACCAGCTATGACTTCATGAGCGCAGCCTCGCGCTTCGCCACGCCGGGCGTTTCCAAGGACGATGCCGAAGATCTGTACCGGGTGATGCAGGCCGTGCGGGCACAGAACCCGAAAGTACCGGTCACCGACTACTACCTGACCGGGTACAGCCTGGGGGCACTGGATGCCGCCTTCGTCGCGCACCTGGACGAAACCCGCCGCAGCTTCAACTTCAAGAAAGTCCTGCTGCTCAACCCGCCGGTCAACCTCTACACCTCGATCACCAACCTCGACAAGCTGGTCCAGACCGAGGTCAAGGGCATCAACAACAGCACCACGTTCTATGAACTGGTTCTGAACAAACTGACCCGCTACTTCCAGCAGAAGGGCTACATCGACCTCAACGATGCCCTGCTCTACGACTTCCAGCAGTCCAAACAGCACCTGACCAACGAACAGATGGCCATGCTGATCGGCACCTCGTTCCGCTTTTCGGCGGCGGACATCGCCTTCACTTCGGACCTGGTCAACCGTCGCGGCCTGATCACCCCGCCCAAGTTCCCGATCACCGAGGGCACCAGCCTCACGCCATTCCTCAAGCGTGCATTGCAATGCGACTTCGACTGCTACATCACCGAACAAGTCATCCCTATGTGGCGCGCCCGCACCGATGGCGGCAGCCTGCTGCAACTGATTGATCAGGTCAGCCTGTATGCGTTGAAGGACTATCTGCACGAAAGCCCGAAAATCGCCGTCATGCACAACGCCGACGACGTGATCCTGGGTCCTGGCGACCTGGGCTTCCTGCGCAAGACCTTCGGTGATCGCCTGACCGTTTACCCGTACGGGGGCCACTGCGGCAACATTAACTACCGCGTCAACAGCGACGCCATGCTGGAGTTCTTCCGTGGCTAAATTTCTCCTGCTTTTCGCAGCGTTACTCTGTGCAGGCGTCGCCCATGCAGACAACAGCAAAGCCAACGCCCCCGTAGTCGTCGACAGTGACGGCTTCAAGGAACCATTGAGCAAACTCAAATTCAACCCGGGCCTGGATCAGCGCGAGTTCGAGCGTTCGACGCTCGGTGCACTGGCCGTCTACGATCCGCTGGAAGAGTGGAACCGTCGCGTCTATCACTTCAACTACCGCTTTGACCAATGGGTGTTCCTGCCGGTGGTCAATGGTTACCGCTACGTCACCCCGAGCTTCCTGCGCACCGGCGTCAGCAACTTCTTCAACAACCTCGGCGACGTGCCGAACCTGTTGAACAGCCTGCTGCAACTCAAGGGCCAGCGCTCGCTGGAAACCACCGGGCGACTGCTGCTCAACACCACCATCGGCATCGCCGGCCTGTGGGACCCGGCCACCGCCATGGGCCTGCCGCGCCAGAGCGAGGACTTCGGCCAGACGCTGGGCTTCTACGGCGTGCCGGGCGGCGCTTACTTCGTGCTGCCGGTCCTCGGTCCGTCGAACCTGCGTGATACCGGCGGCCTGCTGGTGGATTACACGGCCGAGAATGCGATCAACTTCCTCAACGTGGCCGAGGTCAGCTCCAACCATCCGGAAGTCTTGATCCTGCGCGGCATCGACAAGCGCAACCAGACCAGCTTCCGCTATGGCCAGATGAACTCGCCGTTCGAGTACGAGAAAGTGCGTTACGTGTACACCGAAGCACGCAAGTTGCAGATCGCCGAGTAATTCCGGCAGCCGAAAAATACTGTGGGAGCGGGCTTGCTCGCGAATAGGGTGTGTCAGACAACCTTTTTGGTGACTGACACACCCTATTCGCG
>NZ_JBYSYZ010000034.1:0-68034 GCF_058783925.1 Pseudomonas sp. FW305-70
CATCCCCCCGCCGCACCAGCAACTCAAACACATCCCGCTGGTAATCCCCCATGACCAAATCATCCCGCAAAATCGGGCTCTGACCTTCCGATTCATAAGCCAGTTTGAGGGAGAAGAGGGCGACGGTTTCCAGGTGCAATTCCATGGGGGAATCCTTGTGAAATGTTCTTCCGGCGAGAAGGGCAGAAGAGAAGCAAGATCAAAAGATCGCAGCCTTCGGCAGCTCCTACAGGTCAGTGCGTTGTTCGCGGGGTGTCAGGGGTGGCTTTTCTTTGGGCGAAAAAAAAGGCCTTGCTAAGCAAGACCTTTCTTAATTTTGGTGCCCCGAGGGAGACTCGAACTCCCACTCCTTTCGAAAACGGATTTTGAATCCGCCGCGTCTACCAATTCCGCCATCAGGGCTCAATGGCGGCGAAGTATAGAGATGAGATAACCGCTGGTCAATCAGGTACATGGAGAATTTTTGATAATTCCGCTAGACTTCCCGGCCCTGCTAGACGAACCCCATCATGCGCGTTGCTGACTTTACTTTCGAGCTCCCTGATTCGCTGATTGCCCGCCATCCTTTGGCCGAGCGTCGCAATAGTCGTCTGTTGACCCTGGATGGGGTCAGCGGCGCCCTGGCACACCGTCAATTCACTGATTTGCTGGAGCATTTGCGCCCTGGCGATTTGATGGTGTTCAACAATACCCGGGTGATTCCGGCGCGGCTGTTTGGCCAGAAGGCTTCCGGCGGCAAGCTGGAAATCCTGGTGGAGCGGGTGCTCGACAGTCATCGCGTGCTGGCCCACGTGCGCTCCAGCAAGTCGCCCAAGCCTGGGTCGAAGATCCTGATCGACGGCGGTGGCGAGGCCGAGATGCTGGCGCGTCATGATGCGTTATTCGAGCTGGGGTTCACTGAGGAGGTGTTGCCGCTGCTCGACCGTGTCGGGCACATGCCGTTGCCTCCTTATATTGACCGCCCGGATGAAGGCGCCGACCGCGAGCGTTACCAGACCGTCTACGCCGAGCGTTTGGGCGCGGTGGCGGCGCCGACGGCGGGGCTGCATTTCGATCAGGTGCTGATGGAGGCGATTGCCGCCAAGGGCGTCGAGACGGCGTTCGTGACCTTGCACGTTGGCGCGGGTACGTTCCAGCCGGTGCGGGTCGAGAAGATCGAAGACCACCACATGCACAGCGAATGGCTGGAAGTCGGCCAGGACGTGGTGGATGCCGTTGCCGCCTGCCGCGCGCGCGGTGGTCGTGTGGTGGCCGTGGGGACCACCAGCGTGCGCTCGCTGGAAAGTGCGGCGCGCGATGGCGTGCTCAAGCCGTTCAGCGGCGATACAGACATTTTCATTTACCCTGGCCGGCCGTTTCATGTGGTCGATGCCCTGGTCACCAACTTCCATTTGCCCGAATCCACGCTGTTGATGCTGGTTTCGGCGTTTGCCGGTTATCCGGAAACCATGGCTGCCTACAAAGCCGCGGTCGACAACGGTTACCGCTTTTTCAGCTACGGTGATGCGATGTTCATCACCCGTAATCCCGCTCCAAGCGGCCCAGAGGAAACAGTATGAGTCGCACCTGTCGTATGTCTTTCGAGCTGCTGGCCACTGATGGCAAGGCTCGTCGCGGTCGTTTGACCTTCCCGCGCGGTACCGTCGAGACCCCGGCCTTCATGCCGGTGGGCACCTACGGCACGGTCAAGGGCATGCTGCCACGGGATATCGAGGCGACTGGCGCTGAAATCATTCTGGGCAACACCTTCCACCTGTGGCTGCGCCCGGGCACGGAAGTGATCAAGAAGCACGGCGATCTGCACGATTTCATGCAGTGGAAAGGCCCGATTCTGACCGACTCCGGCGGTTTCCAGGTGTTCAGCCTGGGCGCCATGCGCAAGATCAAGGAGGAGGGCGTGACCTTCGCCTCGCCGGTCGACGGCGCCAAGGTGTTCATGGGCCCGGAAGAGTCGATGCAGGTTCAGCGTGACCTGGGCTCCGACATTGTGATGATTTTCGACGAATGCACGCCGTACCCGGCGGATGAAGACGTCGCGCGTATTTCCATGGAATTGTCCCTGCGTTGGGCCAAGCGTTCGAAAGAAGCCCATGGCGACAACACCGCGGCGCTGTTCGGTATCGTTCAGGGCGGCATGCACCAGGACCTGCGCATGCGCTCCCTGGAAGGCCTGGACAAGATCGGCTTCGACGGCCTGGCCATCGGCGGCCTGTCGGTGGGCGAGCCCAAGCATGAGATGATCAAGGTGCTGGATTACCTGCCGGGCATGATGCCGGCTGACAAACCTCGTTACCTTATGGGCGTTGGCAAACCGGAAGACTTGGTTGAGGGTGTGCGCCGCGGTGTGGACATGTTCGATTGCGTGATGCCAACCCGTAATGCCCGCAATGGGCATCTGTTCATCGATACCGGCGTGCTGAAGATCCGAAACGCGTTCCATCGCCATGATGATTCGCCGCTCGATCCGACCTGCGATTGCTATACCTGCCAGAACTTCTCCCGCGCTTATCTGCATCACCTGGACAAGTGCGGCGAAATGCTGGGAAGCATGCTCAATACCATCCATAACTTGCGTCATTATCAAGTGCTTATGGCTGGTTTGCGCGAGGCTATTCAACAGGGTACATTGGCCGCCTTTGTCGATGCCTTCTACGCCAAACGCGGGTTACCTGTTCCGCCTTTGGACTGAGTTTCCTGACCCCAAGATTCAACATTTGCAACTGGAGTGCTAAATGAGCTTTTTTATCTCTAATGCCATGGCAGACGCTGCAGCCCCTGCGGCAGCCCCTATGGGCGGCGGTTTCGAGTGGATTTTCCTGGTCGGCTTCCTGGTCATCTTCTACCTGATGATCTGGCGTCCACAGGCCAAGCGCGCCAAAGAGCAGAAAAACCTGCTGAGCAGCCTGCAGAAAGGTGACGAAGTTGTGACCACCGGCGGCATCGCCGGCAAGATCACTAAAGTGGCCGACGATTTCGTCGTTCTGGAAGTTTCCGACACCGTCGAAATGAAATTCCAGAAAGGCGCCATCGCCGCGACGCTGCCAAAAGGCACGCTCAAAGCGATCTAAGTTTCAACTTCATTTTCAATCGACGGGGCGCGCAAGGCGCCCCGCGTCATAAACGGGCGGCGTGATGCTGAACAAATATCCTCTGTGGAAATACATTCTGATCCTGGCGGTGCTGGCGGTCGGTCTGATTTATTCCGCTCCCAATCTTTATCCTGATGACCCGGCCATTCAGGTCAGCGGTGCAAGCACTGCACTGCAGGTCAATCAGGCTGATCTGGATCGCGTGAGCGCTGCGCTCAAGGAATCCGGGATCAACGTCAAGGCTGCCACGCTGGCAGAGGGCGGCAAGGGTGGTCTGATTCGCCTGACCAAGGCTGAAGACCAGTTGCCGGCCAAGGACGTTGTACGCAAGGCGTTGGGTGATGACTACGTCGTTGCATTGAACCTGGCGCAAACCACCCCGCAATGGCTGCGCAACCTCGCTGCGCACCCGATGAAGCTGGGTCTGGACTTGTCCGGTGGTGTGCACTTCCTGCTGGAAGTGGACATGGACAAAGCCCTCGATGCACGCCTGAAAGTCTACGAAGGCGACGTCAAGAGCCTGCTGCGTAAAGAAAAGCTGCGCTATCGCAGCCTGCCGCAACTCAATGGTGCCATCCAGCTGGGCTTCGCTGATGAAGACAGCCGTGAACAGGCCCGTGTGCTGATCCGCAAGAACTTCAACGATTTCGACATTGTTCCGGCCGACCTCAATGGTCAACCGGTGCTGCGTCTGGCGATGACCCCGGCCAAGCTGGCGGAAATCCGCGAATACTCCATCAAGCAGAACTTGACCACGGTACGTAACCGCGTCAACGAGCTGGGTGTTGCCGAACCGATCGTCCAGCGCCAGGGCGCCAACCGCATCGTGGTTGAGCTGCCGGGCGTGCAGGACACCGCCGAAGCCAAGCGTATCCTCGGCAAGACGGCCAACCTCGAGTTCCGTCTGGCGGCAGAGCCTGGTGCTTCGAAAGCCACTTCCGAATCCTTCGAGTTCCGTGAAGGCGGCCGTCCTCCAGCGCTGATCGAACGCGGCCTGATCATCACCGGTGACCAGGTGACTGACGCCAAGGCCGGCTTCGACGAGCACGGCAGGCCAGAAGTGAATATCCGTCTGGATGGCCACGGCGGCGAGCTGATGAACCGTGCGACCCGTTCGAACGTCGGTCGCAGCATGGCGGTGATCTTCATCGAGCAGCGTCCGGTTACCACGTATACCAAGCAAGTGGTCAACGGCGTCGAGAAAGACGTGCCGGTTCAGAGCTTCAAGGAAGAGAAGAAGATCATCAGCCTGGCGACCATCCAGTCGCCGCTGGGTGCCCAGTTCCGTATTACCGGCCTGAACGGCCAGGGCGAGTCGTCCGAGCTGGCGCTGCTGTTGCGTGCCGGTGGTCTGGCTGCACCGATGTACTTTGCTGAAGAGCGCACCATTGGTCCAAGCCTGGGTGCCGACAACATCACCAAGGGTATCGATGCGTCGCTGTGGGGCATGCTGTTCGTCTCGCTGTTCATCATGGCCATCTACCGCTTCTTCGGCCTCATCGCCACCGTTGCTCTGGCGGTGAACATGGTGATGCTGCTGGCGCTGATGTCGCTGCTGGGTGCAACGCTGACCCTGCCGGGCATCGCCGGTATCGTATTGACCATGGGTATGGCGGTCGACGCCAATGTGCTGATCTTCTCGCGGATCCGTGAAGAGATCGCTGCCGGCATGACCGTGCAGCGTGCAATCAACGAAGGCTTCGGCCGGGCATTCACCGCGATTCTCGACGCCAACCTGACCACCTTGCTGGTCGGCGGCATCCTCTTTGCCATGGGCACCGGTCCGGTCAAGGGCTTCGCAGTGACCATGTCCCTCGGGATCTTTACCTCGATGTTCACGGCCATCATGGTGACCCGCGCGATGGTCAACCTGATCTTCGGCGGTCGTGACTTCAAGAAGTTGTGGATTTAAGGGGCTGCCATGTTACGTACAATCAACTTCATGGGCGTTCGCAACTTCGCGTTCGGCGTCACATTGTTCCTTACTGCGCTGGCCTTGTTCAGCGTCGCCACCAAGGGCATGAACTGGGGGCTGGACTTCACCGGCGGTACGCTCATCGAGCTGACCTACGAGCGTCCGGCCGATGTCACCAAGGTGCGTGAGCAGCTGGCGACCGCGGGTTATCAAGAAGCCATCGTGCAGAACTTCGGTGCAACCACCGATCTGCTGGTGCGCATGCCGGGCGAAGACCCGCAACTGGGTCACCAGGTGGCCGAGGCCTTGCAGAAGGTCGGCGGCGAGAACCCGGCGTCGGTCAAGCGCGTCGAGTTCGTCGGCCCGCAGGTGGGTGAAGAGCTGCGCGACCAGGGCGGCCTCGGCATGCTGATGGCGCTGGGCGGCATCCTGATCTACCTGGCGTTCCGCTTTCAGTGGAAGTTTGCGGTCGGTGCGATTGTGTCCCTGATCCACGACGTGATCGTGACCATCGGTATCCTGTCGTTCTTCCAGATCACCTTCGACCTGACGGTGCTGGCGGCGGTACTGGCGATCATCGGTTACTCGCTCAACGACACCATCGTGGTATTCGACCGGGTTCGTGAGAACTTCCGTGTACTGCGCAAGGCCAGCCTGATCGAGAACATCAACATCTCGACCACGCAAACCCTGCTGCGGACCATGGCGACGTCGATCTCCACCTTGCTGGCGATCGCGGCCCTGCTGTTCTTCGGCGGCGACAACCTGTTCGGTTTCTCCATCGCCCTGTTCATCGGTGTTCTGGCGGGTACCTACTCGTCGATCTACATCGCGAACGTGGTGCTGATCTGGCTGAACCTGAGCACGGAAGACCTGATTCCTCCTGCCAATACCGAGAAGGAAGTCGACGACCGTCCTTGAAGGATAATTCTTCTGGCGGTGTAGTCCAAAAAAGGCGCGAGTTGAACTCGCGCCTTTTTTTGTGCTCCAAGGCTGGGAGAAGCGCGGACATGTTCCGCATGTGATGGTCCAGGAGGTTCATGTGAACAAGTCGATGCTGGTTGGTGCTGTACTGGGTGCTGTCGGTGTGACTGCCGGGGGCGCTGTGGCCACCTACAGCCTGGTTAAAAGCGGTCCTGAGTTCGCACAAGTACTCGCCGTTGAGCCGGTCAAGACACAAATCAAGACTCCACGTGAAGTGTGCAAGGATGTAACTGTCACCCGGCAGGCGCCGGTGAAAGATCAACATCAGATCGCCGGTACGGTGGTCGGTGCATTGGCAGGTGGTTTGCTGGGTAACCAGGTTGGTGGCGGCACCGGCAAGAAGATCGCCACGGTCGCGGGTGCTGTCGGTGGTGGTTATGCCGGCAACAAGGTGCAGGAAGGCATGCAGGAGCGTGATACCTACACCACGACCCAGACCCGCTGCAACACGGTCAACGACATCAGTGACAAGGTTGTAGGTTACGACGTGCGGTATTCGCTGGACGGCAAGGAAGGCAAGGTGCGCATGGATCGTGATCCAGGCAACCAGATTCCGGTGGATAAGGAAGGCAAGTTGATCCTGTCGGAGAATCAGCAGGGGCAGTGATCTGGATAAAAAAGAAGCACCCTGCGGGGTGCTTTTTTGTGCCCGGGATTTATGCGCCACCACTAATCCCCTGTGGGAGCGGGCTTGCTCGCGAATGCGGTCTAACATCAAACATTGGTGCTGGCTGACCCACCGCTTTCGCGAGCAAGCCCGCTCCCACATTGGGTTTGTGGTGTGTTGGGGATCGAATTCCAGGCATAAAAAAGCACCCCGAAGGGTGCTTTTTTCTGTCGCGGGAAGCTTAGCGCTTCAGCGAGGCCGGCAGGTGCGGCTGGATCGCCGTCAAAACCGCCTTGAAGCATTTGGTGTTGCCGGCAACGACGTGGCCTTTCTCGAGGAAGTCGTGACCGCCGGTGAAGTCGCTCACCAGGCCGCCTGCTTCCTGGATCAGCAGGGCGCCAGCGGCCATGTCCCACTCGGACAGGCCCGACTCCCAGAAGGCGTCGAAACGGCCGGCAGCCACGTAGGCCAGGTCCAGGCTCGCGGAACCGGCGCGGCGGATGCCGGCAGTCTGGCCAACCAGGGCGCGGAACATGCCCAGGTAGTTGTCGAGGTTGTCCATCTGCTCGTCACGGAACGGGAAGCCGGTACCCAGCAGGGCGCCGTCCAGGCTGGTGCGACCGCTGACGCGCAGGCGACGACCGTTCAGTTGAGCGCCGCGACCACGGCTGGCGGTGAATTCTTCCTGGCGAACCGGGTCCAGAACAACAGCGTGCTCCAGGCGACCGCGGTATTTGCAGGCAATGCTGACAGCGAAGTGAGGGATGCCGCGCAGGAAGTTGGTGGTGCCGTCCAGTGGATCGATGATCCACAGGTACTCTTCGCCTTCGATGCCGGTGCCGGCGTGCATGCCGGTCTCTTCACCCAGGATCGAGTGATTCGGGTACGCCTTGCGCAGGGCGTCGATGATTTTCTGTTCGGCGGCGCGATCCACCTCGGATACGTAATCCTTGGCGTCTTTTTCGTCGACCTTGATGGTATCCAGGCGCTCGATGGAGCGGAAGATCAATTCACTGGCGCTGCGGGCGGCGCGCAGCGCGATATTCAGCATGGGCTGCATGGATGTGTCACCTAAGGTTGTTAAAGAAAGCCGGGCATTCTATCAGAAAGTTTCTACAGGAGAAGGACGACGTTCGCTTTCATGGCTTAACGGTAGCTTCAGCTGTAAGATTCCGCTCCCGATTATCGTGTTCGAGAGCGCCTCCCTTGCTGCATAACATTCGTGTCGTCCTGGTCAATACCAGCCATCCGGGCAATATCGGCGGGGCTGCGCGTGCCATGAAGAACATGGGCTTGTCGCGGCTGGTGCTGGTCGAGCCTCGTCTGTTCCCGCATCACGAAGCCGACGCCCGTGCTTCCGGTGCCGGTGACATCCTTGAAAACGCGCAAGTCGTCGCCACCTTGGAAGATGCCCTGGTCGGCTGCAATCTGGTGCTGGGTACCAGTGCCCGCGACCGGCGCATTCCCTGGCCGCTGCTCGATCCCCGCGAATGCGGAACGAAGGTGGTCGAGGAAGTCGGTCAGGGCGCGGAAATCGCTCTGGTGTTCGGTCGTGAAGATTCCGGCCTGACCAACGAAGAGCTGCAGCGATGTCATTATCACGTGCACATCCCATCCGACCCTGAGTTCAGTTCGCTGAACCTTGGGGCGGCGGTGCAGGTGTTGAGCTATGAAGTGCGCATGTCCTGGCTGGCCGCCCAAGGTCAGCCAAGCAAGGTCGAGAAGGAAGAGGTGGCTTCGGTCAAAAGCGCTGAGCTGGCGACCATGGACGAACTGGAGCGATTCTATGAGCACCTGGAGCAAACCCTGGTGGCCATCGAATTCCTCGATCCGGAAAAACCGCGGCACTTGATGGCGCGCCTGCGCCGGTTGTACGGACGCAGCTCGGTCAGCCGGGCGGAAATGAATATTTTGCGTGGCATCCTCACGGAAACCCAGAAAGCGGCCCGTGGTGAGCTTCTAAAGCGGAAGGATTAATGATGTTTGAGCGTTTGCGTGAAGATATCCAGAGCGTATTCCATCGAGACCCGGCGGCGCGTAACGCTTTTGAAGTCCTGACCTGCTACCCCGGCATGCACGCCATCTGGATTCACCGTTTGTCGGCGATGCTGTGGCGCGCGGACCTGAAGTGGCTGGCGCGCCTGGTGTCGAACTTCGGTCGCTGGCTGACCGGGATCGAGATCCATCCGGGGGCCAAGGTCGGTCGACGTTTCTTCATCGACCATGGCATGGGCATCGTCATCGGTGAAACCGCGGAGATCGGCGACGACGTCACTATTTATCAGGGCGTGACCCTGGGTGGCACCAGCTGGAACAAGGGCAAGCGTCACCCGACCTTGGGTGACGGCGTCGTGGTCGGGGCGGGCGCGAAAGTGCTCGGCCCGTTCACTGTCGGTGCCGGTGCCAAGGTGGGTTCCAATGCTGTCGTGACCAAGGAAGTGCCGCCGGGTGCGACCGTGGTCGGGATTCCGGGGCGAATCATCGTCAAATCCGACGAAGAGCAGGATGCCAAGCGCAAGGCCATGGCCGAGAAGATCGGTTTTGATGCCTACGGCGTGACTGAAGACATGCCTGACCCGGTGGCTCGCGCCATCAATCAGTTGCTCGATCACCTGCAGGCGGTCGATGGTCGTCTGGAGGGGATGTGCGGGGCGTTGAAGGATCTGGGCAGTAATTACTGTGCGAAAGACCTGCCTGAGCTGCGCGAAGAAGATTTCGCCTGTGTGAAGGACAAGGATCAGAGTCAGGCCAGCTAGACCGCGTCGCTCCCTTCGCGAGCAAGCCCGCTTCCACAGGATGTTCATCGTCCCTGTGGGAGCGGGCTTGCTCGCGAAGAACGATGGCGCGCATTTACTGGTGATACACGCTCAGCCTTTGCTATGATGCGCCCGCTCTTTTGCGGGTAATCCTGACTAAAGTACTAGGTCTTATAGTTGACTTAAATACTCGGGAATTGCATACTCGCCTCATTCCGAACTCCGTGGTAATTGTCCATGCGACTGACTACAAAAGGCCGATACGCCGTGACCGCCATGCTTGACCTGGCGTTGCACGCGCAGCACGGGCCCGTGTCCCTGGCCGATATCTCCGAGCGCCAAGGCATCTCCCTGTCCTACCTCGAACAGCTTTTTGCCAAATTGCGCCGCAGCAATCTGGTGTCCAGCGTGCGTGGTCCGGGCGGTGGCTACCAATTGTCCCGCGACATGCAGGGCATCCAGGTCGCCCAGGTGATCGATGCGGTGAACGAATCGGTCGATGCCACCAAATGCCAGGGCCAAGGTGATTGCCATCAAGGTGACACTTGTCTGACCCACCACTTGTGGTGCGACCTGAGCCTGCAGATTCACGAATTTCTGAGCGGTATCAGCTTGGCTGACCTTGTAACTCGCCGTGAGGTGCAAGAAGTAGCCCAGCGTCAGGACCAGCGCCGTTGCAACAGCAAGGTGCCACGCCTGGACAAGATTGAAGCGTCCGCCGTCGAATGACAGCCAAAGAGCTAGCGGCACGCCAGCCAGCCTGATTTAGGAGATAGTCCATGAAATTGCCGATTTACCTTGATTACTCTGCGACCACCCCGGTTGATCCGCGTGTCGCGCAAAAGATGAGTGAATGCCTGCTGGTCGACGGAAACTTCGGTAACCCGGCGTCCCGTTCCCACGTGTTCGGCTGGAAAGCTGAAGAGTCCGTTGAAAACGCCCGTCGTCAGGTGGCCGACCTGGTCAACGCCGACCCGCGCGAAATCGTCTGGACCTCCGGTGCCACCGAATCCGACAACCTGGCAATCAAGGGTGCGGCACATTTCTACGCCACCAAAGGCAAGCACCTGATCACCACCAAGATCGAGCACAAGGCTGTCCTGGACACCATGCGCCAACTGGAGCGTGAAGGTTTCGAAGTGACCTACATCGAGCCTCGCACCGATGGTCTGGTAACGCCTGAGATGATCGAAGCCGAACTGCGCGACGACACCATCCTGGTGTCGGTCATGCACGTGAACAACGAAATCGGCACCATCAACGATATCGCAGCGATCGGCGAACTGCTCCGTTCCAAGGGCATCCTGTTCCACGTCGACGCCGCTCAGTCCACTGGCAAGGTCGAGATCGACCTGCAGAAGCTGAAAGTCGACATGATGTCGTTCTCCGCCCACAAGACCTACGGTCCTAAAGGCATCGGCGCCCTGTACGTCAGCCGCAAGCCGCGCGTACGTATCGAAGCGACCATGCACGGTGGCGGCCACGAGCGCGGCATGCGTTCCGGCACCCTGGCGACCCACCAGATCGTCGGCATGGGTGAAGCTTTCCGCGTAGCCAAGGAAGACATGGCTGCCGAAAACGCACGCATCAAGGCGTTGAGCGACCGTTTCTACAAGCAGGTCGAGCACCTGGAAGAGCTGTACGTCAACGGCAGCCTGACCGCCCGCGTTCCGCACAACCTGAACCTGAGCTTCAACTACGTTGAAGGCGAGTCGCTGATCATGGCGCTCAAGGATCTGGCGGTTTCGTCCGGTTCGGCCTGCACCTCGGCATCCCTTGAGCCTTCGTACGTACTGCGCGCCCTGGGCCGCAACGACGAACTGGCTCACAGCTCGATCCGCTTCACCTTCGGTCGTTTCACCACCGAAGAAGAAATCGACTACGCCGCGCAGAAAGTCTGCGAGGCCGTAACCAAGCTGCGCGCTCTGTCGCCGCTGTGGGACATGTACAAAGACGGCGTCGATATCTCGAAGATCGAGTGGGCGGCACACTAACTATAGAAGCCGCCGGATACAGGTCCTGTAGCGGCGCGGCGGTAAATGCAGCGCAACTACAGGGTCTCAAGAGCGGCCCTGATGAGTGAGGATTGAGAATCATGGCTTACAGCGAAAAGGTCATCGACCACTACGAAAACCCGCGCAACGTCGGCAAGATGGACGCGGAAGACCCTGATGTCGGCACCGGCATGGTCGGCGCTCCGGCGTGTGGCGACGTGATGCGCCTGCAGATCAAGGTCAACGACGCCGGCATCATCGAAGATGCCAAGTTCAAGACCTACGGCTGCGGTTCGGCTATCGCTTCCAGCTCCCTCGCCACCGAGTGGATGAAGGGCAAGACCCTGGACGAAGCGGAAACCATCAAGAACACCCAGCTGGCTGAAGAACTGGCCCTGCCGCCAGTGAAAATCCACTGCTCGGTACTCGCTGAAGACGCCATCAAGGCGGCTGTTCGCGACTACAAGCAGAAGAAAGGCTTGATCTAAGCATTTGGCGACGAGTAAGGAGTCAACGATGGCTATCAGCATGACAGAAGCGGCGGCCAAGCACGTGCGACGCTCCCTCGACGGGCGCGGCAAGGGTGAAGGGATTCGTCTGGGTGTTCGCACCACGGGCTGTTCCGGCCTTGCCTACGTGCTGGAGTTTGTCGACGAGGTGGTTGCTGAGGACCAGGTGTTCGAAAGTCACGGCGAAAAAGTGATTATCGACCCGAAAAGCCTGGCTTACCTGGACGGCACCGAGCTCGATTTCGTCAAGGAAGGGTTGAACGAAGGCTTCAAGTTCAACAACCCCAACGTGCGCGGTGAATGTGGCTGCGGCGAAAGCTTCAACATCTGAGGCTTGTCGTGGGTACTCCTTGTCATTTCGCTTTATTCGAGCTGCAACCGGGTTTCGATCTGGATCTCGATCAGCTGGCTACGCGCTACCGTGAGTTGGCGCGCGGCGTTCATCCGGACCGCTTTGCAGACGCTTCCGAGCGCGAGCAGCGGCTGGCGCTGGAGCAATCCGCGAGCCTCAACGAGGCCTATCAGACGCTCAAGAGTCCACCCAAGCGCGCGCGTTACCTGCTCGCCTTGAATGGTGGCGAGCTGCCGCTGGAGGTCACGGTGCATGATCCGGAGTTTCTTCTGCAGCAGATGGAGCTGCGTGAAGAGCTCGAAGACCTGCAGGACAGCGCGGACCTCAATGGCGTTGCCGTCTTCAAGCGTCGCCTGAAGGCTGCCCAGGATGAACTGAACCAAAGCTTCGCAGCTTGCTGGAACGATGCCGCGCAACGTGAACGGGCCGAACGCCTGATGCGGCGCATGCAGTTCCTCGACAAGCTCACCTACGAAGTGCGCCAGTTAGAAGAGCGCCTCGACGACTAACCCAGTGCCGCTCCGGTCGCACGCCTGATATACAGATAAGTCCTGATAACGATGGCCCTACTGCAGATCGCCGAACCCGGCCAAAGTCCTCAACCGCACCAGCGTCGTCTGGCTGTGGGGATCGACTTGGGCACTACCAATTCGCTGGTCGCTGCATTGCGCAGTGGACTTTCCGAGCCTCTGGCTGACGTGCAAGGGCGGGTCATCCTGCCGTCTGCCGTACGCTATCACGCTGATCGGGTCGAGGTTGGCGAATCCGCCAAGCTGGCTGCCGCCACCGATCCCTTGAACACCGTGCTGTCGGTCAAGCGCTTGATGGGTCGTGGCCTGTCCGACGTCAAGCAGTTGGGCGAGCAACTGCCCTACCGCTTTGTCGGCGGCGAGTCGCACATGCCGTTCATCGACACGATCCAGGGCCCGAAAAGCCCGGTCGAAGTGTCCGCCGATATCCTCAAGGTCCTGCGCCAGCGTGCCGAGGAGACCCTGGGTGGTGAGCTGGTGGGTGCGGTGATCACCGTTCCGGCCTATTTCGATGACGCTCAACGTCAAGCCACCAAGGATGCGGCCAAGCTGGCCGGCCTGAATGTGCTGCGTTTGCTCAATGAGCCGACTGCTGCCGCTGTGGCTTATGGCCTGGACCAGCATGCCGAAGGCCTGGTCGCCATTTACGACCTGGGCGGCGGTACCTTCGATATTTCGATTCTGCGCCTGACCGGCGGTGTCTTCGAAGTCCTGGCCACCGGCGGCGACAGCGCCCTGGGCGGCGATGACTTCGACCACGCGATCGCGGGCTGGATCATCGAGAGCGCCGGTCTGTCCGCCGACCTCGATCCCGGTGCGCAGCGCAACCTGCTGCAAACCGCCTGTGCGGCCAAGGAAGCCCTGACCAATGCGCCTGCCGTTGAAGTGGCCTATGGCGACTGGAAGGCCGAGCTGACCCGTGAAGCCTTCAATGCGCTGATCGAGCCGATGGTCGCGCGCAGCCTCAAAGCCTGCCGTCGTGCGGTGCGTGATTCCGGTATCGAGTTGGAAGACGTGCACGCCGTGGTCATGGTCGGTGGTTCGACTCGCGTACCTCGCGTTCGCGAAGCTGTCGCCGAAGCCTTCGGTCGCCAGCCCCTGACTGAAATCGACCCGGATCAAGTGGTCGCCATCGGTGCTGCGATCCAGGCTGATACCCTGGCCGGTAACAAGCGCGATGGTGGCGAACTGCTGCTGCTCGACGTGATTCCGTTGTCCCTGGGCCTGGAAACCATGGGCGGCCTGATGGAGAAGGTGATTCCGCGCAACACCACCATCCCCGTCGCACGTGCCCAGGACTTCACCACGTATAAAGACGGCCAGTCGGCCATGGCGATCCACGTGTTGCAGGGCGAGCGCGAGTTGATCAGTGACTGCCGCTCCCTGGCGCGCTTCGAACTGCGCGGTATCCCGGCAATGGTGGCGGGTGCGGCGAAGATTCGCGTGACCTTCCAGGTCGATGCCGACGGTCTGCTCAGTGTTTCCGCTCGCGAACTGGGTTCGGGCGTCGAAGCCAGCATTCAGGTCAAGCCGTCCTACGGCCTGACCGATGGCGAAATCGCCAAAATGCTCAAGGACTCGTTCCAGCACGCCAATGACGACAAGGTTGCCCGTGTACTGCGCGAGCAACAGGTCGACGCCCAGCGCCTGATCGAAGCCGTGCAGGCCGCTCTGGAGGCCGATGGCGAGCGTTTGCTCGACGCCGAAGAGCGCCTGGTCATCGATGCGCAGGTGCAGGAACTGACCGAACTGATGAAAGGTACCGATGGTTACGCCATCGAGCAGCAGACCAAGCGTCTGTCGCAAGTGACCGACGCCTTTGCTGCCCGCCGCCTGGACTCGACGGTGAAAGCCGCGCTGGCGGGGCGCAACCTGAATGAGATTGAGGAATAACGATGCCGCAGGTCATTTTTCTGCCACACGAGAAGTTTTGCCCCGAAGGCATGGTTGTTGAGGCTGAGACGGGGGTTTCCATCCTCGAACTGGCCCATGAGCACCACATCGAGATGGAAAGCGCCTGTGGCGGCGTCTGCGCCTGCACCACCTGCCACTGCATCATCCGCGAGGGTTTCGACTCGCTGGAAGAGGCCGACGAGCTGGAAGAGGACTACCTTGATAAGGCCTGGGGCCTTGAGCGCGAGTCCCGCCTGGGCTGCCAGGCCAAGGTCGGTACCGAAGACCTGACGGTCGAAATTCCGAAGTACTCGCTCAACCACGCCGCCGAAGCGCCGCACTGATTCAAGGAATTGTCATGAAACTCAAGTGGACTGATGTGCTGGAGATCGCGATCCAGCTGGCCGAAAGCAAGCCCGACGTGGACCCTATGTCGGTCAACTTCGTCGATCTGCGCAAATGGGTAATGGAATTACCCGATTTCGACGACATGCCTGAGCATTGTGGCGAAAAGATCCTGGAGGCCATTCAGGCCCACTGGATCGAAGAACGCGACTGAGCCACGCCGCAGGTTAGGCAATACCCAAGAACCCGCGTATAATTCGCGGGTTTAATTTTTCGTAAATTACCGTTTCTGGAGTTACACCATGGCTGTTCAACGTACTTTCTCCATCATCAAGCCTGACGCCGTTGCTAAAAACGTGATCGGCGAGATCACCACTCGTTTCGAAAAAGCCGGCCTGCGCGTTGTAGCTTCGAAACTGAAGCAACTGTCCAAAGCCGAAGCCGAAGGCTTCTACGCTGAGCACAGCGCTCGTGGTTTCTTCAACGACCTGGTTGCTTTCATGATCTCCGGTCCGGTTGTCGTTCAGGTTCTGGAAGGCGAAAACGCTATCGCTCTGAACCGTGAGCTGATGGGCGCTACCAACCCTAAAGAAGCTGCTGCCGGCACCATCCGTGCTGACTTCGCTGACTCCATCGACGCCAACGCCGTACACGGTTCGGACTCCGAAGCCGCTGCCGCTCGCGAAATCTCGTACTTCTTCGCAGCTACTGAAGTAACCACTCGCTAAGCATTGGCTTAAGAGTGAAGGTGAATCCATGACTACATCGACTGTAAAAACTAACCTGCTGGGTCTGACTCAACAGGAAATGGAAAAATTCTTCGACTCAATCGGGGAGAAGCGTTTCCGTGCCGGTCAGGTAATGAAATGGATTCACCACTTTGGTGTCGATGATTTCGATGCCATGACGAACGTCAGCAAGGCCTTGCGCGAAAAGCTCAAGGCTGTTGCTGAGGTCCGTGGTCCGGAAGTGGTCAGCGAGGACATCTCCAGCGACGGCACCCGCAAGTGGGTGGTGCGCGTGGCGTCCGGCAGCTGCGTCGAGACCGTGTACATTCCCCAGGGCAAACGCGGCACCTTGTGCGTTTCGTCCCAGGCAGGCTGTGCCCTGGATTGCAGTTTCTGCTCCACCGGCAAGCAAGGCTTCAACAGCAACCTCACCGCCGCCGAAGTCATCGGCCAGGTGTGGATTGCCAACAAATCCTTTGGCAGCGTCCCGGCAACCGTCGACCGTGCCATCACCAACGTGGTGATGATGGGCATGGGTGAGCCGCTGCTGAACTTCGACAACGTCGTCGCGGCCATGCATCTGATGATGGACGACCTGGGCTACGGCATTTCCAAGCGCCGCGTGACCCTGTCGACCTCCGGCGTGGTACCGATGATCGATGAGCTGTCCAAGCACATCGACGTCTCCCTGGCGTTGTCCCTGCACGCACCGAATGACGCATTGCGTAACCAATTGGTGCCGATCAACAAGAAGTATCCGCTTAAGATGCTGCTCGAGTCGTGCCAGCGCTACATGTCGTCCCTGGGCGAAAAGCGTGTGCTGACCATCGAGTACACCTTGCTCAAGGACGTCAACGACAAGCTTGAGCACGCCGTGGAAATGATCGAGCTGCTCAAGAACATCCCGTGCAAGATCAACCTGATCCCGTTCAACCCGTTCCCGCATTCCGGGTACGAGCGTCCGAGCAACAACGCCATTCGTCGTTTCCAGGATCAGCTTCATCATGCCGGTTTCAACGTCACCGTCCGCACCACCCGTGGTGAAGACATCGACGCCGCCTGTGGTCAATTGGTAGGGCAGGTGCTGGATCGCACCCGTCGCAGCGAACGTTATATCGCCGTGCGTGAATTGAACGCCGACAGCGATGTTGCTTCGAGCACTGCGAACAACAATTAAGAGAGGATCTCTATGTCCCTGCGCTTTGCGCTGCTTTTGCTGTTGGCCAGCCTGTGTGCTGGCTGCGTGCTTTCGGGTGATTACAACCCGATGAAGACCAGCAAGGGCCGTGATGAAGCGCGTGAGGCGTATGTGCAGCTCGGTATCGGGTATTTGCAACAAGGCATGACCGAGCGCGCCAAGGTTCCGCTGAGAAAAGCCCTGGAACTCGATGGCTCCGACCCGGATGCCAACGCGGCGCTGGGGCTGGTGTTCCAGGCCGAGATGGAGCCGGAGCTGGCCGACGAGCATTTTCGCAAGGCGCTGTCTTCCCGTCCGGGCGACGCACGAATTCTCAACAATTACGGCAGTTTTCTTTTCGAGCAGAAACGTTACAAGGAAGCCTACGAGCGCTTTGAACAAGCCGCTGCCGATACGCTGTATCCTGAGCGTTCGCGGGTGTTCGAGAACCTGGGCATGACCGCTGCGATGCTCGGTCAGCGTGATCTGGCCCAGCAGCAACTGGAAAAAGCCCTGCGCCTGAACCGGCAACAACCTCGTGCATTGCTGGAAATGGCTGAGTTGTCTTACGAAGACAGGCATTATGTGCCCGCGCGAGATTATTACGACCGTTTCAGCCAGCTCTCCGAGCAAAATGCACGTAGTCTATTGCTCGGCGTTCGGCTGGCAAACGTGTTCGAAGATCGCGACAAGGCTGCAAGTAAAGGCCTGCAACTAAAAAGACTCTATCCCGGTACGCCGGAATATCAGCAATACCTGTCGGAGCAATGATGAAAGCGGCGCATCCCGAAGTTGTAGCAGCGAATCGCGTTAACCCCGGTGAGACTTTGCGCCAGGCCCGCGAAAGCAATGGCTGGTCGCTGGCCGAAGTGGCCCTCAAGCTCAACCTCACCACCACTTCCTTGAGCAATCTGGAAGCCGGCGCTTTCGACAAGCTGCCCGGGCATACCTTTGCCCGTGGTTACATTCGTGCTTATGCCAAGTTGCTCGGCATGGACCAGGCCGTTCTGGTCCAGCAATTCGATCAATCCACCGGTACCGATTCCCAGGGCAGCAATGTTCACAGCCTGGGTCGTATTGAAGAGCCGGTCCGGGTTTCCCACACCATTTTGCGAATCGTCAGCCTGCTGTTGCTGGTAGCGGTGATCGGTGGCGGTTTCGTCTGGTGGCAGGATCAGACCTCGATGCGCACCAAGGACCTGATCGGTCTGGCACCCGAGCACGTAGAAGTCGAAGGCGCCGACGGTACCACTCAGATTCATCCGCTGGACGAGCCGGAAGACCAGGCCGTCGTGGAAGGTCAGACCGAAGGCGGTACCGCTCTCGCGCTGCCACAGGCCGAGGCTCCGGCTGAAGCACCGGAGCAGGCTCAAGTGACTGCGCCAGTTGCCCCCGCAGCGCCGACCACGCCAGCTGCACCCGCGCACACTACCGCGCCCGTTGTCGCAGCGCCGGTGACCCCGGCAGCTCCGGCTCCGGTAGCGCCTGCCGCCGCGGTCCCTGCGGTGACTGCACCGGTAGCCGCTGCGGCTCCTGCTCAAGCGCCAGCCGCACCGGTGGCCGGTCAAGGCCAGGTTCAGGTGCAGTTCACCTCCGATTGCTGGACACAAGTGACCGACGGTAGCGGCAAGGTGCTGTTCAGCGGTCTCAAACGCAAAGGCGACAGCCTGGCAGTCAATGGCAAACCACCGTTTTCCGTACGCCTGGGCTTTGCCCGTGGCGCTCAGGTCAGCTACAACGGCCAGCCAGTCGATGTCGCTCCGTTCACCAGTGGCGAGACTGCTCGCCTGAAGTTGGGTCAATAAGTCATGCACGGCGAATCTCCAATCAAACGTCGCGAATCCCGTAAGATCTGGGTCGGTAACGTGCCTGTTGGCGGCGATGCGCCTATCGCTGTGCAGAGCATGACCAACAGCGACACCAATGATGTCGCGGCCACGGTTGCGCAAATCAATCGCCTGGAAGCGGCCGGCGTCGATATCGTGCGGGTTTCCGTACCGGACATGGACGCCGCCGAAGCCTTCGGCAAGATCAAGCAACTGGTCAAAGTCCCCTTGGTCGCCGACATCCACTTCGACTACCGCATCGCGTTGCGCGTCGCCGAGCTGGGGGTCGATTGCCTGCGGATCAACCCGGGCAACATCGGTCGCGAAGACCGCGTGCGCGCGGTGGTCGATGCCGCCCGTGACCGCGGGATCCCGATCCGTATCGGCGTGAACGCCGGCTCCCTGGAAAAAGACCTGCAGAAGAAATACGGCGAGCCCACGCCTGCTGCGCTGGTCGAATCTGCCTTGCGCCACGTCGAGCACCTTGAGCGTCTGAACTTCCAGGACTTCAAGGTCAGCGTGAAAGCCTCCGACGTGTTCATGGCCGTCGAAGCGTACCGCCTGCTGGCCAAGGAAATCGTCCAGCCACTGCACCTGGGCATCACCGAAGCCGGTGGTTTGCGTTCAGGCACGGTGAAATCTGCCGTGGGCCTCGGTATGCTGCTCGCCGAAGGGATTGGCGATACTATCCGCATCTCGTTGGCCGCCGACCCGGTCGAGGAAGTGAAAGTCGGCTACGACATTCTCAAATCCCTGCACCTGCGTTCCCGTGGCATCAACTTCATCGCCTGCCCGAGCTGCTCGCGGCAGAACTTCGATGTGGTCAAGACCATGAACGAGCTGGAAGGGCGCCTCGAGGATTTGCTGGTGCCGCTGGATGTCGCGGTCATCGGTTGCGTGGTCAACGGCCCCGGCGAAGCCAAGGAAGCCCATATCGGCTTGACCGGCGGCACGCCGAACCTGATTTACATCGACGGCAAGCCGTCGCAGAAACTGACGAATGACAATCTGGTGGATGAGCTCGAACGCTTGATCCGTCAGAAAGCGGCCGAAAAGGTCGAAGCTGACGCTGCCGTAATTGCGCGCGGCTGAACCTGACTGAAGAGCCGAACGAATTTAAGGATTTAAAGTGAGCAAGTCATTGCAAGCCATTCGTGGCATGAACGACATCTTGCCCGAACAGACCCCCCTGTGGCGTCATTTCGAAGGCACCGTTTCGCGTCTGCTGGATAACTACGGTTACAAGCAGATCCGCATGCCGATCGTCGAGTTCACCGAGCTGTTCAAGCGCTCCATCGGTGAAGTGACCGACATCGTCGAAAAAGAGATGTACACCTTCGACGACCGCAACGGCGACTCCCTGACCCTGCGCCCTGAAGGCACGGCGGCCTGTGTGCGCGCGGTGCTGGAGCATGGCATCACCGGCGGTGGCCAGGTTCAGAAACTCTGGTACATCGGCCCGATGTTCCGCCACGAACGCCCGCAGAAAGGTCGTTATCGCCAGTTCCACCAGATCGGTGTCGAAGTGTTCAACCTCGACGGTCCGGACATCGACGCCGAGCTGATCGTGCTGACCTGGCGCCTGTGGGGCGAACTGGGCATCCGCGATGCGGTAAAACTCGAGCTCAACAGCCTGGGTACCAGCGAATCCCGTGGTCGTTATCGCGAAGCACTGGTCGAATACCTCTCGGCGCACATGGACAAGCTCGACGAAGACAGCCAGCGTCGCCTGAAAACCAACCCGCTGCGGGTTCTTGATACCAAGAACGCCGACACCCAGGCGGTATTGGTCGATGCGCCGAAGATGGCCGACTACCTCGACGAAGAATCCCGCGTGCACTTCGAGGGCCTCAAGGCTCGCCTGGACGCCGCCGGCATTCCCTACGTGATCAACCCGAAGCTGGTTCGCGGGCTGGATTACTACAGCAAGACCGTTTTCGAATGGGTCACCGACAAGCTCGGCGCCCAGGGCACTGTGTGTGCTGGCGGTCGTTACGACGGCCTGGTAGAGCAGATGGGCGGTAAGCCGACTGCCGGTGTTGGCTTTGCCATGGGCATCGAACGCCTGGTGTTGTTGCTGGAAACCCTGGGGCAGATTCCGGAGGAAATCTCCCGTCAGGTTGACGTCTACCTCTGCGCCTTCGGTGAAGCCGCCGAACTCGCCGGGCTGACCCTGGCGGAGCGCGTCCGTGACCAGTTGCCCAACCTGCGCCTGCAAGTGAATGCCGGCGCCGGCAGTTTCAAAAGCCAGTTCAAGAAGGCCGACAAGAGCGGTGCGTTGTACGCGCTGATCCTCGGTGACGACGAAATGGCCCAGCAAGTGGTAGGTTTCAAACCCCTGCGTGGCCAGGGCGAACAACAAAGCATTGCCTGGGATGCGCTTGCAGCGCACCTGGCCACCTGCGTCGTGCAGGGTTGAAGCTGTCTAAACAGCCGAATTAGCGATTAAGGAGTATTGGGGTGTCGAGTACCGAAGACGAACATTTGATGGAACTGAAGGAATGGTGGTCACGCAACGGTAAGCCCCTGGTCACTGGCGGCCTGTTGGCGTTGGTCATCGTGTTCGGCTGGCAGGCGTTCCAAAAGTATCAGAGCAATCAGTCGCAAGGCGCCTCGATTCTCTATCAGCAATTGCTCGAAACCACGCTGACGCCTGACGGCAAGCCTGATGCGGCCCGTGTTTCGGACCTGGCCGGCAAGCTTAACAGCGAGTACGGCGGCAGCGCCTACGCGCAGTACGGTAGCCTGTTCGTGGCCAAGGTCGCGGTCGACAGCGGCAAGCTGGACGACGCGGCCACCGAGCTCAAGGCCATTGTCGCCAAACCGGCCAACCCGGCGCTGGGCGAAATCGCCCGTCAGCGTCTGGCCCAGGTACTCGGCGCGCAGAACAAGGCCGACGAAGCCCTGAAGCTGCTCGAAGGCGATGCCGACAAGGCATTCCTGGCCACTCGCGAAGAACTCAAGGGCGATCTGCTGGTGCAGTTGGGTCGTACCGACGAGGCGAGCGCGGCGTATCAAAAAGCCAAGGCGGCACTGTCGGATGAAGCGGCGGTCGGTGGCCTGCAAATCAAGCTGGACGACCTGGCCAAAGGGGATGCGTGACGTGATTCGTTGGAAACATGCAGCATTGCTGGCCCTGGCCATTTTGGCCGCGGGTTGCAGCAGCAACAGCAAAAAAGAACTGCCTCCGGCCGAACTGGTCGACTTCAAGGAAGAAGTGGTTCTGCAAAAGCAGTGGAGTCGTTCGATCGGTGACGGTCAGGGCGAAACCTACAACATGCTGGTTCCGGCCATCGATGGCGATACCATCTATGCCGCCGACGTCACTGGCGTGTTGATGGCGATGGATCGCCACACGGGCGACGTCAAATGGAAGAAAGATCTCGAGCTGCCTGTTTCCGGCGCTGTCGGCGTTGGTTACGGTCTGGTCACGATCGGTACGATCAAGGGTGAAATCGTTGCCCTGGACGCGATCAACGGTGAAGAGAAGTGGCGCGCTCGCGTGTCCAGCGAAGTGCTGGCACCACCAGCCAACAACGGTGACGTTGTGGTGGTTCAGACTCAGGACGATCGCCTGATCGGCCTGGATGCCTCCACCGGTAATCGTCGCTGGATCTATGACAGCACGCCTGCGGTTCTGACCCTGCGGGGCACCAGTGCGCCGATCGTGACCAACCGCCTGGCGGTGGCTGGCCTGTCGACCGGTAAAGTGGTTGCCGTGGACATCTCCAACGGCGTACCAGTGTGGGAACAGCGTGTAGCGATCCCGCAAGGTCGTTCGGAGCTGGAGCGTGTGGTCGATATCGACGGTGGCTTGCTGCTGTCGGGCGAGACGCTGTATGTCGCCAGCTATCAGGGGCGCGTTGCCGCTCTGGACCTGCAAAGCGGCCGTCAGCTCTGGCAGCGTGATGCTTCCAGCTACGCCGGTGTCGCCCAAGGCTTTGGCACCGTTTATGTAAGCCTGTCTTCGGGTACCGTTGAAGGCGTCGACGAGCGTTCCACCACAGCCTTGTGGAGCAACGATTCGCTGGCCCGTCGTCAACTGTCGGCCCCGGAAGTGTTCTCCAGCTACGTTGCAGTCGGTGACCTGGAAGGTTACCTGCACCTGCTGAGTCAGGTGGACGGTCGATTCGTCGGCCGCGAGCGCATCGACAGCGACGGCCTGCGTGCCCGTCCGCTGGTGGTGGGTGACACGATTTATGTGTATGGCAACAGCGGCAAACTGGAAGCCCTGACCATCAAGTAACGACTATGCTTGGGTTTTAACCCCCAAGCGGCTTCACCGTTTGTAGGACTGTAGGAGCGAGCTTGCTCGCGATGGACGTTAACGATGACGTTGGCGGCCTGAATAAACGCGGTGTCTTGGCGTTTTTCGCGAGCAAGCTCGCTCCTACAAATGACAACGTGATTGCCCCGAGCACCAGCCGCTGCCTCGCAGCGGCTTTTGTATTTTCTGAAATAACGAAGTGGAGAGCCGCATGGTTCCCGTAATCGCCCTGGTGGGCCGACCGAACGTCGGCAAGTCCACCTTGTTCAACCGCCTGACCAGGACTCGTGACGCCATCGTCGGCGACTTGTCCGGTCTGACCCGTGATCGCCAGTACGGTGAGGCCAAGTGGCAAGGGCGTTCCTACATTCTGATCGACACCGGCGGTATCTCCGGTGACGAGCACGGTATGGACGAAAAGATGGCCGAGCAGTCGCTGTTGGCCATCGAAGAAGCCGATGTCGTTCTGTTCCTGGTAGATGCCAAGGCCGGTTTTACCGCCGCCGACCAGATGATCGCCGAGCATTTGCGCAAACGTAACAAGCGTTCCCACGTGGTCGCCAACAAGGTCGACAACATCGACCCGGAAATGGCCCGCGCCGAATTCGCCCCGTTGGGCATGGGCCATGCGATCCCGATCGCCGGTGCCCACGGCCGTGGTATCACCCAGTTGCTGGAAGCGGCACTGAGTGAATTCCCGCGTGACGAAGACGAGCCGCAGGAAGGCGAAGAGGAAGAGGTTGTCGCCGAAGGCGAGGAAGCCAAGCGCATTCCTGGCCCAAGCGAAAAAGACGGGATCAAGATCGCGATCATCGGCCGTCCGAACGTCGGCAAGTCGACCCTGGTCAACCGCATGCTCGGTGAAGATCGGGTCATCGTCTACGACCAACCCGGCACCACCCGCGACAGTATCTACATCCCGTTCGAACGTAACGACGAGAAGTACACGCTGATCGACACGGCCGGTGTGCGCAAGCGCGGCAAGATCCACGAAGAAGTCGAAAAGTTCTCCGTGGTCAAAACCCTGCAGGCGATCAAAGACGCCAACGTGGTGATCTTCGTGATGGACGCCCGCGAAGGTGTGGTCGATCACGACCTCAACCTGTTGGGCTTCGCCATTGAATCGGGTCGTGCGCTGGTCATCGCGATCAACAAGTGGGACGGCATGACGCCGAGCGAGCGCGACTTCGTGAAGGTCGAGCTGCAACGTCGGCTGTTCTTCGTTGACTACGCCGATATCCACTTCATCTCGGCCTTGCACGGCACCGGCGTGGGCAACCTCTACGCGTCGGTACAGAACTCGTTCAAGTCTGCGGTTACCCGTTGGCCGACCAGCCGCCTGACCCAGATCCTCGAAGATGCGGTCAGCGAGCACCAGCCGCCAATGGTCAACAGCCGCCGGATCAAGCTGCGTTATGCCCACCTCGGTGGTGCAAACCCGCCAATCATCGTGATCCACGGCAACCAGATCGAGAAGGTACCGAAGTCCTACGTGCGCTACCTGGAAAACACTTACCGCCGTGTCCTGAAGCTGGTCGGTACGCCGATCCGCATCGAGTTCAAGGGTGGCGAGAACCCGTACGAAGGCAACAAGAACACGCTCACCGACCGTCAGGTCAACAAGAAGCGTCGTTTGATGTCGCACCACAAGAAGGCCGACAAGAAGCGTCGCGATAAGCGATAAAAGCAGCTGCAAGCTTCAAGTCAAAGCGAAAAGGGGCCTTTCCAAGGCCCTTTTTTGCGTCTGGAGGTTTGGCGCTTGACCACTTGCAGCTTGCAGCTTGAAACTTGCAGCTCACCTGCAAGGGGTTATCGATGATCACCAGCAAGCTGCCGAATGTCGGCATCACCATCTTCACGCAGATGTCTCAGCTCGCGGCACAGACCGGCGCGCTCAATCTGTCCCAGGGCTTTCCCGATTTCGCGGCCCCGCAGGCCCTGTGCGATGCGGTCGGCCGGCATATCGCCAGTGGCCACAACCAGTATTCGCCGATGACCGGCCTGCCGGTGTTGCGTCAGCAGATTGCGGTGAAGATCGCCCGCAGCTATGGCACGCAGGTGGATGCGGATACTGAAGTGACGGTCACCCCAGGCGCGACCGAGGCGATTTTCTGTGCCATTCAGGCGGTTATCCACAGCGGCGACGAAGTCATCGTGTTTGATCCGGCCTACGACAGCTACGAGCCCTCGGTAGAGCTGGCCGGCGGTCGTTGCGTGCACGTACAACTGGGCTTGAACGATTTCAGTATCGACTTCGAGAAGCTTGCCCAGGCACTGAGCCCGCGCACGCGGATGATCATTCTCAACTCCCCGCACAACCCCAGTGGCGCATTGATCAGCCGTGCCGAACTCGATCAGTTGGCCGCCATGATCCGCGATCGCGACATTTATGTGATCAGCGACGAAGTCTACGAACACCTGGTGTACGACGGTGTACCCCATGTCAGCGTGCTGGCCCATGAAGAGTTGTATCAGCGTGCTTTCGTGGTCAGTTCGTTCGGCAAGACCTACCACGTCACCGGCTGGAAAACCGGCTACGTGGTCGCACCGCCGGCCCTGACGGCGGAGTTGCGCAAGGTGCACCAGTACGTCAATTTCTGTGGTGTGACGCCGCTGCAATATGCCTTGGCCGACTTCATGGCCGAACACCCGGAGCACGTCGAAGAGCTGCCGGACTTCTATCAGGCCAAGCGTGATCTGTTCTGCGATCTGCTGGTGCCGTCGCGTTTCAGTTTCACCCGGGTGACCGGCACCTATTTCCAGTTAGTCGACTATTCGCAGATCCGCCCGGACCTCAATGATGTCGAGATGGCCCTGTGGATGACTCGCGAGCATGGTGTGGCAAGTATCCCGATTTCGGTGTTCTACCAGACACCGCCTGAAGGGCAGCGTCTGGTGCGGCTGTGCTTTGCCAAGCGTGAGGAGACCCTGCGTGAGGCGGCGGAAAAGCTATGCGTGATCTGAGTGCATTGCCGAACCTGACCGTGGCGCTGATCCAGACATCCCTGGCCTGGCACGACCGTCAGGCCAACCTGGAGCATTTCGAGTCATTGCTGGAGCAGTCTCGTGGCGCTGACCTGATCATACTGCCGGAGATGTTCACCACCGGTTTTTCCATGGAGTCCGAGACCCTCGCGGAATCGGAAAACGGCCCCACCAGCAAGTGGTTGCGGGCTCAGGCGGCAAGACTTGATGCCGTGATTACCGGCAGCGTGATCATCCAGGCCGCCGACGGCAGTCATCGCAATCGCCTGTTATGGGCACGCCCGGATGGCGAGGTGTTGCATTACGACAAGCGTCACCTGTTCCGCATGGCCGGTGAGCATAACCACTACACCCCGGGCGAGCGCCAGGTGCAGTTCGAGTTAAAGGGCTGGCGCGTGCGGCCGCTGATTTGCTACGACTTGCGCTTCCCGGTGTGGAGTCGTGACGCTCAGGACACGGATCTGCTGCTGTACACCGCGAACTGGCCGGGTGCGCGACGCCAGCATTGGAACCGTCTGCTGCCGGCGCGGGCGATCGAGAACCTGTGCTACGTGGCGGCGGTGAATCGTATTGGTTCAGATGGCAAGGGCTTTGCCTATACCGGTGACAGCCAGGTGCTGGATTTCCAGGGTGAGACGTTGCTGAGCGCAGGAGAGGCGGATGGGGTGTTTCAGGTCGTTCTGAATGCCGCAGACCTTCAAGCTTATCGCACACGGTTTCCGGCGAATCTGGATGCCGATACCTTCGAGTTCACCTGAGATTTTCGCTGCCTGACAGGGCCTCTTCGCGGGCAAGCCCGCTCCCACAGTTGACCGTTGCGAACACAAATTTTGTGTACGCCCACATACCCTGTGGGAGCGGGCTTGCCCGCGAAGGGGCCAGTTCAGACAACACAAAACAAGCAGGCAAAAAAAGGCCCCGAGGTTCACACCCCGGGGCCTTTTGCGTTTCAGCGGTGACTTACGCCGCTTTCGCTTCCGGCTGGCTCAGCGAACGGTTCAGCGCGCTGAACAGGGCCTTGAAGCTGGCGGTGGTGATGTTTTCATCGATGCCGACGCCGTGCACCGCACGTTCACCGTTCACGCGCAGTTCAATGTAGGCCGCGGCCTTGGCATTGGTGCCCGCGCCAATGGCGTGCTCGTTGTAGTCCATGATTTCCACCGGGATCGGCAGACCGGCCACCAGCGCTTCCAGGGCACCGTTGCCCTTGCCGCGCCAGTGCAGGTTGGTCTCGCCCTGGCCTTTACTGGCCACTTCCACTTCGACGGCGCTGTGACCGTTTTCTTCCTGCAGGCGATGGCTGACCAGCGCGTACGGGGTGTTGGCCTGCAAGTACTCGCTGTGCAGCAGCGCGTGGATTTGCTGGGCGGTCATCTCAAGGCCCAGGCGGTCGGTTTCACGTTGTACGACCTGGCTGAATTCGATCTGCATGCGACGTGGCAGGCTGATGCCGTATTCCTGCTCCAGGAGGTAGGCGATGCCACCCTTGCCCGACTGGCTGTTGACGCGGATGACCGCCTCGTAGCTGCGGCCGATGTCAGCCGGGTCGATCGGCAGGTACGGCACTTCCCACAAGGCATCGGATTTCTGCTGGGCGAAGCCCTTGCGGATCGCATCCTGGTGCGAGCCGGAGAACGCGGTATGCACCAGGTCACCGACGTATGGGTGACGCGGGTGTACCTGGATCTGGTTGCACTCTTCGACGACTTTGCGCACGCCATCGATGTCGGAGAAGTCCAGCTCAGGGTTCACGCCCTGGGTGTAGAGGTTCAGGGCCACGGTCACCAGGTCGACGTTGCCGGTACGCTCGCCGTTGCCGAACAGGCAGCCTTCGACACGGTCGGCGCCAGCCATCAGGCCCAGTTCGGTGGCGGCAACGCCGGTGCCACGGTCGTTGTGGGTGTGCAGGCTGATGATCACGCTGTCACGACGGTTGATGTGACGGCCGAACCATTCGATCTGGTCGGCATAGATGTTCGGGGTCGCGCATTCGACGGTGGCCGGCAGGTTGAGGATCATCTTGTGCTCAGGCGTCGGGTTCCAGACTTCGATGACCGCGTCGCAGACTTCCTTGGCGAACTCCAGCTCGGTGGCGCTGAAGGTCTCCGGCGAGTATTCGAAGGTCCACTCGGTGTCCGGCTGCATGGCTGCGTATTTGACGAACAGCTTGGCGGCGTTCACGGCGATGGCCTTGACCCCGTCCTTGTCCTGGTTGAAGACAATGCGGCGGAAGGAAGGGGAGGTCGCGTTGTACAGGTGAACGATGGCTTTCTTCGCGCCGCGCAGGGATTCGAAGGTGCGCTCGATCAGGTCTTCACGGCCCTGGGTCAGCACCTGGATGGTGGTGTCGTCCGGGATGTGGTTGCCTTCGATCAGGGTACGGACGAAATCGAAGTCGGTTTGCGAAGCGGCCGGGAACGACGCTTCGATTTCCTTCACGCCGACCTGCACCAGGGTTTTCCAGAAGCGCAGCTTCTTGACGGCGTCCATCGGCTCGATCAGCGACTGGTTGCCGTCGCGCAGGTCGGAACTGCACCAGATCGGCGCGGCGGTGATGGTTTTCGATGGCCAGGTGCGGTCCGGAATATCGATGGTCGGGAACGCGCGGTATTTCGAAGACGGGTCTTTGAGCATGCTCATCGGGAAATCCTTATTGTGTGGGCCGAAAAAAGGCGGCCTGCCGGTGGATCAAAAGTTCTTGGACTGACGCTTGGGGCGAGGCACCACGATTCAGCCCGGCAGTCGTGCGCTGACAAGGCACAGGCTGCGGTGCTGGCGGAGCTGAATGAGGGTGTGAGAGGTTTTCATGCCTTCAACCCTAACCTTGGGGGGGAAGGATGGCAAGCAGTCGAAAAAAATTGAGAGGAATACTCGTGGGTGAGTGTTTATCGAGATTTTATTGCTGTGATTGGTAATGATTGTTCTGTTGTTTGCGCGAGGTTTGAGTGGTGCGCAATTGGAGGGAACGGCAACCTTGGATCTTCTGGTGACTGGAATGCCGCCTTCGCGGGCAAGCCCGCTCCCACAGGTACAGAGCAATCCCTGTGGGAGCGGGCTTGCCCGCGAAGAGGCCATCAGCCTCGGCGAAGATTCAGGGCTGAAACGCACCAATGAAGATAGCCGGATCCACCCGCGCATCGTTCAGGCTGATGTTCCAGTGCATGTGCGGCCCTGTCGCCCGGCCGGTCGCGCCGACCTTGCCGACCACACCACCCCGGGCCAGTTGCTGCCCCACCTTCACGTCGATTTTCGACATATGGCAGAACATGCTGATGAAGCCCTGACCATGGTCGACGAACACCGTATTGCCATTGAAGAAGTAGTTGCCGATCAGGATCACCTTGCCCGCGGCCGGGGTCTTGATCGGCGTGCCGGCGCCCACGGCGAAATCCAGGCCCGAATGAGGGTTACGCTCCTCACCGTTGAAGAAGCGCCGCACGCCAAACTTGCTCGACAGCGGACCGTTCACCGGTTTGTCCAGCAGCAGGTTGCTTGGCGTATTGGGGCTGAACGTGCGGTAAGCGGCAATCTGCTCGGCCAGTTCACGCTCGATGCGCTTGAGGTTTTCCGGGTCCGGATTGACCTGCTGGGTGTTTTTCAGGGTGATGCGTTGTTCCGGGTATTTCTTGTCGCCAACCGTAAAACTCAGATTGCGACCACCGCTGTTGATCGATTGGGGCCCCGGCTTGACCGTCAGAGGCACACCGACTATGGCCAGCCAGTTGTTCTGCTCCTTCACGACCAGCACGGGTTTGCCTTGATAACTGGCTTTTGGCGCCTGGGCGGACGGGCCCAGATCCACCACCGCCACGCCGCCCGGTACCGGTTTGTTCAACAGGCGGGTGATGTAGCTGTCGGCGTGGGCGTTGAAGGTCAGGAGCAGCAACAGCAATGGAGCCAGGAAACGCGGCATGGATCAGTCCAGTAAAGAAAGGGTGACAGGCGTCAGGTGGTTGTCTTCGACCCGCACTTGCAGTTCGCCTTCGCCCAGCTTGGCTTTCAGGCGCTGGCCGGTGTGGGTTTGCGCGGCGTTGCGGATCGCGTTGCCGCGCTCGTCCAGCAAGATGCTGTAGCCACGGCCGAGGGTCGCCAGCGGGCTGACCACATGCAGGGTCTGCATCTGGCTGTGCAATTGCAGACGCCGGTTCTTCAGCCCTTCGCGGATGGCGCGCGGCAGGCGTTCGGCCAGGCTGTCGAGGCGCTGGCGCAACATTGCCAGTTGCCGGCCAGGATGCTGTGCGGCCAGACGGGTTTCCAGACGGATCAAGCGTTCGCGACGGGTGTTGAGGCTACGCTCGAACGCGCGGCGCATGCGCATGTCCAGGTCATCCAGGCGTTGCGCTTGCTGGCGCAGGCGCTCGCCGGGATGGCGCAGGCGGCGAGAGATACCTTCCAGGCGTAGGCGGTCGCGCATCAAACGGTCACGCATGCGCATCACCAGACGGCGGTGCAGGCTCTCGACCCGACGCACCAGGTCACTGGAGTCCGGAGCCAGCAATTCGGCGGCAGCGGAAGGGGTGGGCGCGCGAACATCGGCGACGAAGTCGCTGATCGACACGTCGGTTTCATGACCTACTGCGCTGACAATCGGCGTCACGCAAGCGTCCACGGCACGGGCCACGGCTTCTTCGTTGAAGCACCAGAGGTCTTCCAGCGAACCGCCACCCCGGGCCAGGATCAGGGCGTCGAAACCCCGGGCATCCGCCAGTTTCAGCGCACGGACAATCTGTGCGGTGGCTTCGCGGCCCTGTACGGCGGTGGGGATCAGCGTCAACTGCACCTGCGGTGCGCGACGGCGGAACACGCTGATGATGTCGCGGATCACTGCCCCGGTGGGCGAACTGATGATGCCGATGCGTTGCGGATGCGCCGGTAGCGGGACCTTGCGCTCGGCACTGAACAGGCCTTCGGCGCTGAGCTTTTCCTTGAGTGCATCGAAAGCCAGGCGCAAGGCGCCATCGCCGGCCGGCTCCACGGTGTCGAGGATCAGTTGATAATCCCCGCGCCCCTCGAACAACGAGACCTTGCCGCGCACTTTGACCGCCAGCCCGTCCTTCAAGGCCTGGCGAACCCGGGCCGCGTTCTGCCGGAACAGCGCGCAACGCACCTGGGCGCCGCTGTCCTTGAGGGTGAAATACACGTGGCCGGACGCCGGGCGGGCGAGATTGGAGATTTCGCCCTCTACCCAGATGTTGCTGAACACGTCTTCGAGCAACACCCGCGCGCGGCCGTTGAGCTGGCTGACGGTCAGGACTTCGCGGTCCAGGCCGAGTCTTGCAAAGGGATCTTTAATCATGGGGCGCAGTTTAAAGGCATTCTTCAAGTGAATGCACGACCCCTATATGACCAAATGCTCGAGGAACTGTTGAACCAGTGCTGTGGGGTGTTTGCGGTACGCCAGAGCGACGCAGCTATGGCTTCCGGGGTCTGCCAAAGGCAGGAAACGAACGTTGGGCGGCGCAATGTCTCGCATCGATTCCGGCAAGAGGGCGATACCAAATCCCGCCTGGATCAGTTGCAGTTGCGTGGTTTTACGCGAAATTACCCGAGCTGCTTTGGGAAAGAAGCCTTGGCGCATGCACAACTCGGCAGAAAGGTAGCTTAGACCGCCTCGCTGGGGATGAGGGATGGAAATAAACGCTTCGTCGCGTAGCTGCCCCAGGTTGATCTTCTGCCCGGATTTGTCCCTCGCCAGCCAGTGATCGGGCGGGACTGCCACCAGCAAAGGTTCGTCGTACAGCGGGTCGATTTGCACCTCTTCACACTGACGCAGCACTGGCAGGCGCAATAGGCCGATGTCCAGTCGGCCGTCTGCCAACTCTTGCAGCTGCGCCTCGGAAGACAACTGAGCGATGTCCATGGACACGCCGGGATGATGTTCGAGATAACGGCCGACGCTGCGCAGCAGTCGGCCGCTCATGGGCACAGTGCTGGAATGGCTCAAGCGCAAGGTGCCGTGTTGACCTTTGCCGATCCTGGTGGCCGTCTCGCTGGCTTTGATCAGCTCGCTCAACAGGTTTTTGGCACGGGGTAAGAAAGCCTCACCCGCTGGAGTGAGCTGGGGCCGCCGCGCAGTACGTTCGAAAAGTGGGGTTTGCAGGTGGACTTCCATGTCCTTGATTTGCCGGCTCAGGGCCGATTGGGCGATGAACAGGCGCTCGGCTGCGGCGCCGAAGCTGCCGCATTCAGCGATTTCAACGAAGTAACGCAGTTGCCGGGTTGAAAGCACAAGGCATGCCTTTTTGAGATGGGTTGGTGGCTTTGATGATATTAGTCGCAACGCTCAGCGATGGCTAAAGTCAGCGAACTTAAAGTAGAGGAACGCTGCAATGAGCGTATTGACGTTGTTGAACCAATGGCCTTTCAGCGCCATGGACTGGCTGGTCATCGGCGCGGGTATCGCCCTGGCCTACATTGTGTTCGGCATCGCCGGGTTCGGTACGGCGTTGATCGCGGGGCCGATTCTGATTCTGTTCATGCCGCTGTCGAAGATCGTGCCGTTGCTGGTGTTGCTCGATTTCGTCGCGGCATTCGGCAACCTGTTGCCTTCGCGGCGGGATGTCGCCCGGCCGGAGCTATTGCGGCTGCTGCCGTGCATGGCGGTGGGCTGCACGCTGGGGGTGATTTTCCTGCTGAACCTCAAGTCCGATCTGTTGCTGCTGTTGATGGGGCTGTTTATCAGTGCCTATGCGATCTACAGCCTGTGGGTCAAAACCCGCCCGACGCAGTTGTCTGCCGTGTGGGCTCTGCCGATGGGCACTGTGGGCGGGATGTTTGGCGCGTTGTTTGGCAGCGGCGGCTTTCTCTATGCGATCTATCTGAACAGTCGGTTGCCCAAGGAGGCGGCCCGGGCCACCCAGAGCGCACTGATCAGTTGCAGTACGGTGGTGCGATTGAGTCTGTTTGCAATCGCCGGTGTGTATGCCGATCTGCCATTGCTGGTGCTGGCGGTGTGTCTGTTGCCGGCGATGGTGCTGGGGCTGTGGATTGGGCGGCGCCTGACCATGCGGATGTCCCGCGAGGGGTTCGTGCGTCTGGTGACGTGGCTGGTGCTGGCCAGCGGGATTGCGTTGATCGGGCGCTATCTCAGCACCTGAAGATTCAACCTGTTGCAGGGGGCTTTTTGTGGGAGCGAGCTTGCTCGCGATAGCGGTCAAACAGACACATCAATGTTGAATATGACGCCCTCATCGCGAGCAAGCTCGCTCCCACAGAAGAGCCCTCACCGCAAGTTGTTCAATCGTTGTACTGGCTCAACAACCGCTCCAGTCGTGCACTGAGGCGGCGTTTGATTTCGGTCTCGATGTGCGGGGCGAAATCGTCGATCACGTCTTGCATGATCAACTGCGCGGCGGCGCGCAGTTCGTTGTCCAGGTGCAACAGGTCATCCGGGTTCTTGCTGGCGGCAGGCGCCGGCGCAGCCGCGATGACCGGTTCTACGATCGGGGCGGGGGTTGTCGGTTCGACGGGCGGCGAAGGCTCGCTGACCGCGTCGAACAACATGGGAATCTGTTCCTGGTCGCCTTCCTCGACCGTGTCGGTCAGCAGGGGCGGTTGCAGGTTGTCATCGCCGAGCAATTGGCGGATCGACTCAAGGTCGTCCAGCAGGTGCGCGGACTGTTGCAGCGGTTTTGGAGTGTCCATTGGAAGGCTCAGAGTCGCTGTAAACGGTGATCTTGCAGAGGATAGCCCTGTTCGCGGTAGAAACGGAAACTCTCCCGCGCGGCCTGGCGAATCGTCGGGTCTTCCACCACCACTTCCGCCACGCGGGCGAAACGCTGGGCGAAGGCCGGGACTTTCAGGTCGAGATTGACCAGCAAGTCCTGATGCTGACCGCAATCGTCACCCAGACCCAGGACAATCAAGCCATCCGGTTCGTTTTCGGCGGGGCCGTGGGGAACGAAGCTTTCACCCTTGAACGTCCAGAGGCGTGCGTCGAGATCGTTGCGTTGGGCCGCGTCACTGCAATGCAGGTAGACACGGTGCCCTATGCGCCAGGCCTTTTCGGTGAGCTTGCAAGCGAAATCCAGGCGTGCCGAAGGATCGGCGCTGGGCAGGATATAGAAGTCGACTTTGGTCATTGCGGTTCCTGAGCCCTTGGGGGCACTGCCCGAAAGCAATGCCCCCCAGGGTCATTGGTTTCAGGCTTTGGCGCGGTCCAGCAGGTATTGGGTCAGCAGAGGAACCGGACGGCCAGTGGCGCCCTTGTCCTTGCCGCCGCTGGTCCAGGCGGTGCCGGCGATGTCCAGGTGCGCCCAGTTCAGGTTCTTGGTGAAGCGCGACAGGAAGCAGGCGGCGGTGATGGTGCCGGCTTTCGGGCCGCCGATGTTGGCGATATCGGCGAACGGGCTGTCCAGCTGTTCCTGATACTCATCGAACAGCGGCAGTTGCCAGGCGCGGTCGTCGGCAGCCTTGCCGGCGCTCAGCAGTTGGCCGATCAGTTCGTCGTTGTTGCCCAGCAGGCCCGACGTGTGGGAACCCAGAGCGACCACGCAGGCACCGGTCAGGGTCGCGATGTCGATGACCGCTTGCGGCTTGAAGCGCTCGGAGTAGGTCAGGGCGTCGCACAGCACCAGACGGCCTTCGGCGTCGGTGTTGAGGATTTCCACGGTCTGGCCGCTCATGGTGGTGACAATGTCGCCAGGGCGAGAAGCGTTGCCGCTCGGCATGTTCTCGGCACAGGCCAGGATGCACACCAGGTTGATCGGCAGCTTCAGTTCCAGCACGGCACGCAGGGTGCCGAACACGCTGGCGGCACCGCCCATGTCGTACTTCATTTCATCCATGCCGGCGCCTGGCTTGAGGCTGATGCCGCCGGTGTCGAAGGTGATGCCTTTGCCGACCAGCGCATACGGCTTCTCGGATTTCTTGCCGCCGTTGTATTGCATGACGATCAGGCGTGGCGGCTGGGCGCTGCCCTGGCCTACGGCGTAGAACGAACCCATGCCCAGGGCCTTGATCTTCTTCTCGTCGAGGACTTCGACTTTCAGATCCTTGAATTCCTTGCCGAGGTCTTTCGCCTGCTCACCGAGGAAGGTCGGGTGGCAGATGTTGGGTGGCAGGTTGCCCAGGTTACGGGTGAAGGCCATGCCGTTGGCGATGGCAGTGGCGTGAGTCACGGCGCGCTGCACTTCAGCCTGGGCGGCCTTGATGGTCAGCAGGGTGATTTTCTTCAGGGCGCGGGGTTCGGCTTTCTGGCTCTTGAACTGCTCGAAGCTGTACTCGCCGTCCACCAGGGTTTCGGCCAGCAGGCGCGTCTTGCCATAGCTGTCGCGGCCCTTGACCACGACTTCGTCGAGGGCCAGTACCGCGTCGCTGCCGCCCAGGCCCTTCAGGGTGTTGAGGATGCCGGCAATGATTTTGCGGAACGGGCGGTCACCCAGTTCGTCGTCCTTGCCAGTGCCCACCAGCAGCACACGCTCGGCCTTGAGGTTAGGCAGGCTGTGCAGCAACAGGCTCTGGCCAACCTTGCCGGCCAGGTCGCCGCGCTTGAGCACTGCGCTGATCGCGCCGCCGCTCAGTTCGTCGAGTTGTCTGGCAACGGCGCCGAGCTTGCGGCCTTCGCCGACGGAGACCACGAGAGTGGCGGTCTTCAACGTTTCCGGGTTGACGCTTTTTACAACCAGTTCCATGTCCGGGTCCCTGAATTGATGGTTATCACGCATGCGCCCGACACCTTATGTGCGTCGATTGCTTGTAAAAGAAAGGCGCCAGGATCGACCGGCGACAAAGGCCGCAGTTTGAACCTCGCTACCGGCGGCTGACAACCCTCGGTTGTACGATCTTCACGGAATTGACGACCCAGTAGGAGCGAGCCTGCTCGCGAAGAACCCGAGACCACCGCGGGGCTTCAGGCTCCCCGCGTTATCATTGACGACCATCGTCGGAACGCCGCCCGGAGCAAGCTCGCTCCTACACCTGCCCAATGCATTGCGCAGTGACAGGCGCACCCAATCACAGGATAATGCGCCATCTTTTTTCGGCGGCTCTGTCTTGCGGGCCGCCCGATACGTTTGCTTGTTTGGCCGCCTTAGCCTGACAACCCTGGAGTGTCTGGTTTGATCGTCTTCCGTTATCTGTCCCGCGAAGTCCTGTTGACCTTGAGCGCCGTCAGCGCCGTGCTGCTGGTCATCATCATGAGCGGTCGCTTCATCAAATACCTCGCCCAGGCCGCCTCGGGCCTGCTGGATCCGGGCTCGCTGTTCCTGATCATGGGCTTTCGCATGCCGGGGTTCCTCCAGTTGATCCTGCCGCTGGGGCTGTTTCTCGGGATCCTGTTGTCCTACGGGCGGATGTACCTCGAAAGCGAAATGACCGTGCTCTCGGCCACCGGCATGAGCCAGCAGCGGCTGGTCTGGATGACGATGTTTCCGGCCACCCTGGTTGCACTCATCGTCGCGTGGCTGAGCCTGAGCCTGGCGCCACAGGGAGCCAATCAGTTTCAGTTGCTGCTGAACAGGCAGGATGCCCTTACCGAATTCGATACCCTGGAGCCGGGGCGCTTCCAGTCCCTGCGTGACGGCACCCGGGTCACCTATACCGAGCGCATGTCGGATGATCGCGTGAACCTGGGTGGCGTGTTCATCTCGCAGAAGAACATCAGTTCCAACAACAAGGATCGCGGAATTTCCGTGCTGGTGGCGGAAAAGGGGCGTCAGGAAATTCGCCCGGACGGAAACCGCTACCTGATCCTGGATAACGGCTATCGCTATGACGGTAGTCCGGGGCAGGCCGACTACCGGGCGATCAAATACGACGAGTACGGTGTGTTGCTGCCAAAACCGGAAGTCAGCGACGAAGTCACCGACCGCGATGCGATGCCGACCCGTACGTTGATCGGCAGCGAAGACATTCGCATGCGCGCCGAATTGCAATGGCGCATCTCGCTGCCATTGCTGGTGTTCATCGTGACCTTGATGGCGGTGCCGCTGGCGCGGGTAAACCCGCGTCAGGGCCGATTCCTCAAATTATTGCCGGCGATTCTTCTTTATATGGCTTACCTGAGCATTCTGATTGCCGCCCGCGGTGCCCTGGATAAAGGCAAGATTCCCGCCGCGGTGGGCTTGTGGTGGGTGCACGGGATTTTCCTCTCCATTGGCCTGGGCCTGCTTTATTGGGAACCTTTGCGCTTGAAGCGGGCGAGTCGCCGCAGCGCGCTGGAGGTGGCCCGTGGTTAAGCTGGATCGCTACATTGGTAGCAGCGTGTTCATGGCTATTCTCGCGGTGCTCGGGATCATTCTTGGTCTGGCGACGCTGTTTGCCTTCATCGACGAGATGGGTGAGGTCAGCGATACCTACACCCTGGTCGATGTGCTGGGCTATGTGACGCTGACGGCGCCGCGCCGGATGTACGAAATGCTGCCGATGGCCGCGCTGATCGGTTGCCTGATCGGCCTGGGCACTCTGGCCAGCAACAGTGAATTGACGATCATGCGCGCCGCCGGTGTGTCGATCGGCCGGATTGTCTGGGCGGTCATGAAACCGATGCTGGTGTTGATGCTGGCTGGCTTGCTGATTGGCGAGTACGTCGCTCCGCCCGCTGAAACCGCCGCGCAGGCCAATCGCTCGCTGGCCCAGGGCAGCGGCGATGCTCAAAGCGCCAAGCACGGCTTGTGGCACCGCCAGGGCGATGAGTTCATTCACGTCAACTCGGTGCAGCCTAACGGCATCCTGTACGGCGTGACCCGCTATCGTATCGACAGCGAGCGGCACATGCTGTCGGCGAGTTTCGCCAAGCGTGCCGAGTTCGACACGGATCACTGGCAGTTGACGGACGTCACGACCACGGTGTTCCACGAGCGCAGCACTGAAGTGGTGTCGACCCCGGTCGAGCGTTGGAACGTGGCCTTGAGCCCTCAATTGCTGAGCACTGTGGTCATGGTGCCAGAGTCGCTGTCGATCAGCGGTCTGTGGGGTTATATCCACTACCTGGCGGACCAGGGGTTGAACAACAGCCGTTACTGGCTGGCATTTTGGGTCAAAGTGTTGCAGCCGCTGGTGACTGCCGCCCTGGTGTTGATGGCGATTTCCTTCATCTTTGGTCCGCTGCGTTCGGTGACCCTGGGTCAACGGGTGTTCACAGGCGTGCTGGTGGGCTTCACCTTCCGCATCGTTCAGGATCTGCTGGGCCCTTCGAGCCAGGTGTTCGGCTTCCCACCGTTGCTTTCGGTGCTGGTGCCGGCGGGTATTTGTGCCGTAGCCGGGCTCTGGCTGTTGCGCCGGGCCGGTTGATGGCGGGCTTTTTCCGAGCGCTTTGACGATCAAAAACGCCCTTGTCGCAAGACCGGGGCGTTTTTGTAGGTGCCGTCTGACCTGCGAACGTGACGCTAGTGCCGTGGATCAGGTACAATTCCCGGCTATTTTTCGGCGGGCTATGCCTGCAGCCTTTTTGAGTGTTGATCCGTGAGTGATTTGAGTCATATCCGCAATTTCTCCATCATCGCCCACATTGACCATGGCAAGTCGACGCTGGCCGATCGCTTCATCCAGATGTGTGGCGGCCTGGCCGAGCGCGAAATGGAAGCCCAGGTCCTGGACTCCATGGACCTTGAGCGCGAGCGCGGGATCACCATCAAGGCGCACAGCGTTACTCTGTATTACAAAGCCAAAGACGGTATCAACTACCAGCTGAACTTCATTGACACCCCCGGCCACGTCGACTTCACCTACGAAGTCAGCCGTTCGCTGGCGGCCTGTGAAGGCGCGCTGCTGGTGGTCGACGCCGGTCAAGGCGTTGAAGCGCAGTCGGTTGCCAACTGCTACACGGCGATCGAGCAGGGCCTGGAAGTGATGCCGGTGCTGAACAAGATCGACCTGCCACAGGCCGATCCTGAGCGTGTCAAGGAAGAAATCGAAAAAATCATCGGCATCGATGCCACCGACGCGGTCACTTGCTCTGCCAAGACCGGTCTGGGCGTCGATGAAGTACTCGAGCGCCTGGTGACCACCATTCCTGCGCCGACCGGCAACATCGAAGATCCGCTGCAAGCGTTGATCATCGACTCCTGGTTCGACAACTACCTGGGCGTTGTCTCTCTGGTTCGCGTGCGCCACGGCCGCGTGAAGAAGGGCGACAAGATCCTGGTCAAGTCCACCGGCAAGATCCACCTGGTGGACAGCGTCGGTGTATTCAACCCGAAACACACCCCGACCGTTGACCTGAAGGCCGGCGAAGTGGGCTTCATCATTGCCAGCATCAAGGACATTCACGGTGCGCCAGTGGGCGATACCCTGACCTTGAGCTCGACGCCGGACGTCGACGTGCTGCCCGGCTTCAAGCGCATTCAGCCGCAGGTGTACGCCGGCCTGTTCCCGGTCAGCTCCGACGACTTCGAAGACTTCCGCGAGGCGCTGCAAAAGCTCACCCTCAACGATTCTTCGCTGCAATACACGCCGGAAAGCTCCGACGCCCTGGGCTTCGGCTTCCGTTGCGGCTTCCTCGGCATGCTGCACATGGAAATCATCCAGGAGCGCCTGGAGCGCGAGTACAACCTGGACCTGATTACCACCGCGCCTACGGTAATCTTCGAGCTGCTGCTCAAGACCGGCGAGACGATCTACGTCGATAACCCGTCGAAGCTGCCGGACCTGTCTGCCATCGAAGACATGCGCGAGCCGATCGTGCGCGCCAATATTCTTGTGCCGCAAGAGCACCTGGGCAACGTCATTACCCTGTGCATCGAAAAACGCGGTGTACAGGTCGACATGCTGTTCCTCGGCTCTCAGGTACAGGTGACCTACGACTTGCCGATGAACGAAGTGGTGCTGGACTTCTTCGATCGTCTGAAATCCACCAGTCGCGGCTATGCTTCTCTGGACTACCATTTCGATCGTTACCAATCGGCCAGCCTGGTGAAACTGGACGTGCTGATCAACGGTGACAAGGTCGACGCCCTGGCGCTGATCGTGCACCGTGACAATTCGCACTACAAAGGTCGCCAGCTGACCGAGAAGATGAAGGATCTGATTCCTCGGCAGATGTTCGACGTGGCAATCCAGGCCGCCATTGGCGGGCAGATTGTGGCGCGGACAACCGTCAAGGCGCTCAGAAAGAACGTATTGGCCAAATGCTACGGTGGTGACGTCAGCCGTAAGAAAAAGCTGCTGGAAAAGCAAAAGGCCGGTAAGAAACGCATGAAGCAGGTCGGCAACGTGGAAATTCCACAGGAAGCCTTCCTTGCAGTGCTCAGGTTGGATAGTTAGGTCCTATGTCACTAAATTTCCCGCTGTTGCTGGTCATCGCCGTATTTGTCTGCGGCCTGTTGGCGTTGCTCGATCTGTTGATCCTGGCCCCGCGTCGGCGTGCCGCCATCGCGTCCTATCAGGGCAGCGTCAGCCAGCCTGACATGGTCGTGGTCGAGCAGCTGAACAAAGAGCCGCTGCTGGTCGAATACGGCAAGTCGTTCTTCCCGGTGTTGTTCATCGTGCTGGTGCTGCGTTCGTTCCTGGTGGAACCGTTCCAGATTCCTTCCGGTTCGATGAAGCCAACCCTGGATGTCGGTGACTTCATCCTGGTGAGCAAGTTTTCCTACGGGATCCGCTTGCCGGTGATCGACAAGAAAGTCATCGAAGTCGGTGATCCGCAGCGCGGTGATGTGATGGTATTCCGCTACCCGAGCGATCCGAACGTCAACTACATCAAGCGTGTGGTTGGCTTGCCGGGCGACACGGTTCGCTACACCGCCGACAAGCGTCTGTTCGTCAACGGTCAGTCGATTGCCGAGCAACTGGTCGGCTCCGAGCCGGGCACGCTGGGCAGCGCCGAGCTCTACAAGGAAAAACTCGGCGTCGCCGAGCACATGATCCGTAAAGAGATGAGTCGCTACCGCGCCATGCCGGACCATTCGTGGACCGTGCCGGCCGGGCACTACTTCATGATGGGCGACAACCGCGACAACTCGAACGACAGTCGCTACTGGGATGATCCGAACATTCCCAAGGATCTGCTGGGCATGGTTCCCGACAAGAATATCGTCGGCAAGGCCTTCGCGGTCTGGATGAGCTGGCCGGAACCCAAACTCAGTCACCTGCCGAATTTCTCGCGGGTTGGCCTGATCAAGTAATCAAACACGGCGCTGTTGAACACAGCGCCGAATGCATTTCTGGAACCTGAAGAAGGTGACGGAAAAAAGCATGAAGCCAATGATATTCAGGACGTTATTTTTGAACACAGCGTTAATTGTCCCAAGCCTGCGCCGCCTCACGGCGATGGCAGTGCAATCGAACCACGAACTCAGCGTGGGTAAACCGTGAGCGTCTCCTTAAGCCGTCTAGAGCGTCAGCTCGGCTACACCTTCAAGGATCAGGAACTGATGGTCCTGGCCCTGACTCACCGCAGTTTTGCCGGGCGTAACAACGAGCGCCTGGAATTCCTCGGTGACGCCATCCTCAACTTCGTCGCCGGCGAGGCGTTGTTCGAGCGTTTCCCGCTGGCCCGCGAAGGCCAGTTGTCGCGTTTGCGTGCACGCCTGGTGAAAGGTGAGACCCTGGCCGTACTGGCCCGTGGTTTCGATCTGGGCGAGTACCTGCGCCTGGGCTCGGGCGAGCTGAAAAGCGGTGGTTTCCGTCGCGAGTCGATTCTGGCCGATGCCCTCGAAGCGCTGATCGGTGCGATCTACCTCGATGCCGGCATGGAAGTGGCCCGCGAGCGTGTGCTCGCCTGGCTGGCTGGAGAGTTCGAAGGCCTGACGCTGGTCGACACCAACAAAGATCCGAAGACCCGCCTGCAAGAGTTCCTGCAGTCCCGTGGTTGTGAGCTGCCGCGTTACGAAGTGGTGGATATCCAGGGTGAGCCGCATTGCCGGACGTTCTTCGTCGAATGCGAAATCATCTTACTGAATGAGAAAAGCCGAGGTCAGGGTGTGAGCCGTCGTATTGCCGAACAGGTAGCGGCCGCCGCAGCACTGATTGCCCTGGGTGTGGAGAATGGCAATGACTGATACAAACGCAACGCGCTGTGGCTATGTTGCCATCGTCGGCCGTCCGAACGTGGGCAAGTCCACGCTGCTGAACCACATCCTGGGTCAGAAGCTGGCAATCACCTCGCGCAAGCCGCAAACCACCCGCCACAACATGCTCGGTATCAAGACCGAGGGCGACGTGCAGGCGATCTACGTCGACACCCCCGGTATGCACAAGGGTGGCGAGAAGGCCCTGAACCGCTACATGAACAAGACCGCTTCGGCGGCGTTGAAAGACGTCGACGTGGTGATCTTCGTGGTCGACCGCACCAAGTGGACCGAAGAGGACCAGATGGTGCTCGAGCGCGTCCAGTACGTGACCGGCCCGCTGATCGTGGCGCTGAACAAGACCGATCGCATCGAAGACAAGGCCGAGCTGATGCCGCACCTGAGCTGGTTGCAGGAGCAGCTGCCGAATGCGCAGATCATCCCGATTTCCGCGCAGCACGGGCACAACCTCGATGCACTGGAGCGGGTGATTGCCGAGCACTTGCCGGAAAACGATCACTTCTTCCCGGAAGACCAGATCACCGACCGCAGCAGCCGCTTCCTCGCCGCGGAGCTTGTGCGCGAGAAAATCATGCGCCAGATGGGCGCCGAACTGCCATACCAGATCACCGTTGAAATCGAAGAGTTCAAGCAGCAGGGCAAGACCCTGCACATCCACGCCTTGATCCTCGTCGAGCGCGATGGCCAGAAGAAAATCATCATTGGCGACAAGGGCGAGCGCATCAAGCGAATCGGCACCGAAGCGCGCAAGGACATGGAGCTGCTGTTCGACTCCAAGATCATGCTCAACCTGTGGGTCAAGGTTAAGGGCGGCTGGTCCGATGACGAGCGTGCGCTGCGTTCGCTGGGTTACGGCGACCTGTAGTACCCCGAAAGCCCCCCTGTAGGAGCGAGCTTGCTCGCGATGGACTTGAGAGCGCCGCGTTCATTCAGAAAGCCCGCGTTATCGTTATCCACCATCGCGAGCAAGCTCGCTCCTACAGTATGTGAGACTTGATGTCCTCAACTCCGCCCATCGCCCAACCCGCCTACGTCCTGCATTCGCGCGCCTACCGTGAAAACAGTGCGCTGGTGGATTTCCTGACGCCGCAAGGCCGGCTGCGGGCGGTGTTGCGCAGTGCGCGGGGCAAGGCCGGGACGCTGGCGCGGCCATTCGTGCCATTGGAAGTCGAGTTTCGGGGCAAGGGCGAGCTGAAGAACGTCGGGCGCATGGAAAGTGCCGGTGTTTCCACCTGGCTCAATGGCGAGGCGCTGTTCAGCGGTCTTTACCTCAATGAGCTGCTGATTCACCTGTTGCCTGCCGAAGATCCCCATCCCGCCGTATTCGAACATTACGCCGCGACCCTGCTTGCTCTGGCCGAAGGTCGGGCGCTGGAGCCGTTGCTGCGTTCGTTCGAATGGCGCTTGCTCGATGATCTTGGCTACGGATTCTCACTGACTGCGGATATCCACGATGAGGCCATCGCCCCCGACGGTCTCTACCGTTTGCAAGTGGATGCCGGGCTGGAGCGGGTCTACCTGCTGCAACCGGGTCTGTTCAACGGCACCGAACTGCTGGCGATGGCCGATGCAGACTGGAGCGCACCGGGTGCGCTGTCGGCGGCCAAGCGTTTGATGCGTCAGGCATTGGCCGTGCATCTGGGTGGACGCCCACTGGTTTCCCGCGAGTTGTTTCGAAAGCCGTAATTTCCCCGTGTATGCTGTGCACTGAACTTTCTCTTCTTCTGGAGCGCTTTCCGTGACCACCAGCACCCGTATTCTTCTTGGCGTGAACATCGACCACGTTGCCACCCTGCGTCAGGCCCGGGGCACCCGTTATCCGGACCCGGTCAAGGCAGCGCTGGACGCGGAAGAGGCGGGCGCTGACGGCATCACCGTGCACCTGCGCGAAGACCGCCGGCACATTCAGGAGCGCGACGTTCTGGTGCTCAAGGATGTGCTGCAAACCCGCATGAACTTCGAAATGGGCATCACCGAAGAAATGATGCAGTTCGCCGAACGCATCCGCCCGGCGCATATCTGCCTGGTGCCCGAAACCCGTCAGGAGCTGACCACCGAAGGCGGACTGGACGTGGCGGGACAGGAAGCGCGGATCAGGGCGGCGGTCGAACGCCTGTCGAAGATCGGCTCCGAGGTGTCGCTGTTCATTGACGCCGACGAGCGTCAGATCGAAGCCTCGCGCCGTGTTGGCGCCCCGGCCATCGAACTGCACACCGGGCGTTATGCCGATGCCGAGACACCGACCGAAGTCGCCGAAGAACTCAAGCGTGTTGCCGATGGCGTGGCCTTCGGCCTGGCCCAGGGCCTGATCGTCAATGCCGGGCATGGCCTGCATTATCACAACGTTGAAGCCGTGGCCGCGATCAAGGGCATCAACGAGCTGAACATCGGGCATGCGCTGGTGGCCCATGCGTTGTTCGTTGGCTTCAAGTCGGCTGTGTCGGAGATGAAGGCGCTGATTCTGGCGGCTGCTGCCAAATCTTAAAGCCAACAGATTACCAATGTGGGAGCGGGCTTGCTCGCGAAAGCGGTTTATCAGTCAACATCTCTGTTAGCTGACACTCCGTCTTCGCGAGCAAGCCCGCTCCCACATTTGATCTCGGTTGTTCTGTCAGAGTGGCGCAGGCTCCTGCGCCGGCTTGCTCTTGTCGATCCCCGGAACCAGCAGTTTGCCCTCGGCGACCTGGTCGCCTTCAAGCTGTGGCTGGGTTACCCAGGTCAGGATGTCGTAGTAGCGACGGATGTTCGCCACGAAATGCACCGGTTCGCCGCCGCGGGCGTAGCCGTAGCGGGTCTTGCTGTACCACTTCTTCTCGGACAGGCGCGGCAGGATCTTCTTCACGTCCAGCCATTTGTCCGGGTTCAATCCTTCCTTGGCCGCCAGTTTGCGTGCGTCGTCCAGATGGCCGCTGCCGACGTTGTAGGCCGCCAGGGCAAACCAGGTACGGTCCGGTTCCTGGATCGAGTCGTCGAGCTGGTCTTTCATGTAGGCCAGGTACTTGGCGCCGCCCATGATGCTTTGTTTCGGATCGAGGCGGTTGGACACGCCCATGGCCTGTGCGGTGTTCTGGGTCAGCATCATCAGGCCGCGAACACCGGTCTTGGACGTGACGGCCGGTTGCCACAGGGATTCCTGATAGCCGATGGCCGCCAGCAGGCGCCAGTCGACTTTCTCTTTCTTGGCGTAGGACTTGAAGTGCTGTTCGTACTTGGGCAGGCGTTGCTGCAAGTGCTGGGCAAAGGTGGTGGCGCCCATGTAGCCGAGCACGTCGACGTGCCCGTAGTAACGATCCTTGAGGCGCTGCAGGGTGCCGTTTTTCTTGACCTTGTCGAGGTAGTCGTTGATTTCGTTGAGCAGGCTGTTGTCGTCGCCCAGCCCGACGGCCCAGCTCTGGTTGCTGGCGTCACCGAGGTCGAAGGCGACCCGGATGTTGGTGAAGTACACCTGGTTCATCGCGACTTCGTTGGAGTCGACCAGCGTCAGGTCGATCTGGCCTTCATCGACCATGCGCAGGAGATCGACGACCTCGACTGCGTCAGACTCTTCGTATTCGATGCCGGGAAACTTCTGTTTCAGCTTTGCCAGTTGTTCGGCGTGGGTGCTGCCCTTGAGCACCATGATCTTCTTGCCCACCAGGTCCTTGGCGTCGGTCGGCCGTGACTGGCCGTTGCGGTAGATGACCTGCGGGGTGACTTCCAGATAGGAGTGCGAGAAGCGCACCTGCTTCTTGCGTTCTTCGCTGCTGACCAGGCCGGCCGCCGCCAGCACCGGGCCGTTGGGCTTGCCGACCTGGTTGAACAGGTCATCGAGGTTGTCGGCGGTCTCGATCTTGAGCTCGACCCCCAGATCGTCGGCGAAGCGCTTCACCAGCTCGTATTCGAAGCCGGTTTCACCGTTGCGATCCTGAAAGTAGGTGGCAGGGCTGTTTCGGGTAACCACCCGCAGCACGCCATCCTCCTTTACGCGCTCGAGCGTGTTGGGTTTATCAACACAGGCACCGAGCATCAGGAAGAGTCCGGTTGCGATCAGCCATTTGGCGTACCGCGGACGCAAAGCCATTGGGAAAAACATCTGCGCAGTATACGCAAAGGACCACGGGCGCCATATCTCGACAGTGAAGGGCGAGTCTGCTAGAGATCACAAAACCGGCCGAAACCCCGCAGGAACGGGCCTTGTCTGCATTTTGTGACAGTAAAAATAAGCTGTCGTCACACGCCCGGTTAACCTGACTTTCGGGGCAGAAACACAGATCGACACCCGAGTGCAACCGTGCGTAGCGTTTCGGGTGATGTCGCGGGCGGTTTAGGCTAGAATGCACGGCCTCAAAGCACACCCCTTCCCGAGGCTGTCCCGAAGATGTTGATCCTGCGCGGCGCTCCTGCCCTTTCCGCCTTTCGCCACAGCAAGCTCCTTGAGCAACTGAGCCAGAAGGTTCCGGCTGTCAGCGGCCTGTATGCTGAATTCGCTCACTTCGCCGAAGTTACCGGCGTCCTGACCGGCGACGAACAGCAGGTGCTTGCGCGCCTTCTGAAGTACGGTCCAAGCGTTCCGGTACAGGAGCCGACCGGTCGTCTGTTTCTGGTGCTGCCGCGTTTCGGCACCATTTCGCCGTGGTCGAGCAAGGCCAGCGACATCGCCCGCAACTGCGGCCTGGCGAAAATCCAGCGCCTGGAGCGCGGTATCGCGTTCTACGTGGCCGGCCAGTTCAGCGATGCTGAAGCCCGGTTGATCGCTGACGGTCTGCACGACCGCATGACCCAGATCGTGCTGGGCAACCTCGAACAGGCCGCCGGTCTGTTCAGCCACGCCGAACCGAAACCCCTGACCGCCATCGACGTGCTGGGTGGCGGCCGCGCCGCGCTGGAAAAAGCCAACACCGAGCTGGGCCTGGCCCTGGCCGAAGACGAGATCGACTACCTGGTCAACGCCTTCGTGGGCCTTTCGCGCAACCCGCATGACATCGAACTGATGATGTTCGCCCAGGCGAACTCCGAGCACTGCCGTCACAAGATCTTCAACGCCAGTTGGGACATCGACGGCCAAAGCCAGGATAAAAGCCTGTTCGGCATGATCAAGAACACCTATCAGATGCACAACGAAGGTGTCCTGTCGGCTTATAAGGACAACGCTTCGGTGATCGTCGGTTCCGTGGCCGGTCGTTTCTTCCCGGACCCTGAAACCCGCCAGTACGGCGCGGTGCAGGAACCGGTGCACATCCTGATGAAGGTCGAGACCCACAACCACCCGACCGCGATTGCCCCGTTCCCGGGCGCGTCCACCGGTTCCGGTGGCGAAATCCGCGACGAAGGCGCCACCGGTCGCGGTGCCAAGCCGAAAGCCGGCCTGACCGGTTTCACCGTGTCCAACCTGCAGATCCCGGGCTTCGAACAGCCGTGGGAAGTGCCGTACGGCAAGCCTGAGCGCATCGTTACCGCGCTGGACATCATGATTGAAGGCCCATTGGGCGGTGCTGCGTTCAACAATGAATTCGGCCGTCCGGCCCTGACCGGCTATTTCCGTACCTTCGAACAGTCGATCACCACCCCGCACGGTGACGAAGTTCGCGGCTACCACAAGCCGATCATGCTGGCAGGCGGCATGGGCAACATCCGCGAAGAACACGTCAAGAAAGGCGAGATCGTCGTTGGCTCCAAGCTGATCGTGCTCGGTGGCCCGGCGATGCTGATCGGCCTGGGTGGCGGCGCGGCTTCCTCCATGGCCACCGGCACCAGCTCGGCGGACCTGGACTTCGCTTCGGTTCAGCGTGAAAACCCGGAAATGGAACGTCGCTGCCAGGAAGTCATCGACCGTTGCTGGCAACTGGGCGACAAGAACCCGATCAGCTTCATCCACGACGTGGGTGCGGGCGGTCTGTCCAACGCCTTCCCGGAACTGGTCAACGACGGCGACCGCGGTGGCCGTTTCGAACTGCGCAACATTCCAAACGACGAGCCGGGCATGGCCCCGCACGAAATCTGGTCCAACGAATCCCAGGAACGCTACGTTCTGGCGGTCGGCCCGGCTGACTTCGAGCGTTTCAAGGCGATCTGCGAACGTGAGCGTTGCCCGTTTGCCGTGGTCGGCGAAGCCACTGCCGAACCCCAGCTGACCGTCACCGACAGCCATTTCGGCAACAGCCCGGTGGACATGCCACTGGAAGTGTTGCTGGGCAAGGCGCCACGCATGCACCGTTCGGTGGTACGTGAAGCCGAGCTGGGCGACGACTTCGATCCGTCGACCCTGAACATTGCCGACTGCGTCGAGCGTGTCCTGCATCACCCGGCCGTGGCGAGCAAGAGCTTCCTGATCACCATCGGCGACCGCACCATCACCGGCCTCGTGGCCCGTGACCAGATGGTCGGCCCGTGGCAAGTGCCGGTGGCCGACGTTGCCGTCACCGCCACCAGCTTCGACGTCTACACCGGTGAAGCCATGGCCATGGGCGAGCGGACTCCGCTGGCACTGCTGGACGCTCCGGCGTCGGGCCGCATGGCCATCGGCGAAACCCTGACCAACATCGCGGCCTCGCGCATCGGCAAGATCTCCGACATCAAGCTGTCGGCGAACTGGATGTCCGCTGCCGGTCACCCGGGCGAAGACGCGCGTCTGTACGACACCGTGAAAGCGGTCGGCATGGAACTGTGCCCTGAGCTGGGCATCACCATTCCGGTGGGCAAGGACTCGATGTCCATGGCCACGCGCTGGAACGATGAAGGCGTCGACAAGTCCGTCACGTCGCCGATGTCCCTGATCGTGACCGGTTTTGCGCCAGTGACTGACATCCGTCAGACCCTGACCCCGCAACTGCGCATGGACAAGGGCACCACTGACCTGATCCTGATCGACCTGGGTCGGGGCCAGAACCGCATGGGCGCTTCGATCCTCGCGCAGGTCCACGGCAAGCTCGGCAAGCAGGCTCCGGACGTCGACGACGCCGAAGACCTGAAGGCCTTCTTCGCCGTGATCCAGGGCCTCAACGCCGACGGTCACCTGCTGGCTTACCACGACCGTTCCGACGGTGGTCTGCTGACCTCCGTGGTTGAAATGGCCTTCGCCGGTCACTGCGGCCTGAGCCTGAACCTCGACAGCCTGGCGGATTCCTCCGCCGACATCGCCGCGATCCTGTTCAACGAAGAACTGGGTGCGGTGATCCAGGTTCGCCAGGACGCCACCCCGGACATCCTCGCGCAGTTCAGCGCTGCCGGCCTGGGCGATTGCGTGTCGGTGATCGGTCAGCCAATCAACAATGGCGAGATCGGCATCACCTTTAACGGTGACACCGTGTTCGAAGGCCAGCGTCGTCTGCTGCAACGCCAGTGGGCCGAGACCAGCTACCAGATCCAGCGCCTGCGTGACAACGCCGATTGCGCCGAGCAAGAGTTCGACGTGCTGCTGGAAGAAGACAACCCGGGCCTGAGCGTCAAGCTGAGCTACGACATCAACCAGGACATCGCCGCGCCTTACATCAAGAAAGGCATCCGCCCACAGGTTGCCGTGCTGCGTGAGCAGGGCGTCAACGGTCAGGTGGAAATGGCGGCGGCGTTCGACCGCGCCGGTTTCAACGCGATCGACGTGCACATGAGCGACATTCTGGCCGGTCGTGTCGACCTGAACGAGTTCAAGGGCATGGTCGCTTGCGGCGGCTTCTCCTACGGCGACGTATTGGGTGCCGGTGAAGGCTGGGCGAAATCCGCGCTGTTCAACAGCCGTGCCCGCGATGCGTTCCAGGGCTTCTTCGAGCGCAACGACAGCTTCACCCTCGGCGTGTGCAACGGTTGCCAGATGATGTCCAACCTGCACGAGCTGATCCCGGGCAGCGAGTTCTGGCCGCACTTCGTGCGCAACCGTTCCGAACAGTTCGAAGCCCGTGTTGCCATGGTGCAGATCCAGGAGTCGAACTCGATCTTCCTGCAGGGTATGGCCGGTTCGCGCATGCCGATCGCCATCGCCCACGGCGAAGGTCATGCCGAGTTCGCCAGCGAAGAAGCACTGCTGCAAGCCGATCTGTCCGGTTGCGTGGCGATGCGTTTCGTCGACAACCACGGCAAGGTCACCGAAAGCTACCCGGCCAACCCGAACGGCTCGCCGCGCGGGATCACCGGTTTGACCAGCCGCGACGGTCGCGTGACCATCATGATGCCGCACCCGGAGCGTGTGTTCCGCGCCGTGCAGAACTCGTGGCGTTCCGATGACTGGAACGAAGATGCACCGTTGATGCGCATGTTCCGTAATGCTCGCGTGTGGGTGAACTGATAGCCGTGTACAAGCTCAGCTTTTTTGTTCCCGACAGTCATGTCGACATGGTCAAAAGTGCCGTATTCGCCGCCGGTGGCGGACGGATCGGTGCTTACGATCACTGTGCATGGCAAGTGTTGGGCCTGGGCCAGTTTCGTCCACTGGACGGCAGTCAGCCGTTCATTGGCGAGGCAGGGCAGGTCGAACAGGTCGAGGAATGGAAAGTCGAGCTGGTAGTGGCTGATGAGTTGATTCACGCGGTGGTGGCGGCTCTGAAACAGAGCCATCCCTACGAGACACCGGCTTATGAAGTGTGGCGCCTGGAGGATTTCTGATTCTCGTGCCGCTGAAATGAAAAACCCGCTGAAAGAGATTTCAGCGGGTTTTTTGTTGGTTGCGATTCAAAGGATGTACTCCGATCCAGTGTGGGAGCGGGCTTGCTCGCGAAGGCGGTCTAACCGGCAACATTGATGCTGAATGTGATGGCCTCTTCGCGAGCAAGCCCGCTCCCACACTGGTTCGGTGTGTTTCCAAAACCTAAACCTTGGCACTGACCTCACTGCGATTGACCAACGCTTCCAACGCCCCACTCAAACTCGCCGCCTTGTCGCCAACCAGCAGATGCCAGATCCCGCCGTCCAGCTGACTCACACCCTGGCAACCCAGCGCTTTCAAATCACACTCCGACAATGCCTTGCCATTGGCCAGTTGCAGGCGGATGCGCGTCATGGCGATGCAGTCGAGTTGCAACACATTGTCGCCACCCCCCAGCGCATTGAGCCATTGCTGCGCTTCAGGTGTCGCCACGGCGGCCGGTGCAGGCGCATCGATTTCCACTACCGGCGACGACACCATGGCACGACCCAGCGCCGGCATCGCCAGGCGAATTTCATCGGCAATCGCATCGGCCATCGGCCCCACCACTACCTGCAGACTCCCGCCCTTGCCCGGACGTACCACGGCCATGGCGCCGAGCGCTTTCAGATCGGTATCCGAGGCCTTGTTGCGATCCACCATGTCCAGGCGCAACCGCGTGGTGCAGGCGCCAACGGTGATCAGGTTTTCGGCGCCGCCCAAGGCCTTGATGTAAGCCCCGGCGCGTTCATTGTCGGCCACCGCCACTTGCGGGGCGGCAACGCTGGTTTCGCGCCCCGGTGTCTTCAGGTCGAAACGACGGATGCAGTAATCGAACACCACGTAGTAGATCACGGCATACGCCAGGCCCACCGGGAACACCAGCCAGCCGTTTGTGGACTTGCCCCAGCCCAGCACCATGTCGATGAAGCCACCGGAGAACGTGAAGCCCAGGTGAATGTTCAGCGCATTGGTGATGGCCATCGACAGGCCGGTCAGCAACGCATGCAGCAGAAACAGCAGCGGCGCGAGGAACATGAAGGCGAACTCGATCGGCTCGGTCACGCCGGTCAGGAACGCGGTCAGGGCCATCGACAGGAAAATCCCGCCCATCACCTTGCGCCGTTCCGGCAGGGCGTTGCGGTACATCGCCAGGCACGCGGCGGGCAGGCCGAAGATCATCACCGGGAACATGCCGGTCATGAACTGGCCACCTTTCGGGTCGCCGGCGAAGTAGCGCGACAGGTCGCCGGTGACCAGCGCACCGGTGGTGGGGTCGGTGAAATTACCGAACACGAACCACGCCATGTTATTGAGGATATGGTGCAGGCCGGTGACGATCAGCAAGCGGTTGAACACGCCGAAGACGAACGCACCAATGCTGCCGCTCTCCATCATCAGTGTGCCGAAGCTGTTGATGCCGTGCTGGATCGGCGGCCAGATATAGCCGAACACCACGCCCAGGCCCACGGCGGCGAACCCGGTGACAATCGGCACGAACCGTCGCCCACCGAAGAAGGCCAGGTATTCCGGCAACTTGATGTCCTTGAAGCGGTTGTACAGCGCGCCGGCCATCAGGCCGCTGACGATCCCGGCGAGCATGCCCATGTTGATGCTCGGGTCGAGCACCTTGAGGGTGGCGATCATCACCAGGTAGCCGATCACCCCGGCAAGCCCCGCCGTACCGTTGTTGTCCTTGGCGAAACCGACCGCGATGCCGATGGCGAAGATCATCGCCAGGTTGGCAAAGATCACCTGCCCGGCGTCGTGGATGATCGCGATGTTCAGCAGGTCGGTATCGCCCAGGCGCAGCAGCAGGCCGGCAATCGGCAGGATCGCGATCGGCAGCATCAGCGCGCGGCCGAGGCGTTGCAGGCCTTCAATGAAAAGTTGGTACATGGCGGATCTCCCTGGATTTTTGTTCTTCTTTTGTAAAGAGTTAGCTCAGAGGCCAGTGCTGGTGACAGGCATGACGCACGGCACTGGCGCTGCTCAGCTTGAGCAGGCCCTGACTGATGCGCCGGCATTCGCTGGCGTCGAGATGACGCACGCGGTCCTTGATTTCACCGATCTGTACCGGGCTCACCGACAGCTCGCTGACCCCCAGGCCGATCAACACCGGCGTGGCCAGCGGATCGGACGCCAGTGCACCGCACACACCGACCCAACGCTTGTGCTGCGCCGCTCCGGCACAGGTCTGGGCGATCAACCGCAGCAGAGCCGGGTGCAGCGCATCGACGCGCGCGGCGAGCCCTGCGTGGTCGCGGTCCATGGCCAGGGTGTATTGCGACAGGTCATTGGTGCCGATGGACAGGAAGTCCGCGTGTTCGGCCAGTTGCTCGGCCAGCAGCGCGGCAGCCGGCACTTCAATCATCACCCCCAGCTCCGGGCGTTGCGCCAGACCCAGTTCGGTACACAAGGCGTCGAGGCGCTGGCGGATGTGCAGCAGTTCATCGACCTCAGTGATCATCGGCAGCAGGATCCGGCAGCGTGACAACGGGCGCAGGTGCAGTAGCGCGCGAAGTTGCTGGTCGAGCAGTTCCGGGCGAACCTGAGCCAGGCGAATGCCGCGCAGGCCGAGCACCGGGTTGGCCTCGGCGGGCAGTGGCAGGTAATCGAGTTGCTTGTCGCCACCGACGTCGATGGTGCGGATGATCACCGACTTGTCGCCCATGGCATCGAGCACGGCTTGATAGGCCTGGTGTTGTTCCTGTTCATCCGGGGCGGTGTGGCGGTCGACGAAGAGAAATTCGGTGCGCAGCAAGCCGACGCCGTCGGCGCCATTGGCCAATGCGTCTGCCGCCTCCGTGCTGGACGCCACGTTGGCGGCGACTTCGATGCACAGGCCATCGGTGGTTAGCGCCGGTGTGTGCGCCTGGGCCTGTTGTTCGGCCCGGCGTTGTTGCTGTTGCTGTTGCAGCTGGCGCACGTCGGCCAGGCGCTGTGTGCCGGGGGTCAGTTCGAGGCGGCCGCCGTCGGCGTCCAGCACCACCGGTTGCCCCTGTTGCTGATCGAGCAGCGTCGAGCCCAGTGCGACCAGGCACGGCAGGCCTTTGCCCCGAGCCAGAATCGCCACGTGGGAGGTCGCACCGCCCTCGGCCATGCACAGCCCGGCGACGCCTTGCTGGCTCAGTTGCAGCAGATCGGAGGGGGTCAGTTCATGGGCCGCGACGATGGCGCCGGCCGGCACGTCGTAATGCCAGGTATCGCCGAGCAATACGCGCAGCACCCGTTGCTTGAGGTCGCGCAGGTCGTTGGCACGTTCGGCGAGCAATGTGCTGCCGGTTTGCTGGAGCATTTCGCATTGCGCTTCGATGGCCTGGTGCCAGGCGTGGGTCGCGGCCGTGCCCTGGTCGACGGATTGACTGGCAGCGTCCAGCAAGGCCGGATCTTCGAGCAGCGCCAGGTGTGCAGCGAAAATGGCCTCCTCAGCGCTGTCCTTGTGTTTTTTTGCCTGGGCCAGGGTGTGGTCGATTTCGCTGCGCACCTGGCTCAGTGCCGCGTCCAGAACCTGGCGTTGCTGTTGCGGATCATGCTGGCCGGCATCCACTGGCAGGCTGATCGCATTCAGACGAAACAGCGGCCCGCCGACCAGGCCGGGCGCCGCGCAGACGCCGTGCAACACACCGGCTTCGACGGGGCGATTGCGTTGGGCGATCGTCGGTGGCGCGGCGGCGTGACTGTCTTCGGCCAGGGCTGTGGATAACGCGGTGAGCAAGGCTTGCAGGGCGGCTTCGGCATCCGGGCCCTGGCAACTGACCTGAACCTCCGCCTGTTCGCCGATGGCCAACCCCATCAGGCCGATCAGGCTGTCGCAGGTGGCCGACTTGCCGGCGAAGTGCAGCTGCGACTTACTTTTGAAACCTTGTGCGGTCTGACGGATCAACGCCGCCGGTCGCGCGTGCAGGCCGCCACGGTGCGCAATGCGTACGAGGCCGACAATCTCTGCGCCGGCAAACTCGACATCGACCTCTGCGGTCGATGTCTGTCGACGAATGATGTGCAGCAGCGGCTCACCGACTTTCACCGATTTGAGGGTGATGGGCCGCGCCTGAAAGTCCTGGCTGTTGGTGAGGATCAGCAGGCTGACCAGGCTTTTGCACTGTTGCGCGACCTTGTCCAGGTCGTAGCGCAGCAGGGGTTGGCCATTGGCGACGCGCGCCCCTTCCTTGACCAGCATCGAGAAGCCCAGGCCCTGCAACTCGACCGTGTCGAGGCCCAGGTGCAGGAGTAATTCCGCGCCGTTGTCGGCACGCAGGGTCACCGCGTGACCGGTGCGGGCGACATGCACCACGACGCCGGCACACGGGGCGTGAAGGGTGTCGTTGAGCGGATCGATGGCGATACCGTCGCCCATGGCACCGCTGGCAAACACCGGGTCCGGGACTTTGGCGAGCGTGAGCACCGGGCCGCTGAGCGGGGCGCTTAAAGTCAGCTCTTTATTGTTGTTATGCATGGCTCGGTCTCATAAAAAGTTCAGATCAGCTCGCCACCTGTAGGAGCGAGCTTGCTCGCGAAGAACCTGAGAACAACGCGTTCATTCAGGAAACTCGCGTCATCGTTGACGTCCATCGCGAGCAAGCTCGCTCCTACAGGGGACAATGATTCAATGGGTGCGGGTGACTTTGCTCAAGTGCCGCGGCTGGTCCGGGTCCATGCCGCGGGCCACGGCCAGGCCGGCGGCCATCACGTAGAAACTCTGGATCGCCAGAATCGGGTCGAGGGCCGGGTGTTCGGCGCGGGTCAGGGTCAGGTCGCGCTCGCGCACGTCATCCGGTGCGGCCAGCAGGACACGGGCGCCGCGCTGGCGCATGTCGGCGGCCAGGCTCAGCAGACCGGCCTGCTCGGCACCCCGTGGGGCAAACACCAGCAGCGGGTAGTTGTCGCCGATCAGGGCCATCGGGCCGTGGCGGACTTCGGCGCTGCTGAAGGCTTCGGCCTGGATCGCCGAGGTCTCTTTGAATTTGAGCGCCGCTTCCTGGGCGATGGCGAAACCGGCGCCCCGGCCGATCACCATCAGCCGCTGGCAATCGCGCAAGGCCTCGATGGCCGGGCTCCATTCCTGTTGCGCAGCGTTGCGCAGGCCGTCGGGCAAGGCCAAACCCGCTTCGAGCAGTTCGGCGTCTTCCTTCCAGTGCCCGATCAACCGTGCGCTGGCGCTCAGGGTGGCAATGAAACTCTTGGTCGCGGCGACGCTGCTTTCAGTTCCGGCACACAGCGGCAGGCTGAACTCACAGGCGGCTTCCAGAGGTGAGTCTTCGGCATTGACCAGCGAAATGCTCAATGCGCCGCGCTTGCGCAACAGGCGCAGGCTGTTGACCAGGTCCGGGCTTTGCCCCGATTGCGAGAAGGCGAATGCCACCTGGCCGCTGACCTTCAGCGGCGCCTGCTGCATGGTCACCACCGACATCGGCAACGACGCCACCGGAATGCCCAGCAGCTGCATGGTCAGGTAGGCGAAATAACTGGCGGCGTGGTCGGAGCTGCCGCGCGCCACGGTCATGGCCACTTGTGGCGGCTGACGACGCAGGCGTCCGGCGATCTCGATCATCTGCGGGTCGAGTTGCTGCAGTTGGGCTTGCACGGCCTCGAACGAGGACAGCGCCTCTTCAAGCATTTTTGAAGTCAATGTCTTCTCCTTCGACCATGACGGCGGTCAGTTTCAGTGAGCGGTCCAGCCGCACGCAGTCGGCCCAGGCCCCTGGTTGCAGGCGCCCGCGTTCGGTGAGGCCGAGGTAGTCGGCGGGGAATTGCGACAGGCGCTGCGAGGCTTCGGCGATGGGCAGGCCGATTTTCACCAGGTTGCGCAGGGCCTGATCCATGGTCAGGGTGCTGCCGGCCAGGGTGCCGTCGGGCAGGCGCACGCCGCCCAGGCACTTGGTCACGGTGTGGCTGCCGAGTTTGTACTCGCCGTCGGGCATGCCGGCGGCGGCGGTCGAGTCGGTGACGCAGTACAGGCACGGGATCGAGCGCAGGGCGACGCGGATGGCGCCGGGGTGCACGTGCAGCAAGTCCGGGATCAGTTCGGCGTACTTGGCGTGGGCCAGTGCAGCGCCGACGATCCCCGGCTCGCGGTGATGCAGCGGGCTCATGGCGTTGTAGAGGTGGGTGAAACTGCTGGCGCCAGCCTCCAGCGCCGCGACGCCTTCCTCGTAACTGCCCAGGGTGTGGCCGATCTGCATGCGGATACCGCGGCGGCTGAGGTCGCGGATCAAGGCATCGTGACCGGCGATTTCCGGGGCAATGGTGATCACCCGGATCGGCGCCAGTGCCAGATACGCTTCGACCTCGACCATCAACGCGGTGTGGGCGAAGTTGGGTTGCGCGCCGAGCTTGCCGGGGTTGATGTAGGGGCCTTCGAGGTGCACACCGAGCACCCGCGCGCAGCCTTGTGGCCGCTGCTCACAGAATTCGCCGACGGCTTCGAGCACGCTGGTGATCTCTTCGCTCGGCGCCGTCATGGTGGTCGCCAGCATCGACGTGGTGCCGAAGCGCACGTGGGTTCGGGTGATGGTTTCGAAGGCGGACGTGCCTTCCATGATGTCTTTGCCGCCACCGCCGTGAACGTGCAGGTCGATGAAACCCGGCAGCAGATAAGGCAGGTCGTTGTCCGCCGGATTGCAGGGGACGCCTTCGATGGACACGACCTTGCCGTGGGCGTGGACCAGTCGGCCGCGAACCCAGCCGTGGGCGGTGAGGATGTTGTCTTCGGACATGTCGGGATCTCGGTTTTTAGCGGCCGGCTGTTTGTCAGCGACGCAGCTCTGCCACAAAGTCGTAGTAGTCGTTGCGGCAATAGGTGTCGGTGACTTCGATGGGCGTGTTGTCTTCCAGGTAGCCGACCCGGGTCATCAGCAGCATGGCGGTGCCGGGGGCGATGCCGACCAGCGCGGCGAACTCGTCCGAGGCGTTGATTGCCTGGATATGCTGCAAGGCGCGCACCACCGGCTTGCCGATGCCGTCGAGGAATTCGTAGAGGGAATCACCCACCAATTGCGGCTTGGGAATGATCGAGGCGGGCAGGGTGCTCATCTCGATGGCCATCACGGTGTCGTCGGCCTTGCGCAGGCGTTTGAGCCGCGCGACCTTGTCGTTGGGCGACAGGCCGAGGCGGATCAGCTCTTCGTGGGTCGGCAGGGTGATTTCCCGCTCCAGCCAGTGTGAACTGGGCACAAACCCCTTGAGCCTTAGCATTTCACTGAAACCGGAAAGGCGCGACAACGGTTGTTCCAGGCGCGGCGTGATGAAGGTGCCGGAGCCTTGGTTACGGCGGATAAGGCCTTGTTCGAACAACACTTCCAGCGCTTTGCGTGCAGTGACGCGGGAGATGCCCAGGGTCTCGCTCAGATGGCGCTCCGACGGCATGGCCTGTTCGGCTTTCCACTGGCCGGCATGGATCGCCGCTTCCAGATTGCGTGCCAGTTGCAGGTACAACGGCGTGGGTTGGGTGTCGTCGGGGCGCAGGGCCTGTAGGTCGTTCATGTAGGCATTGTCCGATGCGGATATAGGATTGTTGTCGCCCGGTTGTGAGGCGAAAATAATACCACTTGCATACCATGTCAACGCGGGTGTTTTACAGGAATGTGCCAATTGTGGCTGGTTATAGACTGGGTGGTTTTAAGTGGTATTAGCGGTGGGCTTTAAAACGACAAAGATCGCAGCCTGCGGCAGCTCCTGCAGAGGGAAATGGTATTCACCCCGTAGGAGCTGCCGCAGGCTGCGATCTTCTGATTTTATTTTTTGATGCCGACCAATGGTCGAAGGAATTACGGACGAATCTCGATCATCGTGCCGTCCGGCACCAGGTTCCAGACTTCGCGCATGTCCATGTTGCGCATGGCGATGCAGCCGTCGGTCCAGTCCAGGGTGTGGAACAGGTCTTCCGGGGTGTCTTCGGTATCCGGGGTGCCGTGGATCATGATCATGCCGCCGGGCTCGACGCCTTCACGACGGGCGCGGGCCGAGTCGCTGATGTTCGGGTAGGAAATGTGCATCGCCAGGTTGAATTTATCACTGATCTTGCGCCAGTCGACCCAGTAGAGGCCTTCCGGGGTGCGCTTGTCGCCTTCCATCAGTTTCGGCCCCTTGGGACGCTTGCCCAGGGAAATGCGATAGGTTTTGAGCGGCTTGCCGTCATTGATCAATTGCAATTGATGGGAAGACTTGAGAACCAGGATTTTCTCGATGACCTTGCCGTCCAGGGGTTCCAGGGCAGAAGCCTGGGACACCGCGACGAAAGACAAACAGAACAGGGCAAGCAACCAGCGCATTGAAACGATTCCCCAGGAGGTGTCGCGACTATTTATTTATAGATGTTTTTGTGGGAGCCGCCGAAGGCTCGGGCCGCGTTCGGGCGATTTTTCAGCGGCTACGAATGATACCAATATGGCATCAGATAATGGCAGGCTGAGCAAGCGGCGGAATCGATTCAGACCGTACGGGATAGACCTCGGTCCGCCGGTCAGCGAAGAAGCATTCTAAGGTACGGCCCACCGTGCGGAAAGCCAGCTCATCCCAAGGAATGTCCGCTTCGTCGAATAGTTGCACTTCCAGGCTCTCGGGGCCGGCAGAAAAATCCAGGTCCGCAAGTGTGGCACGGAAGAACACATGCACCTGGCTGATGTGCGGCACGTCGATCAGGGTATAGATGCTCAGGTTGCGCACCCGGGCGCAGGCTTCCTCGGCGGTCTCGCGAATGGCGGCCTGTTCGATGGTCTCGCCGTTTTCCATGAAACCGGCGGGCAGGGTCCAGTAACCGCGGCGCGGCTCGATGGCCCGCCGGCAAAGCAACACCTTGCTGCCCCAGGTCGCCACGCAGCCGGCGACGATATTGGGGTTCTGGTAGTGGATGGCCTGACAGCTGTCGCAGACAAAACGCAGGCGCGAGTCGCCCTCGGGAATACGCTGGGTCACCGGGTTACCGCACTGGCTGCAAAATTTCATGCTGGGGTTCCTGAATGCTGCGCCTATCTTGGCGTGCAGCAGTGCCGGTCGGCAAGTTGTCGTTTCGCGACATGGGGCGGTTGCGGGGGTTGGGCGACCGCAGCGATTGGTGCATGATGCCGGGTAAGGCACAAATCGAGAACACTCATGCTGGACGAGCTACTGCATCGGGTTAGTCACCACACTCCACGCACACTGGAGACCGATCGTCGTTTTCCCGAGGCCGCGGTGCTGGTGCCCATCACCCGCAGTGACGAACCCGAGTTGGTGTTGACCCTGCGTGCCAGCGGCCTGTCGACCCATGGCGGCGAAGTCGCCTTCCCCGGTGGTCGCCGCGACCCTGAAGACTCCGACCTGATTTTCACCGCCCTGCGTGAAGCCGAGGAAGAAATCGGCCTGCCACCGGGGCTGGTCGAGGTGATCGGCCCGCTCAGTCCGCTGATCAGCCTGCATGGCATCATGGTCACGCCCTATGTCGGGGTGATCCCGGATTTTGTCGAATACCGCGCCAACGATGCCGAGATCGCCGCGGTGTTCAGCGTGCCCCTGGAGTTCTTCCGCAAAGACCCCCGCGAACATACCCATCGCATCGACTATCAGGGCCGCAGCTGGTACGTGCCGAGCTATCGCTTTGGCGAATACAAGATCTGGGGGCTGACGGCGATCATGATCGTCGAGTTGATCAACCTGCTGTATGACGCCAAAATCAGCCTGCATCAACCTCCCAAAAGCTTTATCAATACCTGAAGCCATCGTTCGAATGGCACTGCCCGAGCCCTGAGGAAAACAACAATGAAATACCGCCTGGGCGACGCCCGTGTCGAAACCCATCCACAGAGCTGGGTCGCCCCCAATGCCGTGCTGGTGGGCAAGGTCAAGCTGGAAGAGGGCGCCAACGTCTGGTTCAACGCCGTGTTGCGCGGCGACAACGAGTTGATCCTGATCGGCAAGAACAGCAACGTCCAGGACGGCACCGTGATGCACACCGACTTGGGCTATCCGCTGACCATCGGCACCGGCGTGACCATCGGCCACAACGCCATGCTCCACGGCTGCACCGTCGGCGACTACAGCCTGATCGGCATCAACGCGGTGATTCTCAATGGCGCGAAGATCGGCAAGAACTGCATCATCGGCGCCAATTCGCTGATCGGCGAAGGCAAGGAGATTCCGGACGGATCGCTGGTCATGGGTTCGCCCGGCAAAGTGGTGCGCGAATTGACTGAACCGCAAATCAAGATGCTGGAAGCCAGCGCAGCCCACTATGTGCACAACTCGCAGCGTTATGCCCGCGATCTGGTCGAGCAGGAAGAATGACGGCCACCGAACGCCCGGTAGCATCGCCCTGCGTGAGTATTTGTGCGCTGGATGACGATGATATCTGCACCGGTTGCCAGCGCACGGTTGAGGAAATCACCCGCTGGAGCCGCATGACCAACGACGAACGGCGCAAGGTGCTGGGGTTGTGTCATGAGCGGGCCAAGGCCAGTGGGTTGGTGTGGATGATCGGGGCAAAACCGCGGTTGTAGGAGCGAGCCTGCTCGCGATGGACTCAAGAACACCGCGGGGAACCAGACTCCCCTGCGTTTTCGTTAACGACCATCGCGAGCAGGCTCGCTCCTACAGTATCCTGTGCGGCAAATTCACAGGTGCTTTCCAAGCCTATGCTCTTCCTGATCACCTACATCAGCAGCGTCGTGCTGATCAACTTCGCCTTTTCCACCGCGCCACACCTGGACATCCTCTGGTCGGCCTGGGGCGGGCTGGTGTTTGTGTTGCGCGACATGGTGCAAACCCGTTTCGGGCATGGCGCCCTCGTGGCGATGCTGGTGGCGCTGGTGTTGTCCTACGCCACCTCCGATCCGTCCATCGCCCTGGCCAGCGCCACGGCGTTCGCGGTTTCCGAGTGCATCGACTGGCTGGTGTTCAGCATCACCCGGCGCCCGCTGCATGATCGCCTGTGGATAAGTTCGGCCCTGAGCATTCCCCTCGATACCTTTATCTTCTTCGGCATGATCGACGCCCTGACGCCGGGGGTGATCCTCACCGCCCTGGGCTCGAAATTCGCCGGGGTCACCGCCGTGTGGCTGATCATGGCCTGGCGCCTGCGCAAACAGGCTGTCGTCAGCTGAAGTTCATGTAAAATGCCGCGCTTTCTCCCTATGGGAAGCGTGCTTCCCTCGATGATCCGCTTCTTGAGGACCTTCAGATGACCCGTATCGGAACTCCATTGTCGCCCACCGCGACCCGCGTATTGATGTGTGGCTGTGGCGAGTTGGGCAAGGAAGTGGTGATCGAGCTGCAACGCCTGGGCGTTGAGGTGATTGCCGTGGATCGCTACGCCAACGCGCCGGCCATGCAGGTGGCGCACCGCAGCCACGTGATCAACATGCTTGACGGCGCTGCCCTGCGTGCCGTGATCGAGGCCGAGAAGCCGCATTTCATCGTCCCGGAAATCGAAGCCATCGCCACCGCGACCCTGGTGGAGCTGGAGGCTGAAGGCTTCACCGTGATTCCGACCGCTCGCGCCGCGCAACTGACCATGAACCGCGAAGGCATCCGTCGCCTGGCCGCTGAAGAGCTGGACCTGCCGACCTCGCCGTACCACTTCGCCGACACCTTCGAGGACTACAGCAAAGCCGTCGAAGACCTCGGTTTCCCGTGCGTGGTCAAGCCGGTCATGAGCTCCTCGGGCAAGGGCCAGAGCCTGCTGCGCAGCGTCGATGACGTGCAGAAAGCCTGGGACTACGCCCAGGAAGGTGGCCGTGCCGGCAAAGGTCGGGTGATCATCGAAGGCTTCATCGATTTCGACTACGAAATCACCTTGCTGACCGTGCGCCACGTTGGTGGCACCACCTTCTGCGCGCCGGTCGGTCACCGTCAGGAGAAGGGCGACTACCAGGAATCCTGGCAGCCGCAGGCCATGAGCCCGATTGCCCTGGCTGAATCCGAACGCGTCGCCAAAGCCGTGACCGAAGCCCTGGGTGGCCGTGGTCTGTTCGGCGTCGAGTTGTTCATCAAGGGTGACCAGGTGTGGTTCAGCGAAGTCTCGCCGCGCCCGCACGACACCGGCCTGGTCACGCTGATTTCTCAGGACCTGTCGCAGTTCGCCCTGCATGCACGGGCCATTCTCGGCCTGCCGATCCCGTTGATCCGTCAGTTCGGGCCATCGGCCTCGGCGGTGATTCTGGTGGAAGGGCAGTCGACCCAGACCGCATTCGCCAACCTGGGCGCCGCCTTGAGCGAGCCGGATACCGCGCTGCGCCTGTTCGGCAAGCCTGAAGTCAACGGCCAGCGCCGCATGGGCGTGGCCCTGGCGCGCGACGAATCGATCGAAGCCGCCCGCGCCAAGGCGACCCGGGCTTCGCAAGCGGTTGTCGTCGAGTTGTAAACCCCCGTAACTCTGTGGGAGCGGGCTTGCTCGCGAAAGCGGTGTGTCAGTCAACATTAATGTATCTGACACACCGCTTTCGCGAGCAAGCCCGCTCCCACAGGTTCGGTGTTCAGTCTCTATAATTTGGGGGTGCCCAAGACCCTTCATCCAAGCTCCAGGCCTGTACCCATGAATTCCCAAAGCATCATCGTCCCGAAAATCTCCACCCTGCCGGTGCACGAGCCCCGGGCCCGGGCCGTTGTGCGCTGGCTGGTGCGCAAGAACATCATCCAGGAAGAGCTGACCACCTGCGGCCGCACTGGCAATCGCATGGCCCATGCCATCGCCGACGGTGCCCGCGCAGTGGTTTTGCACCCCGAAGCCCTGCCGTTCGGTGAGCCGGTCAATGGCCTGGAGATCATTACCAAGCGCTGCATCTATACGCCGGCCAAGGGTTTCCTTGAGGAAGCAGGCTGCGCCGAGTGCCGCAAGGAAGTCGGTGAAGCGCTGTTCGAAAGCCTGGAAGACTGGATGCCGGGGCGCACCGATAACTTCACCTGTCCGGAATGCGGGCATGAAGACGACATCAACGGCTTTCTGTTCCTGCAGGAATGCGGCTTCTCCAACCTCGGATTCATCTTCAACAACTGGGCCGAAGCCGGGTTCAAACAGAGCTTTCTCGACGAATTCGCCGATTGGCTCGATCAGCCAGTCAGCTGGGTCAAAGTCGAACTCTGAACTTCTGCAGGCGCGAGCTTCTCGCGATGAACTTTCAGGCCACGCGGGTTTCCAGGCAACCCGCATTATCGTTCACGACCATCGCGAGCAAGCTCGCTCCTACAAAAAAGCGCCCCGTATGTCAGTAATGCCAATAATAGTCAGAGTTTTACATTGAACCCGAGGGGGTGTCTGACTATAATGGCGCGCTTCCATTTTCCCGCTCGGGAGCCCCCGCGATGCTGCGTATCAGCCAAGAAGCTCTGACATTCGACGACATTCTCCTAGTGCCCGGTTATTCCGAGGTGCTTCCTAACGAAGTCAGTCTCAAGACCCGCCTTACCCGTGGCATCGAGCTGAATATTCCACTGGTTTCCGCTGCCATGGACACCGTCACTGAAGCCCGTCTGGCAATTGCCATGGCTCAGGAAGGTGGTATCGGCATCATCCACAAGAACATGACCATCGAGCAGCAAGCTGCCGAAGTGCGCAAGGTCAAGCGTTACGAAGCCGGTGTGGTCAAGGACCCGATCACCATCGTCGCCGACGCTACCGTGCGCGAACTGTTCGAACTGACCCGCATGCACAACATCTCCGGCGTTCCGGTACTGCACAATGGCGACCTGGTCGGCATTGTCACCTCCCGTGACGTGCGTTTCGAGAACCGTCTGGAAGCCACTGTCCGTGAAGTGATGACGCCTAAAGAGCGTCTGGTCACGGTCAAGGAAGGCGCCGACAAGAACGATGTGCGTGAACTGCTGCACAAGCACCGCATCGAACGCGTGCTGATCGTCGACGAAAAATTCGCCCTCAAGGGCATGATGACCGTCAACGACATCGAAAAAGCCAAGGCTTACCCGCTGGCTAGCAAGGACGATCAAGGTCGTCTGCGCGTGGGTGCTGCAGTCGGTACCGGTAAAGACACCGGTGACCGCGTTGCCGCCCTGGTCGCCGCCGGCGTTGACGTGGTGGTGGTCGACACCGCTCACGGTCACTCCAAAGGCGTGATCGACCGCGTTCGCTGGGTCAAGCAGAACTTCCCTGAAGTGCAGGTCATCGGCGGCAACATCGCCACCGGCGCTGCCGCCAAGGCCCTGGCCGAAGCTGGCGCTGACGCGGTCAAGGTCGGTATCGGCCCTGGCTCGATCTGCACCACTCGTATCGTCGCTGGTGTCGGCGTACCGCAAATCAGTGCCATCGCCAACGTCGCCGCCGCCCTTGAAGGCACTGGCGTGCCGTTGATCGCCGACGGCGGCATCCGTTTCTCCGGTGACCTGTCCAAGGCCATCGTGGCCGGTGCTTCCTGCGTGATGATGGGCTCGATGTTCGCCGGTACCGAAGAAGCGCCGGGCGAGATCGAACTGTTCCAGGGCCGTTCGTACAAGGCTTATCGCGGTATGGGCTCGCTGGGCGCCATGTCCCAGGCCCAGGGTTCCTCCGACCGCTACTTCCAGGACTCCTCGGCAGGCGCCGAGAAGCTGGTTCCGGAAGGCATCGAAGGGCGTGTTCCGTACAAGGGCACCCTGAGCGCGATCATCCACCAGTTGATGGGCGGCCTGCGCTCCTCGATGGGCTACACCGGTAGCGCCAACATCGAAGAGATGCGCACCAAGCCTGAGTTCGTACGGATCACCGGCGCCGGCATGGCCGAGTCCCACGTTCACGACGTGCAGATTACCAAGGAAGCGCCAAACTATCGGGTCGGCTGACGCCGACAGCTATAAGCCACAAGTTACAAGCTGCAAGCGGTGCTGTGATAGTGCAGTGCCGCGCGGTTTCCGATTACTTGCAGCTTGCAGCTTGAAGCTTGCAACTGCTTTTAAGAGTTTCCCCCATGGCCCTCGACATTCACGCTCACCGCATCCTGATCCTCGACTTCGGTTCCCAGTACACCCAGCTGATCGCCCGCCGCGTGCGCGAGATCGGTGTGTACTGCGAACTGCATCCGTTCGACATGGACGAAGATGCGATCCGCGAATTCGCTCCTAAAGGCGTCATCCTCGCCGGTGGCCCGGAGTCGGTTCACGAAGCCAACAGCCCTCGCTGCCCGCAAGCCGTTTTCGATCTGGGCGTGCCGGTCTTCGGTATCTGCTACGGCATGCAGACCATGGCCGAGCAACTGGGCGGCAAGGTTGAAGGTTCCGAGCTGCGTGAGTTCGGTTACGCCCGCGTAGACGTGGTCGGCAAGAGCCGCCTGCTCGACGGCATCGAAGACCACATCGACGCCGACGGCCTGTTCGGCCTCGACGTCTGGATGAGCCACGGTGACAAGGTCACCAAGATGCCGGAAGACTTCCACATCCTGGCCAGCACCCCGAGCTGCCCGATCGCCGGCATGTTCAGTGACGAGCGTCGCTACTACGGCGTGCAGTTCCACCCGGAAGTGACCCACACCAAGCAGGGCGGTCGCATCCTGTCGCGCTTCATCCTCGACATCTGCGAGTGTGAAGCGCTGTGGACGCCGTCGAAGATCGCTGAAGACGCCATCGCCCAGGTTCGCGCCCAGGTCGGCACCGACAACGTTCTGCTGGGTCTGTCCGGCGGTGTTGACTCGTCCGTGGTTGCCGCACTGCTGCACAAGGCCATCGGCGACCAGCTGACCTGCGTGTTCGTCGACAACGGCCTGCTGCGCCTGCACGAAGGCGAGCAAGTGATGGCCATGTTCGCCGAGAACATGGGCGTCAAGGTGATCCGCGCCAACGCCGAGGAGCAGTTCCTGGGCAACCTGGCCGGCGAAGCCGACCCGGAGAAGAAGCGCAAGATCATCGGCCGCACTTTCATCGACGTGTTCGATGCCGAATCCTGCAAGCTGGACAACATCAAGTACCTGGCCCAGGGCACCATCTACCCGGACGTGATCGAGTCGGCTGGCGCGAAAAGCGGCAAGGCCCACGTGATCAAGTCGCACCACAACGTGGGCGGCCTGCCGGAAGAAATGAACCTGAAACTGGTCGAGCCACTGCGCGAACTGTTCAAGGACGAAGTCCGTCGTCTGGGCCTGGAGCTGGGCCTGCCGTACGACATGGTCTACCGTCACCCGTTCCCGGGTCCGGGCCTGGGCGTGCGCATCCTCGGGGAAGTGAAGAAGGAATACGCCGACCTGCTGCGTCGTGCCGACCACATCTTCATCGAAGAACTGCGCAAGGCCGACTGGTACCACAAGGTCAGCCAGGCCTTCGTGGTGTTCCAGCCAGTGAAATCGGTTGGCGTGGTCGGCGATGGCCGTCGTTACGCCTGGGTCGTGGCCCTGCGTGCCGTGGAAACCATCGACTTCATGACCGCGCGTTGGGCACACCTGCCTTACGAACTGCTGGAAACCGTATCCGGCCGCATCATCAATGAAATCGAAGGCATCTCCCGCGTCACCTACGACGTGTCGAGCAAGCCGCCGGCGACCATTGAGTGGGAGTGATCGTATTTGAGCCTGTGAACCCGGGCTCAAAACGATAGCGGTAAAAGAAGCCCCCGGTCGCGAGACCGGGGGCTTTTTGCATGCAGGCGTGGCAGAAACAGGCACGAATTACAGAGGCAGACGCCCTTCGAGGTCCATGCCCATGCGGCTCAGGGCCCAGGACAGTTCGACGATACTGGCGTATGGCACCTGATGCACATCAGTCCATGTCGGGCGATTGATCAGGTATTTGCCGTCAACCGTACGCTCGACCAGCGTTCGCGCAATCTGGCGGTCTCTGCCGCGATGAATCAACGTCCAGGTTCCATCGACCTTCTCGAAGGTGAACATGCCTTGTCGGAACAGCAGCCGATTGAGTTCCGCCGGTGTTCGCTCGAGCAGCGGTAGCGGCATCTGCAGGCTCAGGTCGGCGTACAACGTATCGTATTCGCCACTGACATGGTCCGGTTGCGTGGTGAAGCCCCGTCCCACTTCGATGCCCCGGTCTGTCTCGATCAGCAGGCGTTGTTCGGGCAACACTTCTTCGATGCGCAAGCCGATGCCGCCCTGTATTTCACTGATGCCGGCCATACCGCGAAAGGTGTTGATGTTTTCCTGGTCGGTCAGTACCACCCATTTACCTGCGCCATTGAGGGATTCGTTAGCCTGCATGATCGTGTGGGTGAGGTAGTTCTTTATGGCTTGCTCATGCATGTCGGGCAGTGGCGAGGTGGGATAGCGATAGCTCGCCAGACAGTCCGTCGCCTGAACCCGAATGCCGTTGAGTCGCGCAGCCCTGACCACTTCAAGCGGCGTATACCGCCCTGACGGGTCGCTTTGCAGTTGTTGCAGCGTTTCCTCCAGGTCATCGGACATTTCCCCGGTGCTGAAGAATGTGTTCAAGTCCAGTTGACTGAAATCGTTGAGCAGGCGATGGAAATACAGTGTTTTGACCCCCTGTCTGGCGAGTGTCGGCATGTTCTCGATGAGAAAACGCATACTGGCAATGCGATCCTGACTCTCACCGATGACCAGGCCATTTGCTGCATCCAGCGCCTGCCCGATCAGTTCTGTGGCGGTGGTCGAGGGCGTGAC